>JAAEZO010000054.1 GCA_018222825.1 Gammaproteobacteria bacterium
ACGAAATAGTCGTACCAGCGCTCGGCGTCTGCCGGTGCCGCGCCGCGAGAAAAACCGGGCCGCAGGCCGCTGTGGGTATCGGCAGCCAGGGTAAACTGCGACACCACCAGCAGGCTGCCGCCAGCCTGGCGTACATTCAGATTCATTTTGCCGGCTTCGTCACCGAATACCCGGTAACCGAGTACCTTGTGCAGCAGCTTGTCGGCGCGCGCCTGGTCGTCGTCACGTTCTACTCCCAGCAGCACCAGCAGGCCGGGACCGATGGCCCCCACCCGGTTATCGGCGATACTGACCGACGCCGAACTCACTCTCTGAATCAGGGCTATCATGACTGCGCCAACTCCTTCGCCATCTGATCGGTGGCTTTCACCAAGGCATCTATAATACCCGGTTCAAAGGCGGAATGTCCGGCTCCCGGTACGATTTGAAGTATTAATTCCGGCCAATGTTCCGTCAGTGTAACGGCGCCACCCAGCTTGCAGATGGCATCATAACGGCCATGGATCAGTACGGCGGGTATTTTGCGCACCCGTTCAAGGTGCTTGATGATGTAGTTTTCTTCTATAAAACAGTCATTTATAAAGTAATGGCATTCAATGCGCGCCAGCGCCAGGGCGGCATGTGCCTCGCCGTAATAGGTCTCGGCATCCACTCTCGGCAACAGGGTCGAAATACGCCCCTCCCAGATGGCCCAGGCCCGGGCCGCATTGAGCCGGGCCAGTTCGTTGTTGCTGGTCAGCAGCCGGTAGTAATGGCGTAACAGGTGGCGAGCATCCCCTTCGAGCGGAGCCAGAAAATCCCGGTAATAATCGGGAAAAAGCTGGGCCGCACCGCCATCGGGCTGATAGAGCCAGTGCAGATCCTGCTGCCGGCCGAGAAAGAGGCCGCGCAATACCAGACCCTTTACTCGCTCGGGATGATCGATGGCGTAACACAGGGCCAGGGTCGAACCCCAGGAGCCACCGAACACCAGCCAGGCATCAATATTCAGTGCCTCGCGAATCTGCTCCATATCGGCAATCAGCGCCTGAGTGTGGTTATCGGCAAGCTCGGCATGGGGCTCGGACTGCCCCGCTCCCCGCTGATCGAACAGTATGATGCGATAACTCTCGGGGTCGAAAAAGCGCCGATGCTCGCCGCCGGTGCCGGCATCGGGACCACCATGTACCAGCACCACCGGAATACCCAGCGGGTTGCCACTTTCTTCCACATAGAGCCGATGTCGCGGCGACACCGATAACCACTGCTGGCGGTAGGCGCCAATGCTCGGGTACAGGGTTCTCATCAATCAAGGTCCTCGGGCGAATCGGGATCATCATCCTCAAAGCTTAGCCGCTGTCGCCGCTCGTAGTCACCGAGGCCGGCGGTCAACTCGGCGCCCAGCAGCGCTATCATCCAGCTCAGATAAATCCAGACAAAGAGAATGGGAATGGTCGCCAGGGCGCCGTAAATCGCCTCGTAGGAAGGAAACTGGGTGATATAAAAGGCGAAGGCGCGCTTGGCCAGTTCGAACAGCAAGGCCGCCACCAGGGCACCGCAGATGGCATGACTGAAGCGCACCCGTACATTGGGCACCACCATGTAGAACACCACGAACATCAGGGTCGACAGCAAGAAGGGCAACAGCCCCAGCAGCAATGTCCCCATCCCCAGAATGGTATCGCCCTGGAACATCCGCAACGAGGTAATGTAGGAGGTCAACGCCAGGCTGGCGCCGGCCAGAATGGGACCCAGGGTCAATATCATCCAGTAGGTGGAAAAGGCCACCGACCAGCGCCGCTTCTGGGTTACCCGCCAGATATGGTTGAAATTTTCGTCGATGGCGGAGATCAGCAGCATGGCGGTCACCGCCAGCGCCGCCACCCCGATGGCGGTGGTTTTGGACGCGTTGTCGATAAAGCCCTGAATGCTGTCCTGCACCACTTCACCGGCGGCCGGCACGAAGTTGCTGAACACGAAGGTCTGAATGGTATCCCGCAACTCGGCGAACATGGGAAAGGCCGACATCATGGCAAACACCACCGCCAGCATGGGCACCAGCGACAGCAGGGTGATATAGGCCAGATAACCGGCGGTCACCTTCAGTCGATCCTGTTGTATCCGTTTCAGCAGGAAGATGCCGAAACTCGAGCCATGTTCTCGAATAAAGTGCAGCCGATGCCTGACTTGCGCGACAACCTGACTCATAAGAACCTCATTTTGCTGCTAAAGGATTGCCATTGTTGCAAATTAATCAGGCACAGTGCCAGTCGGATATCATCACGCCGAAGCTCCCTTGCCGAAATCACCGGCCGACGCCCAATAAAAAAGGGCGCCCTTAGGCGCCCTTTTATTCAGCTCAGCAAGTCGGAATTAATCGCGACCGGCACGCTTACGTTCGTTCTCGGTCAGAGCACGCTTGCGAATACGCAGGTGGTTCGGCGTCACTTCAACCAGCTCGTCGTCACCGATGAATTCCAGTGACTGCTCCAGGGTCATCTTGATCGGCGTGACCAGGGTCAGCGCTTCATCGGTACCGGAAGCACGAACGTTGGTCAGCTGCTTGCCTTTAATGCAGTTAACAGTCAGGTCGTTCGCACGGCTGTGAATACCGATGACCATGCCTTCGTATACTTCGGTGGCGTGATCGATAAACAGACGGCCGCGTTCCTGAATGTTGAACAGCGAGTAGGCAGAAGCCTTGCCCTTGGCGTTGGAAATCAGTACGCCGTTGGTACGAGCACCGATGGTGCCGCCTTTATGCGGACCGTAGTGGTCGAAGCTGTGGTTCATCAGACCGGAGCCGGAGGTCATGGTCATGAATTCGGTCTGGAAACCGATCAAACCACGGGCCGGAACGGTAAAGTCGATACGGACACGACCCTTACCATCCGGCACCATGTCGGTCATTTCGGCTTTACGCTCACCCAGTTTCTCCATGACGGAGCCCTGGTGCTCTTCTTCCACGTCTACGGTCAGGTTCTCGAAAGGTTCCAGCTTGACGCCGTTTTCTGTTTTCAGAATAACTTCCGGACGAGATACGGCCAGCTCGTAGCCTTCACGACGCATGTTTTCGATCAGGATGCCCAGGTGCAGTTCACCACGGCCAGATACGCGGAATTTATCCGGATCGGCACCTTGTTCAACACGCAATGCCACGTTGTGCACCAGCTCGGAGGTCAGACGCTCCATGATATTACGGGAAGTAACATACTTGCCGTCTTTACCAGCGAACGGTGAGTTGTTGACCTGGAAGGTCATGGTTACGGTCGGCTCGTCTACAGACAGCGGCGGCAGTGCTTCGGCAGAGCCCAGAGCACAGACGGTGTCGGAGATTTTCAGCTCGCCCAGACCGGTAATGGCCACGATGTCACCGGCATTACCTTCGGTCGCTTCGGTACGCTGAAGGCCCAGGTAACCCATAACCATGCCCACTTTACCGTTGCGGGACTTGCCATCGGCACCCACTACGGTGACCTGCTGGTTCACGCGCACGGTACCGCGCTTGATACGGCCGATGCCGATAACGCCGACATAGGAGGAGTAATCAAGCTGGGAGATCTGCATCTGCAGCGGACCTTCCAGATCGGCATCGGGTGCCGGAACCTGATCGACGATGGTCTGGAACAGAGCGGTCATGTCCGGCTCTGGTGCATCCACATCCAGGGAAGCCCAGCCATTGATGCCGGAAGCATAAATAACCTGGAAGTCGAGCTGGTCGTCGGTCGCGCCCAGGTTGTCGAACAGATCGAAAATCTGGTCCAGTACCCAGTCAGGACGAGCGCCGGGCTTGTCGACCTTGTTGATAACAACAATGGGCTTCAGGCCCTGGGCAAATGCCTTCTGGGTCACGAAGCGGGTCTGCGGCATAGGACCTTCCTGCGCATCAACCAGCAGCAGTACCGAGTCAACCATCGACATAACACGTTCCACTTCACCACCGAAATCGGCGTGTCCTGGGGTGTCTACGATGTTGATGCGATAGCCCTGTTCGTCGGGAGCAGTCCAGCGAATAGCGGTATTTTTGGCAAGAATGGTAATGCCGCGCTCCCGCTCTATGTCATTGGAGTCCATGACTCGCTCTTCTGCTTCGCCACGGCTTTCCAGCGTGCCGGACTGTTGCAGAAGCTTGTCTACCAGGGTGGTTTTACCGTGGTCGACGTGCGCGATGATTGCGATATTACGTAAGTTATCTAACATTCCTGCCTCAAAATACCGGGGGTGGATAAAAAATCGTCGTCATTTTACTCGCCCGCCTCGGATCTGCCTAGCAGAATTGAAAATTACTGCTCGACAACTTCCCAAGGGGCATTTAATGCACCATGATGAGCGGCGCCAGAGCCTTATGCACCAAAAGGATCCAGCATTGCACTAACTTAGTGCAACAAAGCGGCTATTGGTTCCCGAGCATCGGGATAAATACCTGTGTCACAAGCATTTGGCAAACTGGCACAGTTTTCGCTTTGTATTTGGCTGTAGCGATGGCAATTGATGAATTTGTTCATCAAACCCTAGGATGATTATTTTTGGAGGTCGAAATCCATGTCAGTAGAAAACGTAATGGACATGATCAAGGAACACGATGTCAAATTCATCGATCTGCGTTTTACCGATATCAAGGGTAAAGAGCAGCATATCAGCATTCCGGTCAATCAGATAAACGACGACTTCTTCGAAGAAGGCAAGATGTTCGATGGCTCTTCCATGACCGCATGGAAGACCATTCACGAATCCGACATGGTACTGATGCCCGATCCGGCCTCCGCGGTGATGGACCCCTTCACCGAAGACGCGACCATGAACATTCGCTGTGACGTGCTCGAGCCGGGCACCATGCAGGGCTATGACCGTGACCCGCGCTCCATCGCGCGCCGCGCCGAAGAATACCTGGTCTCTACCGGCATCGCCGACACCGTGCTGATCGGTCCCGAGCCCGAATTCTTCATGTTCGACGACGTGCGCTTCCATACCGACATGGCCGGCAGCTTCTTCAAGATTGACGACCAGGAAGCCAAGTGGAACTCCGGCAGCGAATATGCCGAAGGCAACAAGGGTCACCGTCCCGGCGTTAAGGGCGGCTATTTCCCGGTTGCCCCGATCGATTCCTCTCAGGACATCCGCTCCGCAATGTGTCTGGTGATGGAAGAGATGGGCCTGGTGGTTGAAGCTCACCACCACGAAGTTGCAACTGCCGGCCAGAACGAAATTGCCTGCAAGTTCAACACCCTGACCCTGAAGGCCGATGAAATCCAGATCTACAAGTATGTAGTTCACAACGTCGCGCATGCCTTCAACAAGACCGCCACCTTCATGCCCAAGCCGCTGGTAGGTGATAACGGTTCCGGCATGCACGTACACCAGTCTCTGGCCAAGAACGGTGAAAACCTGTTCGCCGGCGACCTGTACGGTGGCCTGTCTGAAACTGCCCTGTTCTACATCGGCGGTATCATCAAGCACGCCCGCGCCCTGAACGCCATCACCAACCCGGCCACCAACTCCTACAAGCGTCTGGTACCCGGCTTTGAAGCACCGGTTATGCTGGCCTACTCGGCTCGTAACCGTTCAGCTTCTATCCGTATCCCGCTGGTTGGCTCGCCCAAGGCTCGTCGTATCGAGACCCGCTTCCCGGATCCGGCTGCCAACCCGTACCTGTGCTTCGCCGCACTGCTGATGGCCGGCCTGGACGGCATTCAGAACAAGATCCACCCGGGCGATGCCATGGACAAGGACTTGTACGATCTGCCGCCGGAAGAAGCCGCCGAGATCCCGACTGTAGCCGTGTCTCTGGACAACGCGCTGGACAACCTGAACCAGGATCGCGAGTTCCTGACCCGTGGTGGCGTGTTCAGCGACGAGTTCATCGACGCCTACATCAAGTACAAGCGTGTTGAAGCCGAAACCATCAACATGGCGACGCACCCGCTGGAATACGATCTGTACTACTCAGTCTAATATCGCCGCTGGCCCGTCCGCACAAGGACAGCCGCAAGCGACATACTGAACGTGAAAAGGCCCGGGAAACCGGGCCTTTTTTTGTTTGAATCTGGTGGAGAAAGGGACATTAATCATCTCTTCAGAGTTTTAGTCTGCCCCCCCAAGAAGCAACACAGCCGCCTCACACTTCACGCAAAGTTACCCCAAAATCTCGTGCCGAGTGGAAGGGAACAGGTTGAGCAGCTTGTGCACCAGATACACACAGCACAGGGTCAGCAGAATGGCGATGGTCATCGAACTCATGCGGTACAGGGCGCTGTACACCAGATCGTGCTCCGGTGACACATACTGGCCAAACAGAATGCCCACCGTGGTCAGGCCGGCAAAGCCCACCCCCGGCATGCCTTCCTTCACATGCAAGCGCGCGAATACCATGGCGCACAACCAGAATGACAGCGTCAGCAGCACCAGGTTGTGGTAATAGCTATATAAAAACAGCTGGGTCAGCAACCCCAGCGCACAGCCGAGCAGGGTGCCGATGCAACGCTGGCGGCCCGATTGCACAGCGCCGACAAAACTCATGGGAAACAGCACCAGCACCGTCGCCACCTGGGCCGAGAGCGAGTCCACCAGATCGACGGTCTGAAACACCGTAAAGCTGAGGGTCGCCACTATGGCGCCCAGCAGTGCCTGATGGCGAATAATATTATCGCTCTTGGTCGGCAGCGCCCGTGCCACCGGCGGCTCGCGATTGGGCAGCAGCGCGTAAGCGATATAGGCCAGTGCCACCGATAACAGCGAGGCGGTGATATTGCTCATCGCCATGTCGGCCAGATCGAACTGCCGGTAGCTGGAAAAATGCAGCATGATGCTGAGGCTGACACAACCCGAGGCGCCAAACAGCAGCATAGGGCCCCTGGCCATCAGCAGAAATCGCCCCAGAAACAGACAGAACACCACCACCGTAAAGGCCGGCGGCCAATGATTGAACAGGCCGGGCAGTACCATGATTTCGAGCGAAGTCAGCAATGACGAGCCGATAAACTGCAGGCTGACGAAGCGGTTCAGCACCGGGACCATACCCAGCAACAACATGGGGTAGACGGTGAAGAAGACCCCGAAGTTCCAGTTCATTATCTTGGCAATCAGCATGCCGGCGGCACTGCCAAAGGCGATACGCAGACAGGTGCGCAGCCGATCCGGGGTCAGTTCCATCACCCTCTCCTCAGTACAGGTAACGCAGCAGGCTGACTACCCGCGCCTGCATGGCTGCCAGGCCATGCAGCACCGGATTGTCGACCGGATACAGCTGCACCGTGGCCTTGGCGCCGGTGGCCAGCGGCGGCCAGGTATCATCCAGCGCAATATGGGTGCGAAGACGCTGGGCATCCCGTACCCAGCGATCGGAATTGACCGGCTGGGCCAGCAGCCCGTCGGCCGCCTGCTGGCCTTCCCTGACACCGCTGTCGATGCTGGTGACGTGGCCGGCGAAGATTTGTCCCGGCAGGGCATCGAAGATGACATCGACCGGGGTACCGGCTTGCACATGGCGCAGGCTTTTCTCGCGCAGGTCCGCACTCACCCAGGCCTGATCCGAAATCAGCGCCATCAGCGGCTGACCGGCCGCCGCGTGCTGACCCTGGCGCAGCTGCAGATTACCGATGCGGCCGCGACTTTCGGCATAAATCCGGGTGCGGGCCAGTTCGACCCGCGCCTGACGCAGGGCTACTCCAGCCTGCTCGACGGCAAGACCCGCCGCCGTCAGCGCCTGCTCCACCTCCTGCCGGCGGGCCTCGGCCACGGTGAGCGCATCGCGCGCCAGACTGACGCTGGTATTGGCCTGTTCCAGCTGTTGCTGCGACATATGACCCTGACGATGCAGCCGGGCTATTCGCGCCGCCTCCCGGGCCAGCTCATTCATCTGCAGTTCGGCCCTGTGCGCTTCGGCCTTCACTTCCGCCAGACCGGATTGCGCCCTTTGCCGCTCCACACCCGCCTGGTTTAACGCCAGCTCGGCTCGCTTCACCGCCCGTTTATAATCGCTGTCGTCCAGTTCGAACAGCAGTTGCCCCGGCTCGACTCGCTGATTGTTGGTTACATGCACCCGGCTGACCTGGCCGGAGACCCGGGCCGAAACCGGCACCACATAGCGCTGAATACGGGCTTCGGGTGTCATCGGCATGTAGTTGTCGGCGATGACGAAATAAACGAAAAGCAGAAAAAAGGCGCTCAGCGCCACTTTTACCCAGCGGCTGAAACTCTGTTCTGGCGTCATAATGACCTCGGTTGCGTTATTCTTTGTGACCACAGATACCGTTCAGGTTCTGGTTGATGTGATCCACCATGCGATTGAGCTCCTTGATTTCCTGTTCACTCAGACCCGCCAGCACCTGCTGACGGGTCTGGTCCAGTACCGTGTCCATCTCATCCATCAGCGGGCGTACCGCCGGCGTCAGATGCACCCTTTTTCCCCGGCGATCGTCGGGGCAAGGGCGACGTTCCACCAGCCCCAGCTGCTCCAGCCCGTCCAGGGTGCGCACCAGTGAGGGGCTTTCCACCCCCACTCGGCGCGCCAGCTGATGCTGCTGAATACCATCTTCGTATTTTAGGTGCGTCAGGGTGATCCAGCGGCTTTGGGTCAGCCCCAGCGGCTTGAGTCTTTCATCGTTGATCCAGCGCCATTGGCGAACCAGGTTGGCCAGAGACATTCCCAGGGTTTTCATCGCCACCTCCAAATTAGTTAGCACGCTAACTATACTCTTGCTAACTATATTATTCAAATTCACGGACCACATCACTCAGCCCCCGGCTCGCTCTGGAAAACCGGCAGGTTTCTTGCATTATTACGATACCAGTAGCGATACAAGTACCGGCACCAGTACGGGGCATACCCGCACCATGGTGCCGCCGAGCGGCAAGGGCGCCGAATTCGAGTTAGAATGCATGCACCATGGTGGTGCAAATGCCGACGAGAGGACAACAAGGTGCCGGAATCCCAGCCAGACGTACAAGCGATTATCGATAACCTGCTCACGGCGGTGCTGGTGGTGGATGCCGATCTGCAGGTGCTGTTTGCCAATACCGCCGCCGAGCAGTTGCTGCCGCTGAGCAAGCGCCGGCTGCAGGCGATGCCGCTCAATCTGGTGGATGAAGAGATTTCGCTGGATATGGCCCGCATCAGACACTGCATCGACCGCGAGCAGGGCTTTACCGACAGCGAAGTGCAGCTGATGATCGACGGCGTGCCGCGCTGGGTCGAAGTCAGCGTCACTCCCCTGCCCTGGTCTGGCTCCTTCTCACTGCGGGCACAGACCCGGGCCCTGATCGAACTTCGGTTGATCGATCAGCAGAAAAAAATCAGTCAGGAGCTGCAACAGCGCACCCAGCAACAGGCCGCTCGAGAACTGGTGCGCGGCCTGGCCCACGAAATAAAAAATCCGTTGGGTGGCCTGCGCGGCGCCGCCCAGTTGCTGGAGCGGGAGCTGCCCCGGGAAGAGCTGAAAGAATTTACCCAGCTGATCATCGCCCAGGCCGATCGGCTGCGTAATCTGGTGGACCGGCTGCTCGGCCCTCAGCGCCCCGGTCAGCGGCAAATCACCAATCTGCATTCGGTACTGGAGCAGGTACGCCGGCTGGTGGCGATGGAAATACCGGCCGGCATCAGCCTGGACCGGGATTACGATCCCAGCATTCCCGACTTTGAAATGGACCCGGAGCAACTGCAACAGGCCCTGCTCAACATAGTGCGCAACGCCGCCGAGGCGCTGGGCGACCGGGGTCATATTCAACTCAGGACCCGTACCGCCTTTCAGGTGATGCTGCAGGGCCGCCGCTACCGGCTGGCGGCGGAGATTCGCATTATCGACGACGGCCCCGGCATTCCAGAGCCGCTGCGCGATACCCTGTTCTACCCCATGGTGACCGGCCGCGACGGCGGCACCGGCCTGGGGCTGTCTATCGCTCAAGATCTGATCCACCAGCACCAGGGCCGCATAGAGACCCAAAGCCGCCCCGGACGCACCGAATTTATTATCTATCTGCCATTACGCCGCTAGGAGAGCCTTATGACCGAACAAGTATGGATAGTCGATGACGACAGCTCGATTCGCTGGGTGCTGGAACGTGCCCTGAGCCAGGCCGGCTTCGACTGCCAGAGCTTTGCCGACGGCGAAAGCGTGCTGGCGGCCCTGACCCGCAGCCAGCCCAGCGTGGTGGTGTCCGACATTCGCATGGGCGGCATGGATGGCCTGACCCTGCTGGGCGCCATTCACGAACAGGTGCCCCAGCTGCCGGTGATCATCATGACCGCCCATTCGGATCTGGACAGTGCGGTCAGTGCCTATCGCCATGGCGCCTTCGAGTATCTGCCCAAGCCCTTCGATATCGACGAGGCGGTTACTCTGGTGCAGCGGGCCATGGCCCACCTGCGGGAGAGCAAGTCCAAGGGCCGGGTCGCCGAGCAGGAAAGCGTCAATGCGCCGGAGATCATCGGTGAAGCCCCGGCCATGCAGGAAGTATTTCGCGCCATCGGCCGCCTGGCCCGCTCTTCCATTTCGGTGCTGATCAACGGCCAGAGCGGCACCGGCAAGGAACTGGTGGCGCACGCGCTGCACAAGCACAGCCCTCGCGCCAGCAGCCCCTTTATTGCCCTCAACATGGCAGCCATTCCCAAGGATCTGATTGAATCGGAACTGTTCGGCCACGAAAAAGGCGCCTTCACCGGCGCCAACAGCGTTCGCCAGGGCCGCTTCGAGCAGGCCAATGGCGGCACCCTCTTTCTCGATGAAATCGGCGACATGCCGCTGGATATTCAGACCCGGCTGCTGCGGGTATTGTCCGACGGCCAGTTTTACCGGGTCGGCGGCCATCAGCCGATCAAGGTGGACGTGCGCATCATCGCCGCCACCCATCAGGATCTGGAGCTGAAGGTGGACGATGGCGATTTTCGCGAAGATCTGTTCCACCGGCTCAACGTCATTCGCGTCCATATGCCGGCGTTGAAAGACCGGCGGGAAGACATTCCCAAGCTGGCCCGTCACTTTCTGGCCCGGGCGGCCAAAGAGCTGAGTGTGGAGGCCAAGGGCCTGCATCCGGACGCTCAGGCCTGCCTGCAATCTCTGCCCTGGCCCGGTAACGTACGCCAGCTGGAAAACGTCTGCCGCTGGCTGACGGTGATGGCGTCGGGTCAGGAGGTGCTGGTCTCCGATCTGCCACCGGAGCTGATGCAAAAGGAGCGGGAGAAAGAAAAAAGCGGCACCGCGCAGGACTGGCGCCAGGCGCTGCAAGACTGGGCCCGGCAAGAACTGGCCCTGGGTCATCAACATCTGCTGGCCCATGCCCTGCCCGACTTCGAACGCATCCTGCTCGACTGTGCCCTGACCCATACTCAGGGTCACAAACAGGATGCCGCCCGCCTGCTCGGCTGGGGTCGCAATACCCTGACCCGCAAGCTGAAAGAGTTGCATGGTGAAGACCATTTGGCCGAGGATAAAGACTAACGACTCCACACCACGAGGAAATGCCATGATAGATCCCAGTCTGCCCCTGCTCGACCTGCACCGTCATCTGGATGGCAATATCCGTCCCGCCACCATACTGGAACTGGGCCAGCGCTTTGACATGGCGCTGCCCGCCACCACCCTGGAGGGGCTGCGCCCGCATGTGCAGGTAAGGGATAACGCACCGGATCTGATGTCATTTCTTGCCAAGCTGGACTGGGGCGTCAGGGTACTGGGCAGTTACGATGCCTGCAGGCGGGTCGCCTATGAAAACGTCGAGGATCTGCAACGCGCCGGCATCGACTATGCCGAGCTGCGCTTCAGCCCCGGCTACATGGCGATGAGCCACCACCTCGACCCCGAGGGCGTGGTCGAAGCGGTGATCGATGGCGTGGCCGCAGGCAGTCGCGACTTCGGCATACCGGTCAAGCTGATCGGCATCATGAGTCGCACCTTCGGCCAACAGGCCTGCGAACGAGAGCTGGCCGCCTGTCTGGCCCACAAGGACAAACTCATCGCCATGGATCTGGCCGGTGACGAGTTGGGGTTTCCCGGAGAATTATTTACCGAGCACTTCAAGCAGGTACGCGATGCAGGATTGCGCATTACCGTGCATGCCGGAGAGGCCGCCGGCAGTGCCAGCATCTGGCAGGCCGTTAAGGAGATCGGCGCCGAACGCATCGGCCATGGCGTGAAGGCGGTGCAGGACGAATCGCTGCTCGACTATCTGGCCGAGCAGCGCATCGGCATCGAAACCTGTCTGACCTCCAACCTGCAGACCAGCACGGTCACCGAGCTGAGTACCCATCCCATCCATCGCTTTCTGGCCCACGACATATCGGTGTGCCTGAATACCGACGACCCGGCGGTACAGGGCATAGAGCTGCGTCACGAATACTCCGGCGCCGCCCGGGCCGCTGGCCTGACGCCGGTTCAGACCCGCCGGTGTCAGGAAAACGCACTGGCCATGGCCTTCATCAGCGCCGAAGAAAGGGCCTCCCTGCTGCTGGCCAGTGCCGATCGGGAGTAAATTGCAACGATCAGGGTCCTGGCCGCGCTATTTCAACAACACCAGTAAGCCCGATACCAGGGCAAACGACAGCACAAACTGGCGCAGAAAGCGGGTATTGAGCCGCCTGTGTACCCACTGGCTAAGCCCGAGTCCCAGCGCCAACGCCGGCAACATCCAGGCCACCGGCTGAAGCAGCTCCATATGTAGCCGACCATTCAGAGACAGTACCAACAAAGACACCAGCTCCCCGATCAGAAAACAGAGCGCGACCGAGGCACGCAAGGTCGCCACCGGCATATGCTGATACACCAGCGCCAGCGGTGGTCCGCCAATGCCGGTGGCGGTTTCGGTAATGCCCGTGATGACACCGGTAGACACATAGGCCTTGCGCCCCGGTGAGAAGGCCGGTGCCAGCCAGCTGACCAGCACCGCCGCTATGGTAGACACCCCGATCAGAATATTAAGCTGGCTCAGGGGCAGCACCATCAGTACCCAGAGTCCACCAAAGGTACCCAGCACTCGGCCGAGAGATATCCATCGGGTACCCAGCAAGTCGATGGCATGGCGCTCCCGCCAGGCGATCAATGCATTGAGAGGCAACATCAATACCAGCAGGCTGACCGGCAGCAGCGACGGTGCCAGCAATCCCAGTACCGGGGCCACGATCAGGGCAAAACCCATGCCGGTGGACCCCTGTACAAACGCCCCCGCCAGCACGGCCAGCGCGATCCAAGCCAATATTTCGGCGCTCATGACGCCGCCCCCCGATATTGTCGTTCCTGCTCCGCTTCACGATGTCGGGTCGAGTCGGGGTGAATTTTCTGAATCGGCGCCTGCGATACCACCGATTTGGCAAGTTCATTCACTTCCCGCATCAAGGCCCGGGCATCCCAGTCCAGCGGCCAGCCTTGCCACAGGCGCAAACGGCCGGCCACAAACACGCCCTGGATCTGATCCCGGTTGGCCAGCCGCACCAGTTCCCAGCTCAAATCCCAGGACGGCAGCAACTCGGGTACATCCAGATCCACCAGCAGAAAATCCGCCGCCTTGCCCGCCGCTATTTCGCCGGTGTTCAGGCCCAGCACTCGAGCGCCGCCGAGTGTGCCTTGTTCCAACCAGGGCCAGCCACCGCCGCAGGACGAATCCCCCACCGCCATACCGAAGGCAAACCGTTGGGCCGCCTCGGCATAGTCCAGCAACCGAAAGCCGTCACTGCGCGTGCCATCGGTCCCCAGCGCGACCCGAATTCCCAGGCTGCGCATCATTTGCGCCTGAGCCACGGCGTTGCCTTTCCAGGCGCTGGCCACCGGGTTATAGCTGACGGCACTGTCGGTATCGCGCAGCATCATCAGCTCGTCGGGAGTGAGCAGGGTGGCATGGGCAAGCAGCGCCTGCGGCCCCAGAGCTCCGGCCTGATACAGATGTTCCACCGGACGCAGACCTCGCTGCTCCAGGGAACGCTCTACCGCTACCAGATGCTCGTTGGCATGAGTCTGGAACAGGATTCCCGCCTCGGCGCACAGCGAAGACACTCGATGCAGCATGGCGTCGGTGGCGATTTCCGGAATCGGTATCGCCAATGACGGAGTCACCAGCGGCTGACCTTGCCAGCCGGCGATATGCTGTTCGGCCCGCGCCAGAATGGGCGCAGCATCCAGTACCTCGCTACCACGCCTGTCGTTGCATACCTGGGCCAGAACGCAACGCAGGCCCACCTCGGTGGTGGCGCGGGCAATGGCATCCAGCCCCTCTGCAGCGCGGGTACCGGCATCGCACACAGTGGTGAAGCCCCCGCGCAGTGCCTCCAGCGACGCCAGCTTGGCGGTCAGATAAAGCATATCGGGAGTCAGCCCAGACTCCATGGGCACCCAGACCCGACGGAAAATTTCCGACGGTTCGCCAAACACCAGCGCCTTGCCGAAGGCCTGGGTCAGGTGATGATGGCTGTCAACGAAACCGGGCATAATCAGCTTGCCGGGCAAGTCGATAACGGTCAGGTCGGGATAGCGAACCCTGAGCTCGTTCAGTGGGCCGACGGCCTCGAAGCAAGCGCCGTCCAGTACCACCGCATGTTCCCGTCCCGGTCCCTGAGCCAGCAACAGCCAGTCGGGTGCCAGCAGGCAGCGCTGTGCGAACTGACGGGGGTTGAGTGTCGTAGTCATGATGATCCTTTACCGTGCGTGGCCGGGCGACGGCAACCGCCGCCCGGCAAGTTCAGCGACCCTGCAGTCGCTGTTCGTTTTCCGGTTCGGTGACCGGCTGTTTGCCCATGCAGTGAAACAGGGCATTCATCAGGGCGGCGGTCAGGGCGCCCATGGCTACCCCGTTGCCCAGCAGAGAAGCCAGGCCAGAAGGGAACTGGCTGTATACGCCGGGCACCAGTATCGGCAACAGGCCCACCGCCAGTGCCACCGACACCACATACATATTGCCGTGCTGGCGCAGATCGACCCGGCGCAGCATGTCGATGCCCATGGTGCCGACAATGGCAAACACCATCATGCCGGTGCCACCGACCACCGCCTCGGGTACACCGTGAATCACCCGGGCCAGGGGAGCCAGCAGGGCAAACAGGATCAGCATAAGACCGGACACCAGGGTGACATAACGGGAACGGATGCCGGTGGCCCGTACCACGCCGATATTCTCGCCGCTGGTAATGATCAGCGAGGTGCCGAACAGGCCGCCGAGCAGCGACACGGCGGCATCGCCACGAATGGTTCTCGCCACATCGACTTCCGGATTCAGTTTCTTGTCGACCACTTCGCCGATGGCGATGGTCTGGCCGGTGGCTTCCACCATCGAAATAACGCAGAAAATCATCAGTGGCAGTGAAGCCATCAGGTCAAATTTAGGCACGCCGAAAGGCAGCAGCGACGGCAGGCTGAACAACGGAAACAGTGTCAGATTCTCGACTTCAAAGGCACCGCACAATACCGCGACCAGGGTGCCGCCCAGTAGTCCCAGCAAAATGGCCAGCTGGCTCATCATGCCGCGCAGCAATCGGGCAAACAGCACGGTAAAGCCGATGGTGGCAAAGGCCAGCATCAGATTGAGCGGATCGGCATAGCCTTCGGAACCCGGCTTGCCGACCACCAGAAAGCCGGATATTTTGACCAGATTGACGGCCACCAGCAGCAGCATGGTGCCCACCACCACGGCGGGAAAGAAGCGCAACACCCGCCGAAACAGCGGCAGTACCAGAAAATAGAACAGGGCGGTCAGAATCACCGCCCCCGAGGCCGTGGCGACGTCGGTCTGCTGGGCCACCAGAATGAACAGGATGATCGGAGCGCCGCCCGGCAGCATGATAAAGGGCAAGCGGGCGCCGAAACCGCGCCAGCCGGTGGACTGCAGCAAGGTGCCGATACCGCAGACGATGAAGGTGGCGCTCAGCAGGTTGATGGTCAGCTCGGGAGAGAAATCCAGCGCCGTGGCCATCAGAAAGACGGAAGCGATGGGCGATGCGGCCATCACCAGTACGTGCTGCAACCCGAACGCCAGCAGCGTTTTCAGTGGCAGCTTTTCGTCAACGGGCGCGATGACGTCCTTGTGGGCTTTCGACATGGTGGACTCCTGAAAAATCATGACCGGCATGGGGGGAACCGGCTCTTTCAACTCCTCCCAAATCGATTTGGGAGGAAAATGGAAACAGCCGTGGTTTCCGAGTACCACGGCTGTAACAGCTGTTCAACATCGAACGATTTGGACTTTAAATAGCGCCCAAATCGATTTGGCGGAAGATATTAAAAGTTTTATTGGCTGTCAAGATGGCATTCATGTGAAGGGGTCTTCGCCGGAATCGATTTGGTGCGCCCTGGCACCGGAGGTATACTCGGCGGCATCCGCGATCAGCCCGCAGGGATCCAATGAATTCAGCCAAATACCGCGGTCCGCGCCGCCTTACCATCGCCGATGTTGCCGAAGCCGCCGGTGTGTCTCGCACCACCGTTTCCCATGCTCTCAACGACAGAGGCCAGGTCGATCCCCAGACCAGAGCCCGGGTCAAGGAAGTGGCTCACCAGCTGGGATACAGTCCTAACCTGAAAGCTCAGCGTTTACGCACCGGCCGTACTCATTCCATCGCCCTGCTCTCATCCATGCCCTTTGCCGTGGCCGGTGGCCCATCCCGACTCGGTTTCATGATGGAAGTGGCCGCCTCGGCGGCAGAAGCCGCACTAAAACAGGGAATGGCACTGGTACTGGTACCGCCGCTGGCAGAAGCCAAAGGGCTGCTGGACGAACTGGACGTGGATGGCGCCATCATCATAGAACCGGTAGCCCAGGATCCTCAGGTGACTCAGTTGCAGCGACGCGGCATCAAGGTGGTGTCCATCGGCCGCCAGCCGGAGGCGGAGTCCGCGGTGCCCTATGTCGACATGCAGGCCGACATTACCGGCCATATGCTGCTGGAACACCTGGCAGCGCAGGGGGCACGGCAGATAGCGCTGCTGATCGGTCAGCAACGTCGTCATTCGTATGTGGATGTCGAACAGGCCTATCGCGATTTCACCCGCCGCCACGGCATGCCCTGCCTGATCACCAAGGCCGAAGAAACCGGCGGTGAAGAGGCCGGAGCCGAGGCATGCCGCCGCCTGCTGGCCGAATACCCGGAGCTGGATGCGATCTGCGCCCCGGTTGATGCCTTTGCGGTGGGTGTGGTGCAGGCCCTGCAGCAGGCCGGACGCCGGGTGCCGGAAGATGTGCGGGTGGTCACCCGTTACGACGGCCTGAGAGCCCAGAAATGCCAACCGCCGCTGACGGCGGTCAATCTGCACCTGGCTGAGGTGGCAGGCCAGGCCATTAACTTGCTGCTGGATCACATCAAGGGCAACGAGGCCCCGGCCATCATACAGTGTCCACCGCCGGAGCTGATTGTCAGAGGCTCCTCGGCACCTGACTGATAAGAAGAATCAGATCACTCGCGAGAATTGCTGCATCCGCGCCTGGCGGCGCAGGTGCACGTCGAAGCACATGCAGATATTGCG
>JAAEZO010000285.1 GCA_018222825.1 Gammaproteobacteria bacterium
CAGGTTGGGATGGTCGGGAAAATGCTGCCAGAGCAGGGGCAGCAGCGCCTTGTTGGACAGCACCGACTTCCACAACGGCTCCAGCCAGTTGACCCGGCTGGTCACCAGGTGTTCGGCATACTGCTCCTGAAACATGAACTCCCAGGGATACAGCTTGAACAGCCAGTCGATGGTGTTGTGCTGGCTGTCGGTCAGCCAGCCACCTTCGCCCAGGCCGATGTCTTCGATATGCACGAAGGCGGTGTCCAGCCCGGCCTCTTGAGCGCAGTCTTCCAGATACTGTACCGTGCCTCTGTCTTCGACCGTGTCCTTGCAGCAGGAAAAATGCAGCCGCTGGCCCGGATAGCGGGCGGCCAGACTGGCAAAACGGGCTACCAGCCGTTCCTGCAACAGGTTGAACTGATCCGCGTCCCGGCGCAGCCGGCCGGCATCGACGTTGTCTTCCAGCCACAGCCATTGCCAGAAGGCGGTTTCAAACAGGCTGGTGGGGGTGTCGGCATTGTTCTCGAGCAACTTGGCCGGCCCGCGGCCGTTATAGGCCAGATCCAGCCGGGAATAGAGGCTGGGATCGCGCCGCCGCCAGGAGTCCAGAATGCCCTGCCATTGAGCCTCGGGAATGCAGAAACGCCGAAGCCAGCGTTCGTCGCGCACCACTCGGTTCACCACTTCCAGGCACATCTGGTGCAGCTCGGCGGTGGGGTCTTCGATGTCCCGTTCTATCTGCGCCAGGGTGAACTGGTAGTAGGCGGTTTCGTCCCAGTAGGGTTCGCCATACATGGTATGAAAACCAAAACCCAGTTGTTCGGCCCGCGCGCGCCAGTCCGGTCGCTCCCGATGGCTGACTCGCAGCATCAGCCGCCCCAGCCCCGGGAACGACTGCTGCTTTTGGTGCTTTTCCAGCTGCTCTTGGCCTGGGCGGTGGAGCCGAAGCCGCCGCGCGAAATGGTGCGGGTCACCTTGGGCTTGGGCGCCAGCGCCTCTTTGCCCACCGATATTTTTTTGCCATAGCCGGCCTTGCCCAGCCGGTAACCGTTGGCGGTACTCCACTGGCCATAGTAGGGTGAGTAGGGGGTGCGGGAAGTGTACACCGGGGTATGTGCATAGCGGTTGCCGTCGAGCAGGCGGCCAAACATGAAACCGGCCATCGCCGGCATGAACCAGCTGTTGCCCTGATATTGATAAGGCACACAGCTGCCGCCGCCGAAGTCGGCTTCGCAGTCGTGGCGGCTGTCGTACTTGGGCGCCGTGTCGGCCGACTCGGCCAGCGCCTGCTGATAGGCGGCCTGGCATTGTTCGGCCAGTTCCGGGTTGCTGTTGCGGCAATCATCCTGCGACTGATAAACCTGCACCTCGGCTTCGTTATTGCCGCAGGCGCTGAGCAGTACCGAACCGGCAATGGCGGCGCCCACCGGTTTGCCGATGCGATCGGCCATGCGGCTCAGCAGCTGACGTTTGGAGCGTTTCATAAGGCCTCCTCAGTAGGTGATGCAGGCGGCGTTGAGCAGCCCCACGGCAACCGACAGACCACCGACCACGGCACCGGCAGAGACCTGACCGTCGTTGATGCGGGCGGCGATTTTGGGCAGAAACACCAGTCGTACCAGGGCAAAGGCCAGCAGCTGGGCCACCAGGGCGATGAGGCCCCAGACCGCGAAGTCCAGCAGCGACACCGAGTTGGCGGCGGCGCTGGCCACGGCCAGCGAGAAGCCGACAAAGGCACCGACCAGCGCGATGGCGGCGGCCAGGTTCTGCTCTTCCTTGATCAGTTTCCATTCGTCGTAGGGGGTGACCAGCACATAGAGCCACTTGAACAGCAGCAGCATCAGAATGGACAGGGAAAAATACAACAAAAAGGGCCCAAGGCCCGACAGTGAGGTAATTAAGGCTTCCATAGGTTTCCTTACGCTAAATAACGGTTCTGAATATACGACCGCCATCAGGCCCGAACACAGACACGCCGTAAACCCATCCCTGGGGGCTCCGCCACATCATCCCTGATGTGGAGGGTCTGTTTATCGGTTCCTATCGGTTCCTGATAGCGGTCTGTCATGTCACGGTATCGGTTTCGGCCAGCTAGCTGATAAATTTGAAGTCGGTGGGGCTGAGATCGACCCCGGTGCTCAGTATCAGGCTGCGCTCGGCGCGCTGGTGCAGAATTTTTTCTTCCGCCGCCACCATCAGCACTTCCACGTCATCGGTGT
>JAAEZO010000286.1 GCA_018222825.1 Gammaproteobacteria bacterium
CGCTCGAACACCGTGATGTCCTGGGCGCTGAGCGAAGAGGTGGTGGCACCGGTGTCGATACGGGCAGGAAAGCTGTCGCTGACCGCATCCAGCCAGACGGTTTCGGTTTCGCCCACCACCAGTTTGCCGTCCTGGGTTTCATTTACCGGGTAATCGGCGGCAGCGGCAGCTTGTGCCACCGGCTGTGCGGCGGGAGCGGGAGCGGGGATCTGCTTTTTCAAATTTCGGATATCCTGTTGCAAGGCTTTCATCAAGGCGTGGTTATTGCTGCTGAGCTGCGCATTTTGCCGGAACATGGTGTCTGTCAGCCGGGTTTCGAGGTTGGAAAGGGTAGCATCGAGCTGAGCCTCGGAAACAGGCTGTGGCTCGGGCTGCGCGTCCATCGGTGACGTCTGGCTGACACAGGCGGTCAGTAACAGCGGTAATACCAGTGATGTCGCGACCTTATTCATAGCTTCCCTCTTGTTGTTGATATTGCGGGTCTATCGGCTTGTTGGCGATGATAATCGTCCGTTTGGGTGCCGGATAGCCCTCGATGGTTTTGGTGGGGTCTTTCGGATCCAGAAAGTCCGCCAGTGATTCGTTGCGCATCCAGTCGGTGCGTCTTTGTTCCTGCAGAGTGGTCGCACTTTCGTCCACCACCCGTATGTTTTCAAAACCGCATTTCGCAAGCCAGCCGACCAGCGCCGCCGAGCTGGGAATAAACCAGACGTTGCGCATCTTGCCGTAACGTTCACCCGGCACCAGCACCTGATGCTCGTCGCCGTCGATAACCAGGGTTTCCAGTACCAGCTCGCCGCCACCGCGTAACTGCGCCTTGAGCTGAAGCAGATGATCGATGGGCGAGCGGCGATGATAGAGCACGCCCATGGAAAACACGGTATCAAAGGCTCTCAGCTCGGGCAGTTCTTCTATTCCCAAGGGTAATACCTGGATCCCCTTATAACCATTGGCGAAGTGTTTTATCGCTTCAAACTGGCATAAAAACAGCTGTGAAGGGTCTATGCCCACCGCCATCTTGGCGCCGGCACCCATCATGCGCCACAGGTGATAGCCGCTGCCGCAACCCACATCCAGCACATAGCGATGTTTCAGCGGGCTGATGTGGGGCACCAGTCGGTCCCATTTCCAGTCGGAACGCCATTCGGTGTCGATGCTGATGCCGTGTACTTCGAACGGTCCCTTGCGCCAGGGATGAAACTGGCCGAGCAGGCTTTCGATTTTTTTTGTCTCGCCGGAGCTTATCTCGCCGGGGCGACCGATGCTGACGCTGTTGGTCAGCTCGATGCGCTCGGTGCTGATCTTCGGCAGCTTGTGCAGTGCTCGAACCCAGCGCGCCAGATCCCCATGCAAATGGGTTTTCTGCCAGTCGTGCAACTGGCCGGGCAGGCAGTGCAGCCAGTGGCTGAGGCGGTTTTTGGCTATCTGCTGATAGAAGTCGCTGAAGTCGATCATTTGATGGCCACCATGGAGCCGAAGTTGAAGCACTGGAACCACAGATCCACATGCTGAAAGCCGACCCGTTTCAGTCGTGTCTTGTGCAGCTCGGGCGTATCGGGGCGCATGACGTTTTCCAGCGCGGTGCGTTTCTGGCTGATTTCCAGCTCGCTGTAGCCGTTGGCCCGCTTGAAGTCGTGATGCAGGTCGATCAGCAGTTCGTTGACGGTGTCGTCGGCACTGACGAACTTTTCGCTCAATATCAGCACGCCACCCGGCTTCAGCCCCCGGTAAATCTTGTCGAGCAGGGCTTCGCGCTTCTCGGGGTCGATAAACTGCAGGGTGAAGTTCAGCACCACGACCGAGGCGTTGTCGATCTCGATGTCGCAGAGATCCGCTTCGGTCAGGGTGACCGGCACCTCCGACTTGAACGCGGCCAGATGACTGGCGGCCCGCTCCAGCATGGCGGCGGAGTTGTCCACGGCGATAATGCGGCAGCCCGGTTGCGTCAGGTTGCGGCGCATTTCCTGGGTGGCGGCGCCAAGTGAACAACCCAGATCATAGAGCCGGCTGTCGGGCTGGGCGAAGCGGGTGGTCATCATGCCGATGGCGGAGATGATATTGGAATAACCGGGTACGGATCGTTTGATCATGTCCGGAAACACCTCGGCGACATTCTGATCGAAACAGAAGTCACCGAGCTGGGCGATGGGGGCGGCGAAGATGTGATCTTTTGATTGCATGGCTTTACTAATAACGACC
>JAAEZO010000055.1 GCA_018222825.1 Gammaproteobacteria bacterium
GTCGGCAGTATATTGACTCGATGTCATATTGACCTTCGGTAATCAGAATTCGTTGGTCGCATCTTACTACCTGCAGGCGCAGGCGGGAAGGCGGAAGCTGAGAGCGGAAACGGAAACGGTGGGCGGAAATCGCCTGTATTGCTGTGGTAACGAGGCAACAGGGTTACCTCCTCCGACACGCTTCGAGCCCATCCCTGGGGCGCTCAGCACTGTCATGTGACGATCGGCTGAGGCAATCCCTGCTGCCTCTTCAAAACATTCGAGTCAGCTGCTGACAGGCGACGCAGGAGCATCAAGTAGGACAAAGGGATCTGCTCCGCCGACCTTCTGTTTCAGGGATGAAACAGAGAGCCCCCATGGATGGGTTTACGGCGTGTCGGCGGCGCGGGCCCTTTGCCCGACTTACTGCAGTTATCAAAGGAAACAGAAACGGGTAACCAGAAAAGAAGTAATAGGCCTATAGCTGCAGAAAACGAATGAGCGGGGCGCAGTAGTGGCCGAAGCCGACGAAGGAATGGTCGCCGCCCTTCTGAATGCAGACCCGGGCAAAGCGGTAGTATTCCAGCGCCTCACGATAGTCGAGCACCTCGTCGCCCTGCTGTTGCAGCAGCCAGAGTCGATCCATGCAGCTGGGGGCCTCGACCCGCAGCTCGGCCAGTTCCTGCATGTGAGCGGGCGTCAGCAGGTAACGCTCGTCGGTGTAGGGGTTGATTTGCTCCCCCAGATAATCCTGCAGCAGCACGTGAGGATGCACCGCCGGATTGATCACCACTGCCCGCACGCCGAACTGCTCGGCCACCCGAGTCGCCAGAAAACCACCGAGCGAGCTGCCGGCTACGCCGAAGGGCCCTGTTATCTGGTCACAAATGGCCGCTATCTGCGCCCAGGCTGCCGCCGGTGTGGCCGCCAGTTGCGGGCAGATAAAATGAATATCGGGCCGTTTCTGCTGCAGGTATTCCTGCATCAGTTGGGCCTTGATGGATTGGGGCGAAGAATTGAAACCATGCAGATACAACAGCGTTGGCATTATCAATATCCCTTGGCACTGAAGTCGGGTACGAAGGCATCGGGCGGCAGGCGCCACACCTGGGTACTGAGGCGCCCGTCAGGATAAAGCGACAAGGCGCGCCAGCCCGGTGCCGTGCTGTCGAGGGCAAAATCGTCGGACAGCGGTTTGAACTGAATACAGGTAGACGGGCTGGCCAGGTAGCGCACGCCATCCTGGTGCAGATCGAAGCCCTGATGCACATGACCGGACAGCACCACGCGAGAAGCGCCATGGCGGGACAGCAGACCCCTCATGTCATCCGCATTGCGCAGATTGTGCTGATCCAGCCAGGCACAGCCTACCGGCAATGCCTGATGATGCACCGCCACCAGCAGGTGATGATCCGGATAACGCTCAATCACCGCTTCAAGCAATGCCAGCTGGGTATCAGACAGGGCGCCATGGGTTTCACCGGGAAGCTGGGTGTCGAGCAGCAGTATCTGCCATTGACCGCACAGCAGATGCTTGGCATTGCTGATACCGGCCTTGTTCAGCTCGGCCTGCATAACGGGGCCGTCGTCATGATTACCCGGCAGCCAGAACACCGGCGGTGCCAGCTCGCTCATCAAGTCGGTAAAGTGACGATAGGAAGCATCGCTGTGATCCTGCGACAGATCACCGGTCGCCAGGATCAGATCCCGCCGGTTGGCAGCGCCCTCATCCTGATCTTCGAGCATGGCGTCCACCACCGCCCGGCAGCTGTGCCAGGGGGCAATGCCCAGCAGGTCTGCGTCTTTATCGGCAAAGAGGTGGGTATCGGTGATTTGCAGCAACTCCACTACCCCGTCGGAACGGTGGGGGCTGATCACTGCGGTATCTAACTGGGTGCGGGCCTGGTTCAAAGCTGTTTAACCGTACTGAATCCGTGGTATAGGCAACATTTCAGCCACTCGGCCAGAAAGAGGTTAACCTGCTCTTTTTCATTGGGATGGTGCATTTTTTCATTGGGGTAATGGTAACTCGACTGCAGGGTAAAAATCTGCTGACTGGCACACACTTCGGCCATGCGCGCATCATGATACAGCCGAACCTTGATTTTCATCCGCATAAAAGAGGGTAAACCCGGCGTGCACTGCTCGATCGACACATGCCAGGTGTAGGGAGCCGTTTCCAGCACACGCAGCACGAACAGCACCTGTTCACTGATGCCGACCGACACGCTATCGCCCACCGCCCCCCCATGGGGCAGCAGCTTCATCAGGGCCAGATAATTGACGTCACAGGTGCGCTGCAACGCCTTCAAATCCGGTACGTGCTTGCGGGTGGAACCCCAGGAAATCAAACTCAACTCTCCTCACCGCCGGCGTGCCGGCACGGCATTCATCTGCTGACGGCCATGATGATCAGGGCCGTTTATCAGGGTCTATTACAACAGTTTTTGCCGAGTCTGGTCAAAAGCAGCCCTTATTATTCCGCCTTCACCCTCTCGCTCTTGAGCCGGTGCAGCTCCAGCCACTGCAGGGCAATGATGCTGGTGGCATTGTCTATTTTGCCGTCGGCCAGCCACTGCATCGCCTGCTCTCTGGGCAGGCGATGCACGCGAATGTCTTCACTTTCGCTATCCAGCCCCGCATGGCTGGCCGCCTGACTGGCATCCACTTCACCGATAAACACAGTAATGCGCTCGCTGCAGCCACCGGGCGTGGAAAAATAACTCATCACCCGGGTCAGCTTGTTCAGGGTCAGGCCCGCTTCCTCCTGGGCTTCCCGGCGCACAACCTCTTCTTCCGACTCGCCTTCTTCAACTATGCCTGCCACCACTTCCAGCAACCAGGGGCTGCCTTCGGCATAGACGGCACCGACGCGAAACTGCTCCACCAGCACCACCTCATCTCGCACCGGATCATAGGGTAGCACCGCCACCGCATGCCCCCGGTCGAACAGTTCTCGGGTGATTTCCTCACTCCAGCCGCCGGCAAACAACTTGTGCCGCAACCGCAAACGCAGCAAGCGAAAAAAGCCCTTGTAGCCTACCTCTTCGGCCAGCAGTTGCATGTCTTCCCGACCAAAACCGGTGTGATTCTTTGTGCTCATGACGACTCCTTTCTTGACATTTAACTGACAGATTTTAGACTAGCCCCAAAATGAATGAACGTTCATTCACATGTCGTTCAACGCCGTGATAGCATTCATCAGCATGATACCGAACGAATAATAGCGATGTTATCGTTATACTGAACGGATAAAAACCAACTGCCTGCCCTTAGCACGGCTGATAATTGCTCACCCCGAACTGTAAGGCCACACAATGAAAAGAACGCTATTGTCGACCCTGATATTGCTCTGTGCGGCAGGCCCGGCCCAGGCCGAAGATTTGCTGGACATCTACCAGCAGGCGACGCAAAACGACCCCCAGGTACGTCAGGCCAAGGCCGAGCGTGATGCCGCCTTCGAAAAAATCAACGAATCCCGCGCCCCGCTGCTGCCCCAGGTCAACCTGGCAGCCACCGCCAATTACACCCAAAGCAATCAGAACGATCGCACCACCCGCAACACTACCGGTGTGGGCGCCACCCTGGATCAGTCGCTGTATCGCAAGGCCAACTGGATCAGCCTGGACATCACAGAGAAGGCCGCCACCCAGACCGAAGTCAGCTACAAGCAGGTGCAACAGGCGTTGATTCTGCGCGCCACTCAGGCCTATTTTGCGGTACTGAGCGCCGAAGATACCCTGAGCTTTGTTCAGGCCAACAAGGAAGCGGTCAGCCGCCAGCTCGATCAAACCAAACAGCGTTTCGAAGTCGGCCTGAGCGCCATGACCGATGTGCATGAGGCCCAGGCCCAGTTCGATCAGGCCCTAGCCGAAGAAATCAGCGCAGAAAACGCGGTCAACAATGCCAAGGAAGCCCTGCGCGAGCTGACCAACATGAGCTACACCCGGTTGAACAAGCTCGATACCGAGACCTTCAGCCCGCAGGCGTCGGCGGTAACGGCCGACGCCTGGTTGGAGATTGCCCTGGAGCAGAACCTGGAGCTGCACCAGCAGCGCATCGGCAAGGACATCGCCAACGAGCAAATCGGCCTGGCCCAGTCCGGTCATCTGCCGACCCTGGATCTGAACGCCGGCCTGAGCAGCAACTACACCGACAGCAAGAATAGCGGTAACGGCTCCGGTTCCAGCGACGGTACCCTGAGCGAAGGCACCGTCGGGCTGACCTTCAAGCTGCCGGTATACAGCGGCGGCGCCACCAGCTCCCAGGTGAAGCAGGCCCAGTACAACTACGTGGCCGCCAGCGAGCAGCTGGAACGCAGCTTCCGCTCGGTGCAGAGCCAGGTCTACTCCTCGTACAACGACGTCAGTGCCGCCACCGGCTCCATTCGCGCCTTCGAGCAGTTCGTCATCTCGGCCCAGAGCGCGCTCGACGCCACCGAGGCAGGCTACGAAGTCGGCACCCGTACCATCGTCGATGTGCTCAACGCCACCCGCCAGCTGTATGACGCCAAGCAGAAGCTGTCTGCCGCGCGTTACAACTACATTCTGAGCCAGCTGCAGCTGAAGCAGGCCGCCGGTAACCTGACCGAACAGGATCTGGTGGATATCAACAACGGACTGAAGCGCTAACGAAAAGGGAAGGCATCATGCCTTCCCTTTTTTATTGTTGATCAGCCCGCCGGAACCGGCCCGCCGCATCAGCCAGCCGGCGCTGATACCGAGCAGCACAATGCGCAGCACATGATGAAAAATCACCCACGATGGCTCCAGCCCGGTGACCAGCGCCAGATGAGTATACCCTTATGCTGATGCGGCTGGCGCTGCCCCCCAAATCGGCCCCCCATCCCACCACCGCCGGTAAGCTTATCGATTTCATACTGTCGGCCCGAGGACAGACGCTGCTTGCCCAAAACGGTCTGCATCCAGTATTGAAACCGGACTCGGATCAGCTTCGGCTGGCGGTACAGGTCCTGGGACCCATCACCCTCATTCCCCTGACGCCGGCGTTACTGCCCCTGCAGGACCGGCTCGCCAGAAAACACTTCATCGACACCTGGACCCGCTCCATCACCGCCGCACCGGCCGAGCGCGTCAGTCCAGAATAAAAAGAGGCTTGCCGTTACCGGCAAGCCTCTTTTCCAGCGTTGTCACTACTCGAGCATCAGCGGGTGCGAATGGCCTGAATGATGGCGGTGGTAGAGCAACCATCTTCAAAGTTGAGCACCTTGACCTCACCGCCGTTGGCAGTGACCTCCTCGAAGCCGGCAATCTCTTCCGGCTTGTAGTCGCCGCCCTTGACCAGCACATCCGGCAGGGTCTCGGCAATCAACCGCTGCGGCGTGTCTTCCGCAAAGGGCACCACCCAGTCAACCGCACCCAGACCGGCCAGCACCGCCATGCGTCTGTCTACCGTGTTCACCGGGCGACCATCGCCCTTGAGCGCACGCACCGAGGCATCGGTATTCACCGCCACGATCAACCGGTCACCCAGCTGGCGTGCATGATTCAGATAAGACACATGGCCGGCGTGCAGTATGTCGAAGCAGCCGTTGGTCATCACGATTTTCTCGCCGCGGCGACGAGCCGCGTCCACCACGTATTTCAGCTGTTGCTCGCTCACGACCCCCATGCCGGACTCCGGCGCGCCATACAGCACATTGGCCAGTTCGATGGCGGAGACGGTAGAAGTCCCCAGCTTGCCGACTACTATGCTGGCGGCCACGTTGGCCAGGGCACAGGCTTCGTCCAGCGGCAGACCGGCGGCCAGGCTGGTGGCCAGGGTGGCGATCACGGTATCGCCGGCACCGGTCACATCGAACACCTCATGGGCCTGAGCCGGCAGATGCAGTTCGTCTTCGTCGGCACGGATCAGGGTCATGCCATGTTCGGAGCGGGTGACCAGCAGTGCCTGGAAATCGAATTGTTTCACCAGCGCGCGCCCACGGGTCACCAGTTCCTGCTCGTCTTTCACCTTGCCCACCACGGCTTCGAATTCGCTCATGTTGGGGGTGAGCAGGGTGGCGCCGCGGTATTTTTCGAAATCGGAACCCTTGGGATCCACCAGTACCGGCACGCCGGCATGATTGGCAGCCTGGATCAGCGTCTGTACCTGCGCCAGCGCGCCCTTGGCATAATCCGACAGCACCACCACACCGGCCTGACTCAGGGCGGCACGGGTTTTGTCGGTCAGCGGGGCCGAGTCTTCCGGGGCAAAGCTTTCTTCGAAGTCCAGTCGCAGCAGCTGCTGGTTGCGGCTCATCACCCGCAACTTGGTGATGGTGGGATGGCTGGACAGGCGCACGAAGTCGCACTCTACGCCCACGCCCTGCATCTTGTCCTGCAGCGAGGTCGCGGCCTCGTCTTCGCCGGTCAGGCCCAGCAAACGAGCCTTGGCTCCCAATGCCGCCACGTTCAGCGCCACGTTGGCCGCGCCGCCGGGACGTTCTTCGTTGTGCTCAACCTTGACCACAGGCACCGGAGCTTCGGGCGAGATACGTCCGGTGGGGCCAGACCAGTACCGGTCCAGCATCACATCTCCTATCACCAGCACCCTGGCACTATCGAATTCCGGCAACTTGATCTTCATGGTTCCGACTCTTTTGAACATGGGAAAGGGCAAATATTATCACAGCCACCCATAATCGCACCCGTCGACCGGCCTTTGGTGGCCATTCGCGGCCGAGTTAATTAGAATTCCGTCACTTGTTGATAATGGCGACCGCAATGCACGACTCTCGACTCCCCCCCTTTACCACGGCGCTGCTGCACCCGCGCTACCTGTTCAACTGGCTGGGCCTTGGCTCGCTGTGGCTGCTGGTTACCCTGTTGCCCTGGCGCGCACAAATAGCGCTGGGTCGTGTGCTGGGTCGCCTGTCGATGCGAGTACTGAAGTCCCGGGTCAAAGTGGCTCGCCGCAACCTGGAGCTGGCGCTGCCGGAGCTGGGTGAGGCAGAGCGAGAACGAACTCTCAAGGCCAACTTCGAGAGCGTCGGCTGCGCCATTTTCGAGACCGGCATGGCCTGGTTCTGGCCACACTGGCGCATGCGGGCCATTACCCGTATGGAAGGCACCGAGCACGTGGATGCCGCCGTGGCCAGGGGCCAGGGCATGCTGTTGCTGTCGGCCCATTTTCTCACTCTGGAGCTGAATGCCCGTCAGTTCGGCCTCTATCGCCCCGGCGTCGGGGTGTATCGTCCCAACACCAATCCGGTGCTGGAATACGCCCAGGTGCATGGCCGCTGCCGTTCCAACAAGTATCTGGTGGATCGGCTCGACATCAAGGGCATGCTCAAGGCCCTGCGCCAGGGCGACGCGCTCTGGTACGCCCCGGATCACGACTACGGCCGCCATGCCAGCGTGTTCGTGCCTTTCTTTGCGGTAGAAACCGCCGCCACCATCACCGGCACCGCGACCCTGGCGCGGGTCAAGAAAACCGTTACCCTGCCCTGCTTCACCCTGCGTGAAAAAGACGGTTACCGATTGTTGATTCAAGCGCCCATGGCCAACTTTCCGGTCGGTGACGACGTGCAGGACGCCATTGCCAGCAATCGCGTTATCGAAGCCGCCGTTCGCCTGGCGCCGGAGCAGTACATGTGGCTGCATCGTCGCTTCAAGACCACGCCGAAAGGCGTGCCGTACCGGTACTAAAGCGATCAGACAGGCTCTTTATCTGCGGTACCGAAGATGAAGAAAGTAGCTTTTAATGAAAGAGGCAACCCAGTTGCCTCTTTGTGCTGAAATCCGATGTGCCGCCGTGAGCTTCGTCTTCAGGCGGTCTTCGTCAGCCACTTGTTCCAGCTGGCGACCACCCACTCCCGCTCCTGTGTGAGTTCGGTGTCCGGTAGCAGACCGGGCTTGTCCGACAGGCTCAGCCGGTGGCCCCGGTCACGAATGGCACAGTACGCGGTTTTCAGCCGTCGGGCTTCGTCTTCTTCCAGCAGTTCCACTTCCACCGCCGACTCCAGAATGCGGATATTGTCCGACCAACGGGTCAGGGCTTTGGGGTACTCATGACCATGAGCCAGCACCAGATACTGGGTCAGAAACTCGATATCGACCAGCCCGCCCGCCGACTGCTTGAGATGAAACTCGCCGGGACCGGCCTTGCTCAGGTGAGTGCGCATCTTCTCGCGCATCTTGATCACCTCTTCGGCCAAGGCGGCGCGATCACGCGTGGCACTGAGGGTTTCTCGCCGAATGCGCTCGAACTCCCGATGCAAGGCCGCGTCGCCCACTATCAGCCGGCTGCGCACCAGTGCCTGATGTTCCCAGATCCAGGCCTCGTTCTGCAGGTAATGCTGATAGGCATCGAGCGGACTCACCAACAGACCGGCGTTGCCGCTGGGCCGCAGCCGCATGTCCAGCTCGTAAAGCACGCCGCTGGGAGTACGGGTGCTGAACAGGTGAATGATGCGCTGAGCCAATCGCAGATAGAACTGGCGCACGTCCAGCGGCTTGTTGCCGTTGGTCTGCCCCTTGAGCCCGGCCTGCTGCACAAACACCAGATCCAGATCCGAACTGTAGGCCAGTTCGATGCCGCCCAGCTTGCCGTAGGCCACCACCCCAAAGCCGCGGCTCGGGCTGTCTGCCAGCACCTCGGGCACACCATGACGCTCGCTTATCTGAATCCAGGCCTGGTTGACCACCTCTTCGACGATGGCTTCTGCCAGCCAGGTCAGGTGATCGCTCACCTTCATCAGCGGCAGGGCTCCGGCGATATCGGCGGCGGCGATGCGCAACAGGTGGATCTGCTTGAACTGGCGCAGCGCCTCCATCTGTTGCTCCACATCTTCTTCCGGCACCCGCAACAGAAACTGGCGCAACTCCCCCTTGTAGGCCTCGAGCGGCATCGGGTTGTACAGCAGCTCCGGCACCAGCAGCTCGTCCAGCAATATCGGGTAACGAGCGAGCTGTTCGGCCACCAGCGAGCTGGCCTCGCACAGGCGGATCAACTGGGTCAGGGCGCCGGCGTTTTCCACCAGCAATTGCAGATAGGCGGTACGGGTCACGATTTGCAGCAGCAACTTCTGCAGCCGGGCAAACAGGATGCCGGGGGTGTCCGACTGGCTGACCTTGTCCAGCAGCACCGGCATCAGTTTTTCCAGCGCCTGTCGCCCCTGCGGCCCCATGGCCCGGCGCGGGCATTCTTCCTTGAAGGTATTGAGCGCCCGGGCCAGCCGCATCGCCTTGTCTTCGTCCATGCCCTGCTCCTGCAGCATCGGCAGCAGCTCCGACTCGTCCAGCTCGGTCTGCCACACATCGAACCAGATCTGGTCTACCCCTTCGTCTTCCACCTCTGTGCTGTCACCGATGAGGCCGCCAAACTGCTGGTGCACTCCGTCCATCGCCTGGCGCAGCGCCTGATAAAAGCCGTCCCAGCTGTCATGGCCCATCAGCCAGGCCAATCGGCTGCGGTTGAGCTCATCCTGAGGCAGGGTCTGGGTCTGTTGATCGTCAAATGCCTGCAGGAAGTTCTCGACCCGCCGCAACAGCCGATAGCTCTGGTGCAACTGGTCGGCCTCGGCGGCGGTCAGCGCCCCCGACTCCTGAATGGCCGCCAGCGCATCCGGCAGGTGGCGCACCTGCAGCGCCGGCTCTCGCCCGCCGCGGATCAGCTGAAAGACCTGAGCGATAAATTCCACCTCGCGAATGCCACCGGCGCCCAGCTTGATGTTGTCATGCAGCCCCTTGCGCCGCACTTCGGCGGCGATCATCGCCTTCATCTGGCGCAGAGAGTCGATCACCCCGAAGTCGATGTAGCGGCGAAACACGAAGGGTTTGAGCATGGCGCGCAGCTCGGCGGTATATTCGCCCTCGTCGTTGAGGATGCGCGCCTTGACCATGGCGTAACGCTCCCAGGTACGGCCATGATGCTGGTAATAGTCTTCCATGGCGGCAAAGCTGACCGCCAGCGGGCCCGACTCGCCAAAGGGCCGCAGGCGCATGTCGACCCGGTAGACCTGACCGTCAACCGTGGTCTGGTGCAGGGCGTTGACCAGCTTCTGCCCCAGGCGGATGAAGAACTGCTGATTGGCCAGCTCGCGACGACCGCCCCGAGTGACGCCGTTATGGGGAAAGGTAAAGATAAGGTCGATGTCGGACGAAAAATTCAGCTCGCGCCCGCCCAGCTTGCCCATGCCCAGAATCAACATCGGCACCGCCTCGCCGTCGGCGTCGGTGGGCGTGCCCAGCTCGGCGCACTGACGTTGATACCACCAGCGATAGGCCGCAAGGATAAGAGCATCGGCCAGCGCCGATATATGGGCGAAGCTTTCTTCCACCTCGGCGCCCAGCAGCATCTCGCGCCAGGCAATCAGCAGCAATTCACGCCGGCGAAAACGGCGCAGGGTGCGCTGCAGGCCGGGCTCGTCATTCACCTCGGCCAGCAACTGCGCCAGCTCGGGTTGATAGCGCCCGGCCCGGTTGGCGTTATGCAGATCCCGCTCGTCGTCCAGCTCCAGCGCCAGCTCCGGTTGCCGACACAGGCTGTCGGCGGCAAAATCGCTGCAGGCAAACAGGGTCCGCAACTGATCGCGACGTGTGTCACTCAGCTGCGCCACCACGTCGGCGGCGCGTTCTTCGAAACTGGACCAGTGCTTGTCGGCCTGGGCTTGCAGCAGGGAGGGCATCTCAACCATATCGTTATCCTTAATCCTTGGCGGCGGCATCTGAGCCCAGATTATCATTGTTGTGCGCGTTGCACAGCGCGCCGAAGCAGATTGTCGTGCGCAGTGCGTGCTTGCGCTGGGGGTAACAGCTGCATTAGTCTGTAACGGACTTATTATGTCAGGACTTCTTGATGGATCTTTCAGTTATCGGCCACCACCTCGAACGGCTCGACGAGCAATCGACCACCGGCTTTCGTTTTCAATGCTTTCCCATCTCCGGCGATGTCGAGGTGCTCAAGGTCACGGTCGAAGGGCGGGAAGAACTGCCGCTGTTTATTTCGGTCTCCGACGATCAGATTCTCTGCATCAGCTATCTGTGGGATGAACGCCAGGTTGATCCCAACCGCCGTCAGGCCATGCTTGAAGCCATGCTCGACATGAATATTCCCATGCCGTTGTCGGCCTTTGCCCGGCTCGATGACTGGTATGTGGTGTTCGGTGCCCTTTCACTGACGTCCGCGCTGGCTGATATCGAACACGAACTGGCGGTGCTGAGCGACAACTGTCTGGAAGTGATCGAAGACATGGCGGAGTTTCTATTATGAGGGCCGACCGATGAGCACCCTGGGTCAGGTACTGCGTAGCCTGCATAACGCGGACACTGGCGGTCTGGAGTCGGACAGGGTCTGTGTGCAGTTGCTGCGCGATGGTCGCCATGCCGAACAGCATATGCAGGGGCTGGCACGCCAGTGCCGGCAACTCGACCTCGATATAGAGCAACTGCGCCGGCAACTGCCGGTGTTGCAGCAACAGCGAGCGGAGCAGGAACAGGCGGTACTGACGGCATTAGCCGCCGGTGAGCAGAGCCAGGCCCGCCAGCTGGCCATGGCACTGGCCCGCGAAGAAGACCGGTTCGACGCCAGCCAGCAGGCGCTAACCGGCCTGCTTAAACGACAAAGCTACTATCATGGTCGCTGGCTGAGTGCCGAACGTCATTATCACGACCTGTGCCGCCAGCTGGCCATGGCCAAGACCACCGCCTGTGTGCGCAAGACCATGACCGCCATTCGCCGGCACCCGGCGGTGACGCTGATCAACGCCAAGCAGGCGCTGGCCGATATACGGGCGCGCGAGCGCCAGCAAGCGGCAGACGCGGAACCCGAGGCCGCCCCCGCAGCCACCGCCGGGCGCAGTGCCGATCAAGTACTGGCACGACTGGAGCAACAACTGAGGGGCCACTCATGAACCAACGCAAGCTGCCGGATAAATGGCAAAGCTCGGTACGGGCCGCCAAGGCGGTGCAGGTGGCCTTCGACATGGATGAAACCCTGCAGTATCAGATTCGGCGCGAGGCGCTGGATAACGGCCTGAGCCCGTCGGATCAGATTCGCCATATCCTGACCCTGCCCACCGCCGACAAACCCAAGCGCCCTCGACTGACGGTATCGCTCAGCCCGGATGATTATGTTCATCTGGCCGAGCGCTACGGCCTGCAGCCCGAGCAGCAGCTGGAAATCAAACACAGGGTAATGGATGAATTGCTGAGCTACAGCCAGCAGATGCTGAAGCCCTGAGTTGTCCGCCGCCTAGTATCGTCACCCCCGCGCAGGCGGGGGCCAGAGCCTTGGCAAACGCCCCTCAGTCTGACCGTTCTGCGCCACAGGTCCTGGATTCCCGCCTTCGCGGGAATGACAATAATAATTCGGTCAGCCTCAACGCCAGTAAGGTTGCAGCAGCAGTGCCTGGCCGCGAGACTGCTCCAGCGCTTCCAGCAAAAACCGTTGCTTGCGCGCCAGCCATTCATCCAGCTCGGCGCCGTCTTGCTCGTTCAGCTCATCGCGCAGATCCAGCAGCGGCGATAACATGTCCAGATCTTCGATGCCGCGCAGAATGTCGAGCCAGGGCATGCGAAACGCCATGCGCTCCGTCTCCGGATACAGGGTACTGAAGCAGAGACCGACCATCAGGTTACGTCTGAGCTTGCCCTTTTGCTGTATGTATTGCGCACCATTCAGTTCCGGCTTGCCCAGCGCGCTGTGGCGCAGGGTATGCCAGCTGTCATCCAGCCGCTGCCGGGCCAGCTCGCCCACCGGGGCCGCCAACTGGGCCGTCTGTGCCGGTGCCAGCCCGGCTCGCCAGTCCTGGCGGTATAGCCAGTGGGTCAGCCCCAGCATCAATCGAGCATAACGGGGACTGTAGAACAGGGTTTGCAGCTGGGCGGTATCGGGCAACTGCGCCTGCTGAGCCAACAACTGGCTGACCAGGGTTTTCTGGCAGTCCAGCCGACGCAGGTAGTGCCCCTTGTCGGCCGTCAGGTGGGCCAGCATCTGGGCCCGATCCAGCCACGACAGCTGCTGCTGCAACCACAGCAGGTCATCGATCCAGCCGCTGTTGACTCGATGCGAGACCAGCTCGCCAAACAGCAGCAGGGTCTGATGCACCAGAGAGACCCCCTCTCTCAGCTGTACCAGCCATTCGAGGCTAGAGTTGGCCAGCCAGCCCTCTTCATGCTGCTGCCAGTGACGCAGCCCCTTGTGCAGCAAGGCCACCATGGTCTGCTCACACACATCCTGCGGTTGAAGCGCCAACGGCTCCAGCATGCGCAGCCGGGGGCTGGGGCTAAGCCCGGCCAACTGATAGCCGCGTTTCGCTTTGGAAACGGCACCCAGGCGCAGGCCGCCCTCTTTCACCAGTATCTCGGCCAGCTCGAACAACTGAGAGACATCGCCTTTTACCAGCTCCAGTTCCAGCTCGTGAATGGGCTCGCGCCATTCGCCCGCCTGCACTTCACCTTCATCCAATGCCAGCTCTATTTCGGTGCCGTCGATCACCAGTACCCAGCGCCGACGCAGAAAATCGGTGCTGAACAGCGGCTGCAGTGACGCCTGTATCTGGGCCACATCCAGTCCCTCGGGCCAGATTTGGGCCGGAAACAGCGACAAGTCCGGGGAGTGTACCGTCAGCGGCACGTTATATTCCGGCCGTTGATGCAGGCCCCCTACCTGGTTACCCGCCAGCTTGATGGTTTGCTCCATCTCCCCGTTCTGACTGCGAATGCGCAAACCGGCATCCATTTTACGCAGCGCCAGATCGGCGGTATCGAAATAGGTGTTGGCCAGATGCTGCTGGTCCTGCTTGAGGATTTGGTAAGCTTGCAACAGCGTGGGCAGTCGAGCGCCCACATCGGGTGAGACAAGAAACTTGAGTTCGATTTCTGTATCCATAAGGGTGTCCGGGAGTTCCAACCTTTTGATTTAAAAGTACAATAATAAAATACTGAGGGACCGAGACCTCGGCATCATGAAAAATGCTGTTTTCTTGCCTTTATAGTTAAGTTACCATTCGCGCCACTTTAATGTATCGAGTGTTTTTTCACCGACACAGGGTTGGCCATGCCAGTAAATACTATTTTAGGACTCTTTGCCAAGTCCCCAATCAAGCCCCTGCAGAAGCATGTGATTAAAGTCCATGAAGCTGCACAGCAATTGGTTCCCTTCTTCGACGCCATGTGGGAGCAGGACTGGGAACAAGCCGAGATCGTTCAACGACGCATTTCGCAGCTGGAACGGGAAGCCGACACGTTGAAGCGAGAAATTCGTCTCAAGCTTCCTCGCGGACTGTTTATGCCGGTTGAGCGTACCGATATGCTGGAACTGCTCACTCAGCAAGACAAGATTGCCAACAAGGCGAAAGACATCGCCGGCCGTATTGTCGGTCGTCAGATGGGCATTCCGCCACAGCTCAAACCCGCCTTTATGGATTATCTCAACCGGTGTATCGATGCTACCGCTCAGGCTGCCAAAGCCATTGACGAGCTCGATGAACTGCTGGAAACCGGCTTCAAGGGCCGGGAAATGGATTTGGTGTCCGAAATGATCCACCAGCTCGACCTGATTGAAGATGATACCGATGTGATGCAAGCCAAGCTACGCAAGCAGCTGCAAGCCATTGAAGACGGCTATAACCCTATCGATATCATGTTTCTGTACAAGATCCTCGAGTGGGTCGGTGACCTGGCAGATCAGGCCGAACGGGTAGGTGCCCGTTTAGAGCTGATGCTGTCCCGTTCCTGAGCGAAATAACAAGGTATAACAATGGATATCATTGCTAACTACGGCACCACGCTGATTCTGGTGGCGGCACTCTTCGGCTTTTTTATGGCTTGGGGTATCGGTGCCAATGATGTGGCCAACGCCATGGGCACCTCGGTGGGCACCCGCTCACTGACCATCAAGCAGGCGATCCTCATCGCCATGGTCTTCGAATTTGCCGGCGCCTATCTGGCGGGAGGGGAAGTTACCTCCACCATAAAGAATGGCATTATAGATTCCGCCGCCTTTGCCGATACTCCCGATTTATTGGTATTCGGCATGATTGCCTCGCTGCTGGCGGCCGGTACCTGGCTGCTGCTGGCGTCCTACTTCGGCTGGCCGGTTTCCACTACCCACTCCATTATCGGCGCCATCATCGGCTTCGCTTTGGTATCTCTGGGCTCAGAAGCGGTGCACTGGAACAAGGTTGCCGGCGTGGTCGGCTCCTGGATTATCACTCCGGCGCTGTCGGGTGTGCTCGCCTACTTCACCTTTATCAGCGTGCAACGGTTGATCTTCAACGCCGACAACCCGCTGGCGGCTGCCAAGAAATACGTGCCGATTTACATCTTCATGACGGTGATGGTGATCTGCCTGGTGACTCTGAAAAAGGGCCTCAAGCATGTCGGCATGGACATGACTGACTTTCAGAGCTGGGGGCTGTCTATCCTGGTTTCCCTGATCAGCGCCGTGCTTTGTGGCATCTACATCAAGCGCCAGCAATACAACCCCAGTGATGACAAAGACATGCACTTCTCCAACGTGGAGAAGGTGTTCGGTATTCTGATGGTGGTTACCGCCTGTGCCATGGCCTTTGCCCACGGCTCCAACGACGTGGCCAATGCCATCGGTCCGCTGTCTGCCGTGGTCAGCATAGTGCAAAGCTCCGGCGAAATTGCCGCCAAGTCCAGCATCGCCTGGTGGATACTGCCGCTGGGCGGCATCGGTATCGTTATCGGCCTGGCCTCGCTCGGTCACAAGGTAATGGCCACCGTAGGTACCGGCATCACCCACCTGACCCCCAGCCGTGGCTTTGCCGCCCAGCTGGCCACCGCTGCGACAGTGGTGATCGCATCCGGCACCGGCCTGCCCATTTCCACCACCCAGACCCTGGTGGGCGCGGTGATGGGTGTCGGTCTTGCTCGCGGTATTGCCGCGCTCAATCTCAACGTCTTGCGCAATATAGTGGTTTCCTGGATAGTCACGCTGCCTGCCGGCGCTATTCTGGCCATCATCTTTTTCTATATCATTCAGTGGTTCTTCACTTAAGCACTGACTTCAAGGGGGCAATACGCCCCCTTGTTCTTGTTCTACCTCCTTGCACCCATTACCATGTTCCCACTGTTAACAATGAATTCTTGAGAGCGAAGGAACCCCAGGTGAAATCGAAACTTCTTGTGGTACTGCTGTGCTATCTGCCGTGGCTCGGCGCGGCCGAGGCCGCCAATCGTTATATTTCGGATAACGTCTATACCTATCTGCACGCCGGTCCCAGCAACCAGTTCCGCATTCTCGGCACCGTCAATGCCGGCGAGCCGGTCGAGCAGCTGGATCGTGATGCCGAGACCAAATACGTACAAATTCGTGATGCCGAGGGCCGTACCGGTTGGGTAAATGGCGAGTTTGTACAGACTGAAGAAAGCTTTCGTTCCCGACTGCCGTTGCTGGAAAAGGAACTGACCAACACCAAGCAGCTACTGACTTCCGTCGACGAACGCCATGAGCAGGATATGCAGGATAAAACCACCCGCTTGCTGCAGCAGGAGCAGGAGCTAAGCCAGGTGCACGAACAGCTCAACCAGCTGCGCCAGCAGCATGCCAGGCTGGAAAGTGAAAACCAGCGTCTGAGCAGCCTGATGGATGACAAGGAACACAAGATGCGTCTGGACTGGCTGTTGAACGGCGGTATGGTGGCTGGCGCCGGTATTCTGTTCGGAATACTGCTGCCGATGGTTCCGCTGCGCCGCAAGCGCAATCAGGGCCGCTGGATGAACTAAGACTGAACGAAGCAAAAATAAAGGCGCCCTAGGGCGCCTTTATTTTTACTGGTGACATGAGCAGAACCGCTGGTTTAATCGGACTGCTGGTTCAAGGCGAAGTGCCGGTTGGGTTTGCGATAGACGATGCCGTCTTGCAGCAACCAGTGAAAGATATCTTCCACTTCTTCCAGCGGTTTCTGCAGCATGCGCGATACGGCGCCCTTGGCACAGCGCAGCTCACCCGTCTGCAACCGAGCCACCAGTTCATGATAATAATCCGGACGGGACGGCATGGCAGGCTCCGCCGGTACTTCCGGTGACGCTTCTACCTGCTGCACCTGCTGCTGCTCCTTCTTTCTGCGACTGCGGCGGAAACGGGTTTCTTCGCCCAGCAGCGAGATAAAGAAGGCCGCAAAGAAATCCAGCAGCACGGACAGAGCGGCAACGATACCAAACTGCACACGCTCCAGCGGCCAACCCAGGCCATCGGCCAGACTGGACATCAGGCCCATCAGTGAGCTCTGGCTGGTAATGGCCACCTGATCCCGCTGACGCCGTAATTCATCCTGCCGGGCCCGTAACTCCTGATTGCGCGCCAGCATGTTGGTCATGCCGT
>JAAEZO010000287.1 GCA_018222825.1 Gammaproteobacteria bacterium
GCCTTTTTCGTCGACAAGCGCGAGCATGCGCCGTTGCTGAAAGAGGTGTATCGTATGTTTCCCCGGCTGAAGGAGCGCATGCACCAGCGGGCCGGCACCATGTCCGGCGGCGAGCAGCAGATGCTGGCCATCGGCCGGGCGCTGATGAGCAAGCCGCGGCTGTTGCTGCTGGATGAACCTTCGCTCGGGCTGGCGCCGATTATCATCGCCCAGATCTTCGAAACCATCGCCCGGCTGCGGGACGAGAAGGGCATGACCGTCTTTCTGGTGGAGCAGAATGCCAATCAGGCACTGAAGCTGGCCGATCGGGGCTATGTGCTGGAAAACGGCCGGGTGGTGCTGGCCGATACCGGTGCCGCGCTGCTGGTGAACGAACAGGTACGGCAGGCTTATCTTGGCGGCTGATGCCAAGGCCGCCGAGATTGGGTAAACTGCCCTAAATTTACGCTAGGAGTAACCCATGGAGCAGTTTGCCCATATTTCGGTGGCCGAGGCCGACATCCTGTTGGCCGAAGGCCATGCCCGGCTGGTGGATATTCGCGATCCCCAATCCTTTGCCCAGGCTCACGCCGAAGGCGCCTTTCATCTGACCAACGATACGCTGGTGTCCTTTACCAACGAAGTCGATTACGAGACTCCGGTGGTGGTGATGTGCTATCACGGCGTCAGCAGTCAGGGCGCGGCCCAGTACCTGATCAATCAGGGCTTCGAGGAAGTCTACAGCCTGGATGGCGGCTTTGAAGCCTGGCGCCGTACCCAGACGGTGGTAACGGCCTGATGAAATTGCTGCTGGTGCTGGATGATCCGCGCCGGGCCCAGTCGTTCGTCGATTACCTGGCCGATATGGGCCTCAAGTGCGAGCTGACGCTGGATGATGACAACAATGTCAGCATCTGGCTGGTGAACGAGGTCCGTTATCAGCAGGCCCAGCAGGAAGTGAAGCGTTTTATCGCCGAACCGCTGCATCCGCGCTATCAGGATGCGTCCTGGCGGCAGGGTGACACTCATGCGCATTTCAGCTCCGACTCGAGCCGGCCCGGGCTTGCCCGGGATTTGTTGCGTCAAACCGGGCCGGTCAACATGCTGGTAGTGCTCGCCTGCGTGGCCGTTTATGGCCTGAGCCAGCTGGGTTTGCCGATGTTCGGGTTACTGGCGTTTCCGTCCGATTGGGGGCCGCTGCTGGGCGCGGAGTTCTGGCGCGCCTTTACTCCGGCACTGCTGCATTTCTCTTTGATGCACCTGGTGTTCAACCTGTTCTGGTGGTGGTACCTGGGCGGCATGGTCGAGCGACGGCTGGGTCACGGCAAGTTGCTGCTGTTGCTGCTGGTGGCGGGCGTGCTGCCCAACCTGATGCAGTTCTGGGCCAGTGGCCCTCGCTTCGGCGGCCTGTCGGGGGTGGTGTATGCCCTGTTGGCCTACGTGTGGTTGTCGGGGCGGCTCAACCCGGCCCGCGGCATCGGGCTGCCGGACGGCATGGCGGTGTTCATGGTGGTCTGGCTGGTACTGGGCTTTGCCGGCGTGCTGGGGCCGGTGGCCAATCTGGCCCACCTGGGCGGTGGGCTTATCGGGCTGATACAGGCCTGGTTCGATCGCGCCCGTCGGGCTTCCTGAACTCGCTTACTGATACAGGAACTTGGTAAACAGCAGGCGATGAATCGGTGTTTCACCGGTTTCTTTCAACAGCAAATCGTTGAGTCGCTGCTGTCCTTCCTCGGTCAGTTCGTTGCGTACTTCCAGCGAGCGAATTTCCTGCTGGTTCTGCTCTGCCAGCAGGTTGTTGATGGCATCGCGCAGCAGCGGCATATGCTGCTCCACCAACGGCATCTTGTCGGCACTTTTCAGCATCAAATCGACGGACACTCGAATATAACCCAGGGTCTGCCCCGAATTCTGGTAGTTGGTAATAATGTCCGGTGTCATGGTGTAGTATAAAGGCCCTTCGGGAGCCGTCTCCTGAGCGCGAAGCTGACCGGCAGTCAACAGGATACAAAGTGCAATAAAGCGAAACATCGCAAGCCTTTCTGTCTGAATAATAAGAGTATTGTTTAAACAAAGCACTGGCCGGTCAAGTGAATACGTATTTTTCAGAATAATGAAGCGATTCGAGCATGTGTTTTACCATTTCAGGAAGTGCCAGTGACTAACACCGCCGATCATGCCTGGCACTGGGG
>JAAEZO010000288.1 GCA_018222825.1 Gammaproteobacteria bacterium
GCCCTGAGCTGCGCCATTCTGTCCGGTGCCGATACGGTGCTGACCGACGACGCCAGCCTCAATGTCCGCTGGAGCGAACTGCCCGCCTCGGTACAAACCGAATATGAACCACACCGGCTGCGCCAGCCGCTGCGGGTGATTATCGATACCCGTAATCGGCTGCATGCGGGGCTGAAACTGTTTACTCAGCCCGGCCCGATCCTGTTGCTGCGCGGCAAGGTCAGCGGCGGTTTAGGCGAGCGGGTAGAAGAGTGCGTGTTGCCGTTGACCGATGCGGGCCAGCTCGACCTACCCCTGCTGCTGGCCGAACTGGGCCGCCGCCAGATAAACCTGCTGTGGGTGGAGGCGGGGGCTCGTCTTTGTGGCGCCCTGCTGAGTGCCGCATTGGTGGATGAGCTGGTGTTGTATCAGGCGCCGAAGCTGATGGGAGCGGCCAGCCGCGGACTCTTCGATCTGCCCGAGCTGACCGCCATGAGCCAGGTGACACAGCTTGAATGGCACGACTGCCGCCGGATTGGCGACGATATTAAACTGACCGCAAGAGTAAAAAACTGATGTTTACCGGAATTGTTGAAGCCACCGGCCAGCTGGCCGATATTCGCCGCCAGGGTAATGAGTCGGTGATCCGCATTCATTGCCCGGGGCTTGATCTGTCGGACGTCGCACTTGGCGACTCCATCGCCACCAACGGCGTGTGTCTGACCGTGACCGAGCTGGGTGCGGATTATTACTGCGCCGATGTCTCCGGTGAAACCATAAATCGCACCGGCTTTGCCGGCTATCGCACCGGGCAGGCGGTGAACCTGGAAAAGGCCCTGCTGGCCACCAGCCGGCTGGGCGGCCATATCGTGTCCGGTCATGTGGACGGTGTCGGCCATATCACTCGTCGCACGGTGCTGGGTAACAGCATCGAGCTGTGGGTCGAGGCCCCGAGTGGGCTGGCGCGTTATATCGCCGAAAAAGGCTCCATTACCGTGGACGGCATCAGCCTCACGGTCAACGACGTGGAAGGGACGGCATTCAAGCTGACCCTGGTCCCGCATACATTACAGGAAACCACCCTCGACGACTGGCGGCCCGGCCGACAGGTAAATCTTGAGGTGGATATTATTGCCCGCTATCTTGAACGTCTGCTGACCGGTGCGTCTGAGCCGCAACAGGGCGGACTGACGCTGGCGACCCTGGCCGCCAGCGGTTTTATGAAATAAGAAGGGAGAACACCATGGCTTTAAGCAGTACCCAGGAAATCATCGACGATATCCGTCAGGGTAAAATGGTCATCCTGATGGATGATGAAGATCGGGAAAACGAAGGTGATCTGATCATGGCCTCCGAGCATGTGCGCCCGGAAGACATCAACTTCATGGCCAAGTATGGCCGGGGCCTGATTTGCCTGACCCTGACCGAAGCCCGTTGCCGTCAGCTGGATATTCCGCAGATGGTCAGCCGCAACACCGAGCAGTTCTCCACCGCCTTTACCGTATCCATCGAAGCTGCCGAGGGCGTGACCACCGGTATTTCTGCCGCCGATCGCGCTCACACGGTACAAACCGCCGTGGCCAAGGACGCCAAGCCGTCCGATTTGGTACAGCCGGGACATATCTTTCCGCTCAAGGCCCAGAATGGTGGTGTGCTGACCCGTGCCGGCCATACCGAAGCGGGCTGTGATCTGGCCCGTCTGGCCGGTCTGGAAGCCTCGTCGGTCATCGTCGAGATCCTCAACGAAGACGGCACCATGGCCCGTCGTCCGGATCTGGAAGTGTTTGCCCAGGAGCACGGTATCAAGCTCGGCACCATCGCCGATCTCATCGAATACCGTAACCAGAACGAAACCACCATAGAGCAGGTGGCGCGCTGCAACCTGCCCACCGAATACGGCGATTTCGAGCTGGTGACCTTTCGTGACACCATCGACAATCAGGTGCATTTCGCACTGAAAAAAGGTGAGATCAAGGCCGACGAGCCGGCGCTGGTGCGGGTGCATATTCACGACATGTTTACCGATGTGCTGATGACCGACCGTCATTCGGCGCGCACCTGGCCGCTGACCAAGTCGATGGCGCGTATCGCCGACGAAGGCGGCGTGCTGGTGATTCTGGGGCGGGAAGAAACGCCGGATCATCTGCTGTCGCTGGTGCGCCAGTTCGAGGCGGTGGATCGCGG
>JAAEZO010000289.1 GCA_018222825.1 Gammaproteobacteria bacterium
GTATCCTTGGTGGGGGTGATGAAGATGGTGTCATCACCGGCGATGGTGCCGAGAATGCCTTCTGCCTTGCCGAGCGAGTCGAGCATGCGGGCAATCAGCTGGGCGGCACCGGGGCTGGTATGGATCACGATGAGGGCACTGTTGTGGCCCACATCCAGCACCAGATTTTTCAACTGGCTGCTGCTGGTGGGCACGCCCAGTTCGACCGGCAGGCAATAGACCATTTCCATCTTGGCATTGCGGGTACGCACGGCGCCGAACTTGCTCAGCATGCGTGACACCTTGGACTGGTTGATATTGTCGAACCCCGAATCCTGCAGCGCACTCACTATCTCTGCCTGGGATCCGAAGCGTTCTTCCTTGAGCAGGGCCTTGAAGGCCTTGATCAGTTGTTCTTGCTTTTCGTTCATTTTTTGCAGCCGACTGAGCGTGGTTGAATGGGACATATTGTCTATCCGTGGCCATTTTTTATCAAGGATTAGTCATTTATTTTGCATAAAGATGCAAAATAAGCTTGCATTAACATCAATGCAAAATAAAATCAGCCGAACACTCTGACAAATGATGTGAACATAGCGCATGGGCATAGAATTCAGCGGCATTTGCAAGTCCTGGGCTGGTCAGGAAATTTTAAGCCAGGTTTCGCTTAAATGCGATGCCGGAGAGACATTAGTGCTACTTGGGCCAAGTGGCGCAGGAAAAAGTTCCTTGTTACGGCTGCTCAACCTGCTGGATATTCCGGATTCCGGTGAATTGACCATAGCCGGTGAGCATTTTTCCTTTCCCGATGTTCGCGGCAGCCAGTTGCAGAAAAGAGCGCAGCAGTTGCGCGGCAAGGTAGGCATGGTGTTTCAGCAGTATCACCTGTGGCCACATCTGACGGTAGAGCAGAACCTGCTGGAGGCGCCGCTCAAGGTGCTGGGCATGGATAAGCAGCAGGCGCAGGATAAGGCCGGCTACCTGCTGAGTCAGCTCAAGCTGGCCGACAAGCGGCATGCCTGGCCGGGCGCCCTGTCTGGCGGTCAGCAGCAGCGGGTGGCCATTGCCCGGGCGCTGATGATGAATCCTTCGGTGCTGCTGTTCGATGAACCCACGGCGGCACTGGATCCGGAGATCACCAAAGAAGTGGCCGACATCATATTGCAACTGGGTCAAACCGGTATTACACAGGTGATAGTGACCCACGAAGTCGGCTTTGCCCGCCGCATAGCGACCAAGGTCGCGTATCTGGAGCAGGGCCGTTTGGTAGAGTACGGCGATGCCGGGCTGCTCGATCATCCCCAGACTCAGCGGTTGGCTGAGTTTCTGACCCATTAATGACCATAAGGACATCATCATGAACAAGACCCTGTTATCCCTGGCCCTGCTGGCCACTTTTGGCACCGCTCAGGCGGCAGAAGTGAAGTTTGTTACCAATGCGGCCTATCCTCCCTTTGAATTTGTCGATGAAAACAACGAGATGCAGGGTTTCGATCTCGATCTGGCCAGAGCGCTGTGTGACGTGGCCGCCCTGCAGTGCAGCTTTCACAACCAGTCTTTCGACAGCCTGATCCCGAGCCTCAAGTTCCGTCGTTATCATGCCGCCATCGCCGCCATGGACATCACGCCCGAGCGTGCCAAGCAGGTGGACTTCAGCGATATCTATTATGAAAATTCCGCCGTATTCGTGGCGCCAACCGGCAAGTTCGACGGCATCGACGATCTGAACGACAAGACAGTCGGCGTGCAGAACGGCACCTCGCACCAGAAATACATTCAGGACAAGCTGGAAAGCGAAGGCCTCGAGTCTCGTCCCTATCAAAGCGTGCAGGATGCCTTGCTGGACATGACCAATGGTCGTTTGAATGCAGTGTTTGCCGATACCGCCGTGGTCGGTGAATGGCTGGGCAAGAACGAAGGCTACGCGGTACTGGGTGAGCGCATTACCGATGACAATTACTTTGGTACCGGCTTCGGCATTGCGGTCACCAAGGGTAATCAGGAACTGCTCGACCAGCTGAACCAGGGTCTGGCAGAGCTCAAGGCCAACGGCAGCTACGACCGTCTCTACCAAAAGTACTTCCCCCAGTAATATGCTGACTCACCTGATGAATGCCAGCCTGATGACGCTGGGGCTGGCATTGATGTCATTGGCGGCCGGCCTGGTGCTGGCCATT
>JAAEZO010000056.1 GCA_018222825.1 Gammaproteobacteria bacterium
TGATGTATTGGAAAAACTGGAATCCAAAATCCAGGCGGCAGTGGACACCATTTCCTTGTTGCAAATGGAAGTGGACGAGCTGAAGGATCAAAACGGCCAGCTGGGTGAAGAAAACCAGCAGCTGAAGCAGCAGCACGATGCGTGGCAAGAGCGCCTGCGGGTGTTACTGGGTAAAATCGATCAGGTTGAAGAAAGCGCCTGAAGCATAACGCCGGCATGACCGGCGTTATTCGTATCAGCCGGTATCAATGGCTGATAACGACAAAAAGGCCAGCCCTCGGGCTGGCCTTTTTGTGTTTTTCCGTTGCTGATTACTCGATATCCAGCGGCTCGGGAGACAGAATGATTCCCGTGGTGTCGGCATAGAGATGATCTGCCGGTAAAAAGGTGACACCACCGAAGTTGACCGGGATTTCCTGATCGCCGACTTCGCTGTCATCGGCGCCGACCGGAATGGAGGCCAGGGCCTGAATGCCGATATCCAGATCTTCCAGCGCATCTACTTCGCGGACCGAACCATAGCAGACGATGCCTTCCCAGCCGTTTTCCGCGGCGGTTTCGGCGATGTCGGCATCAAGCAATGCCCGGCGCAGTGAGCCGCCGCCGTCGATCAGTAATACTCGACCCACACCATTTTCTTTTACCGCCGCCATGATGAGGCCGTTGGACTCGAAACACTTGATGGTGGAAATGGTGCCGCCGAAGGAATTACGGCCGCCAAAGCTGGAGAACATGGGTTCGACCACGTCCACCATGTCAATATAGGTATCGCACAGTTCTGAAGTATTGTATTCCATGGAATCAGCCACATCTGGAAACAAGGTGACATCAAGTATAAAGGGGCGGGAGCGGTTTTCAATCACAATCGTGTGACCGCTCCCGTCAGTATGGCGGGTTAGAGGATATAGCGGCTCAGATCTTCGTCTTCGACCAGGTTCTTGAGGTAACGATCCACATAGTCTTCGTCTACCAGAATGGAGTCACCGGACTTGTCGGACGCCTCGAACGACAGCTCGTCCAGCAGCCGCTCCATGATGGTGTGCAACCGGCGAGCACCGATGTTTTCGGTGGTCTCGTTCACGCGCCAGGCGGCTTCGGCCAGGCGGCGGATGCCGGCCTTGGTGAAGTCGACGGTCACGTTTTCGGTGGCCAGCAACGCCTTGTACTGCTCGGTCAGCGAGGCATTGGGCTCGGTGAGAATACGTTCGAAGTCATCGGTATTCAGCGAGTCCAGCTCGACCCGAATCGGCAGGCGACCCTGCAGTTCGGGGATCAGATCCGACGGTCTGGCTACCTGGAAGGCGCCGGAGGCGATGAACAGCATATGATCGGTGCGCACCATGCCGTGCTTGGTGTTGACGGTGCTGCCTTCAATCAGCGGCAGCAGATCCCGCTGTACCCCTTCACGGGATACGTCGGGGCCCGAGCTTTCGCCACGCTTGCAGATTTTGTCGAACTCGTCGATGAACACGATGCCCTGGTTTTCCACCGCGTGAATGGCCTGCTCTTTCAGCTCTTCCGGATTCAGCAGCTTGGCGGCTTCTTCCTCGACCAGCTGCTTGAGCGCGTCCTTGATTTTCATCTTGCGCTGTTTGCTGGTGTTGCCGGACAGGTTCTGGAACATGCCCTGCAGCTGGTTGGTCATCTCTTCCATGCCGGGTGGTGACATGATCTCCACGCCCATCTGCGGGGCCGAGACACTGATTTCGATTTCCTTGTCGTCCAGCTGACCTTCGCGCAGCTTCTTGCGGAAGATCTGGCGGCTGTTGCTGTTGTCGGCCTTCTCTTCTTCACCCCAGGTATTGCGCGGGTTGGGCAGCAGGGCATCCAGCACCCGTTCTTCCGCCGCCTCTTCGGCGCGGTGACGGAATTTTTCCATCTGCTGTTCGCGGGTCATCTTCATGGCGATATCGGTCAAATCGCGGATGATGGTGTCCACTTCCTTGCCGACATAGCCGACTTCGGTGAACTTGGTCGCTTCCACCTTGATGAAGGGGGCGTTGGCCAGCTTGGCCAGACGACGGGCGATTTCGGTCTTGCCGACCCCGGTCGGACCTATCATCAGAATGTTTTTGGGTGTGACTTCCTGGCGCAGCTCGGGGGTCAGCTGCATACGACGCCAGCGGTTACGCAGGGCAATGGCCACGGCGCGTTTGGCCGCAGCCTGGCCGACGATATGGCGGTCCAGCTCGTGGACGATTTCTCTTGGGGTCATGTCAGACATAATCAAATCCTGTGGTGCGGGCAGGCTTGCCACCTGCCCGAAAGCAAATCAGTGGCCGTAATCCAGCTCTTCGACGGTCAGGTTACCATTGGTAAAGACGCAGATGTCGCCGGCAATGGTCAGCGCTTTTTGGACGATATCAGCCGCTTCCAGGTCGGTGTTTTCCAGCAGGGCGCGGGCGGCGGACTGGGCGAAGGAGCCGCCGGATCCGATGGCGATCAGATCCTGCTCGGGCTGCACCACGTCGCCGTTACCGGTAATGATGAAGGAGTTCTTGTCGTCGGCTACCGCCAGCAGGGCCTCCAGCCGGCGCAGGGTTCGGTCGGTCCGCCAGTCTTTGGCCAGTGCCACGGCGGCACGCTCCAGATTGCCCTGGTGCGCCTGCAGCTTGGCTTCAAAGCGTTCCAGCAGGGTAAAGGCGTCGGCGGTGCCACCGGCAAAACCGGCCAGTACCTTGCCGTTGAACAGGCGGTGTACCTTGCGGGCATTGCCTTTCATGACGGTGTTGCCCAGGGAAACCTGGCCATCGCCGCCGATAACCACTTTGCCGTTACGGCGAACTGAAACGATCGTTGTCACTGTGAACCTCACTTGACTGTGTAGCCAGTCTGGCTGGCAGAAATGTCATTAACAACGAAATGGGGACGGTAGCGAGCGAGATCAACCCTCCCAGAACCAGATTGCACAATCACTAACGGCTTTTGCCTTGATCAGCTTGTGTTTGTGCTGTTCAGCCAGTCGTTTGCTATCGTAAGGCCCCAGGATTACGCGGTGCCAGGAGCTGCCACTCTTGTGACGAACCTGTGCCACCAGCCCCTGAAAGGCAATTTTGGCTTTCAGTTGCTCGGCCTGGGCGGCAGAGCGGAAAGAGCCGCATTGCATCAGGTAAGGCCGGGTCGACTTTTCGGCCTCCGGCACATTGACCACCACTTCCTTGTTCTCCAGCTGCTCGATATAGCGCCACTTTTCCACCGGTTTCTGATCGATGGGATTAACCGGTTTGGGCGGTGCCTGGGTGTGGGTAACAGCCGGAGGCGGCTCAGCACTGCGATGGTCGGCGGCGCCCTTGATGATGGACAGCAGGTAGCCCAGGGCACCTGCCAGCATCAGCACCAGTATGATGGCCAGCCAGGGAACGCGTCGTTGTGGTGCGCGGCTGCGACTGCCGCCCCGGGCGGGGCGGCTGTTGCTTTTGCCTTTGCTTGTGCTTTTGGGCTTGCTGCGCCGGACGTAATCCCTGGGCATGGTTTACATGCGCTCCATGGTGTCGATGCCGAGCAGTGACAGGCCCTGCTTCAGTACCTTGGCAGTCGCTGCACACAAGCGCAGACGGCTGCTGCGTTCTTCGGCGCTCACGCCATCCTTGTTGATGGGGCAGGCCTCATAGAAGCTCATGAAGGCGCCGGACAGCTCGTACAGATACAGACACATCAGGTGCGGCAGGCCCTTGTCGGCCACCGACTTCACGGTATCGTTGAACTGTACCAGCTTCTGGGCCAGCGCCTCTTCGGCCGGGGCCTGAATGCTGATTTGACCTTGCAGGGAATCGGCGGTGACACCGGCCTTGCGGAAGATCGACTGCACCCGGGTATAGGCATACTGCAGATAAGGCGCGGTATTGCCCTCGAACGACAGCATGTTGTCCCAGTCGAAGATGTAATCGGTGGTGCGGCTCTTGGACAGATCCGCGTATTTCACCGCGCCCATGGCGACCCGGCTGACCACCTGGCTCTTTTCTGCTTCGCTGAGGCCGGTGTCTTTTTTGGCCAGCAGGGCGGCGGCGCGTTCTTCTGCCTCGTTGAGCAGGTCCACCAGCTTGATGGTACCGCCGGAGCGGGTCTTGAACGGACGACCGTCCTTGCCCAGCATCATGCCGAAGGCGTGATGCTCCAGGCTGACCGAATCGGGAATATAGCCGGCCTTGCGCACTATGCTCCAGGCCTGCATCAGATGCTGGTGCTGGCGGGAGTCGATGAAGTACAGCACCCGATCGGCGCCCAGTTGCTCGTAACGGTATTTGGCACAGGCGATGTCGGTGGTGGTATAGAGATAACCGCCGTCCTTCTTGCGGATGATGACGCCCATGGGGTCACCGTCCTTGTTCTTGTACTCGTCCAGATAGACGACGATGGCGCCTTCATCTTCTACCGCCAGCCCTTTTTGCTGCAGATCGGCGACGATGGGGGCCAGCATGGCGTTGTACATGCTCTCGCCCATCACGTTGGCCGGGGTCAGAGACACGTTGAGTCGGTCGTAAACCTGCTGGTTATGCAGCAGGGTAATGTCGACCAGCTTCTGCCACATGGCCAGACAATAGGCGTCGCCACCCTGCAACTTCACCACGTAGCCCCGGGCACGCTCGGCAAAGTCCGGATCCGCGTCATACTGCTGCTTGGACTCGCGATAGAACTGTTCCAGATCCGACAGGCCGGAAGACAGCACGTCCGGATTTTCCTGTTCCAGCTTTTCCAGATAGGCGATCAACATGCCGAACTGGGTACCCCAGTCGCCGATGTGGTTGGCCCGAATCACCTTGTGGCCGAGAAATTCCAGGGTGCGCACCACGGCGTCGCCGATGATGGTGGAGCGCAGGTGACCTACGTGCATTTCCTTGGCCACGTTGGGGGCCGAGTAATCCACCACCACGGTTTGCGGCTGTTCCACCGCCGGTACGTTGGCGCGTTCGTCGGCGACCATGGCGTCTATCTGGCGTGCCAGCCAGTCGCTGTCGAGGAAGAAGTTGATAAAGCCGGGGCCGGCCAGCTCGGTCTTGGCGACCAGCTCGGAGGCGGGCAGGTTGTCGACCAGCAACTGGGCCAGGGCGCGGGGATTTTGTCCGGCGGGCTTGGCCAGCAGTAATGCCAGATTGGTCGCCAGATCTCCGTGGGCCTTGTCTTTGGTTCGGTCTACCTGGATGCGGGGTGCCAGTTCGGCAGGCAGTTTGCCTTGCTGTTTCAGGATAGAGACCGTCTGCTCAAGCAGCGCTTGAATATGTTCTTTCATTATCAGTTCACCAAATTTAAGACAAGGTTGGAGATAACCCGGGGGAAGAAATTCTACTCATATCGAGTGCAGAAAACTACCGTCAAGGCAAGGTGAGGGCACCGATTGAAAGTGGAGCAGATAAAAAAGGGTCTTTATGGCTACTTGATTAAGGAGGAACCCGACCATGAAACTGGCGCTGTTACCCCTGACCCATCATTTGATGCCCGGCGGCAAGATGCCGTTGCGCATTTTCGAGCCTCGCTATATCAGAATGGTGAGCGAGGCCAGCCGCAGCGGAATCGGTTTTGGTATCGGCATGCTGGACGAACTTGACGAGGCTGGCCACAGCGACCTGTTCACGCTCGGTACCCGGGTGAACATCATCGACTTCTATACCCTGGAGGACGGTTTACTGGGACTCACGGTAGAAGCCGTGGATCGTTTTCACATCCTGCAGCTCGAACGGGAAGCCGATGGCCTGTTACGGGCCGAGGTGGAGCTGCTCGATAACTGGCAGTCCTGCACCCTGTCACCGACCGAGCAGGTGTTGTCCGACAAGTTGCAGGAAGTGTTTGCCGAATATCCGGAGCTGGCCGAGCTGCATCCGGCCCCCCGCTGGCGGGATGCGGCCTGGGTGACCCAGCGCTGGCTGGAAGTGCTGCCGCTGAAAAGCCGCCAGGCGCTGAAGCTGATGGCGGAGGACAGCTGCCAGCCTGCCCTGGGCTTTCTTATTTCGATGCTGACCTCGCCGTCGCAGCCGGATCAACAGCACTGAGATTACCAGAGCTCGACCGGATCGATGTCCAGCGACCAGCGTACCTTGCGCGCGGAGGCCAGAGTGTCGATTAACGCCACCGCCAGGCGACAGGCCGCCGCCAGCTCCCGCCGGTTGCCGGCCTGCAGCAGCAGCTGGTAGCGGTACTGGCCGGCCTTGCGTTCCATCTGGGCACTGAGTGGCCCCAGACACAGCACCGAAGATGGCAGGCTGGGCAGTAATTGTTGCACCAGTTGCTGCAAGAAAGTCTGTACCTGGTCCGCCTGAGTGGCCTGGGCCCGAAACAACGCCTGAAAGCTGAACGGGGGGAGGGCGGCGGCCTGTCGTTCCTGCAGGGCGCTGTGGGCAAAGTGGCGATAACCCTGATTGGCCAGATCCTGCAGCAAGGCGTGCTCCGGCTGGTGGGTCTGCAGTACCACCCGGCCCGGCTTGCTGGCTCGCCCGGCTCGTCCCGCCACCTGAATATAAAGCTGGGCAAAACGTTCGGTGGCCCTGAAGTCGCTGGCGAAGAGGGCGCCGTCCGCATCCAGCATCGCCACCAGGGTGACATCGGGAAAGTGATGGCCCTTGGCCAGCATCTGGGTGCCGATCAAAATCTGATACTTGCCGTTGCGAATGCCTTCCAGGTGTTGCTGAAAACTGCCCTTGCGCCGAGTGTTATCCCGATCGATGCGAATAATGCCGTATTGAGGAAAGAGTCCGCTCAGGGCCTGCTCCACCTGCTCGGTGCCGAGACCCGTGCCCACCAGTTGCCGGCTGCCACATTGGGGGCAGCTCGGGGGCAGGGGGCGTTGATGATCGCAATGGTGACAGTGCAGGCGGGATGAATGCCGGTGCCAGGTATAGTGAGCGTCACAGCGTTCGCAGTCGGCCAGCCAGCCGCAGTCGTGACACAAGAGCGCCGGGGCATAGCCGCGCCGGTTCAGGAACAGCATCACCTGATTGCCCTTGGCCAGTTCCTGTTCAACCAGCTGAAGCAGTTGGGGCGAAAGTCCGGCGTTCATCTGTACATGCTTGCTGTCCAGCAGCAGGTGCTCGGCCACGGTGGCGGTGCCGGGGCGCTGGCTCAGGGTCAGCAGCTGATATTTGCCCGCGGCCGCATTGTGCAGGCTTTCGAAGCTGGGCGTGGCCGAGCCCAGCACGATGGGAATATCGAGCTGGCGGGCGCGCAGCAGTGCCAAATCCCGGGCATGGTAACGAAAGCCGTCCTGCTGCTTGAACGAGGTATCGTGCTCTTCATCGATAATCACCAGCCCCAGCCGGGCGAAAGGGGTGAGCAGGGCGGAACGGGTTCCGATGACGATGGCGGTGCTGCCATCCCGGCACGACAGCCAGGCATCCAGTCGCTCTCGCTCGTTCATGCCGGAGTGCAGCGTGCTGATCGGCAGCTTGAAGCGTTGCTGAAAGCGCGAGATGGTTTGCGGGGTCAGGCCTATTTCCGGTACCAGCACCAGCACCTGTTTGCCCGCTTTCAGTATCGGCTCCATGATCTGCAGATAGACCTCGGTCTTGCCGGAGCCGGTAATGCCTTCCAGCAGGAAAGGGCTGAAGCTGCGCGCGCTCTGGATCAGGCTGACCGCCAGCGCCTGCTCGGTGGTCAGGCGGGGCTTGTCATCGTCGGCGACGGTGGTGTCGGCCGCACGCCAGTCGACGATGTTCGGCAGTTGCTCTCTTTTTTCGATCAGCTGCTTCTTGGCCAGCGCCTGCAGAATGGCACTGCTGATGCCCCTAACCTCCAGCTCGCCGGCGGTGAGCGGCCCCTGGCGTAACAAGGTCAGCGCCTGCTGCTGCTTGACGGCCTGAGTAGAGACACCGGCTTCGGTATCGAGCAGATGCCAGTAAGTGGTGCTGCGATAGGCGGCGGCTTCTCCCTTGCGTAACAAGGTAGGTAGCGCCTGAAAATAGACCTCGCCGGGGGCGTGCAGATAATATTGTGTAGCCCAGGCCAGCAGCTTTAGTTCGGCCTCGGCCAGTATCGGCTCCGGATCCAGCACGGCACCGATAGGCTTTATCCGGGTGGCATCGATGTCGGAATCGGCGGGGTGAGACAGTACCAGCGCGGTCATGGTTCTGTTGCCAAAAGGCACCGATACCCTGCAGCCGGGAGCGGGCAGCGGTAGGGGGCAGAGGTAATCGAATTCCCGCCGCAATGGAACGGGCAGCGTAACCCGCAGCAAACCTGACTGTGCCGGTATCGACATTGGTGATTTTTCCCCCGTTTGACCTTGCCTGTAAAAAGGCGATCCTATATTATTCGCACCCTTCACAAAACGTGTATCACTCGTGTGGTGTCTGGCTCTGGATCAGATAGCGACACGGCCTACAGATAGAGGTTGTCCATGAAACAAGGTATTCACCCGGAATATAACGAAATTACTGCTAAATGTTCTTGCGGTAATGAGATCAAAGTAGGCTCTACCATGGGTAAAAGCCTGAACCTGGACGTTTGCTCCGCTTGCCACCCCTTCTACACCGGTAAGCAGAAAATGGTTGATAGCGGCGGCCGCGTTGACCGTTTCAACAAGCGCTTCGGCGCGCTGTCCAGCAGCAAATAAGCGATATTCATCGCAAGAAAAGGCGCCTCAGGGCGCCTTTTTTATTGCCCGCAACTTGTGGATGGCGCCGATGTTTCCCGTGGTGACGGCAGTTTTTGATGCCGTGAAAGCAAAATGAAGCAATGGTTCTGGCTGCTGATCATGGAAGGGGGGCCGCTGATGGCGGTGGCAACAGGCCCCAAACTGCCGGAATACGAAACCGTAACAGTTCGGCATATTGCAGATGGTGGCACTGCCACATTGCAGGAAGGCAGAGTAATTCGCTTTATCGGCAGCTGTACGCCAGAATTCAATAAACACGGTAAATTGGCGGCGGAATTAGGTGCCGACGCAGCCCGTGGCTGGCGACAGAATAAAATTCCAAGTGGGAGTCGATTGAAACTGGTTTTTGGTGTGGAAAGGCGTGATGATTGTGGACGCTGGCTGGCATATCCGCTGACGGTTAACGGCGATTTGCTGGTAACCGGTATGCTGGCGCAGGGGCTGGGACCCCTACTGCGGATTCCGCCCAATGATGATGACTGGCGGTGCTGGCTGACGGCCTGAAGAGGCTGCGCCAACGAGACCGGCTGTTTATTCGAGGCGGTATCTGCGCCAGCCACAGTGGTCGACAATTATTGTGGTTAAATCATCCCTGGCAATTTTACCAGGTAGAGCAATGAATTTTTGCTGGGCAAGGTCGAATAAGTTGACTACTATCACATTGTATAAACATTGTGATAAACTTGTTCACACTTAAATCGTATAAATGTCAACAATCGCATCAGGGTACTCGTAGAATGACCGACTTCCGTCAAAAAGCGCTCGATTATCATGCCTTCCCCAAGCCGGGTAAGATCTCCGTTGAAATCAGTAAGCCGGCAGAAACCGCCAAGGATCTCGCCTTAGCCTACAGCCCGGGTGTGGCTGAGCCGGTGCGCGAAATCGCCGCCGATCCGGACAACGCATACAAATATACCGGTAAGGGCAATCTGGTTGCCGTTATCACCAACGGTACTGCCATTCTTGGTCTGGGTAACCTGGGCCCGCTGGCTTCCAAGCCGGTAATGGAAGGCAAGTCGCTGCTGTTCAAGCGCTTCGCCAACCTCGATTCCATCGATATCGAAGTCAAGCACCGCACCACCGAAGAATTCATTCAGACCGTGGCCGCCATTGCAGACACTTTTGGTGGTATCAACCTGGAAGATATCAAGGCACCCGAGTGTTTTGAAATCGAAAAGGCACTGATCGAACGCTGCAACATCCCCGTATTCCACGATGACCAGCACGGTACCGCTATCGTGACCGCGGCCGGCATGATCAACGCTCTGGAAGTTCAGGGTAAAGACATCGCCGAAGCACGCGTGGTTTGTATGGGTGCCGGCGCCGCCGCCGTTGCCTGTATGGAACTGCTGATCAAGTGTGGCGCTCAGCGCGAAAACATCTACATGCTGGACCGCAAGGGTGTGATTCACACTCGTCGTGACGACTTGAACGAGTACAAGGCACTGTTTGCCAACAATACCGACAAGCGTACCCTGGAAGACGTGATCACCGACGCCGACGTATTCGTAGGCGTGTCTGGTCCCGACGTACTGCCGGCTGAAGCGGTAGCACTGATGGCGCCTAACCCGGTTATCTTTGCCTGCTCCAACCCGGATCCGGAAATCAAGCCCGAGCTGGCTCATTCCGTACGCCAGGATCTGGTGATGGGTACCGGTCGTTCCGACTACCCGAACCAGGTTAACAACGTGCTGTGCTTCCCCTTCATCTTCCGTGGTGCCCTGGACGTTCGCGCTTCCTGCATCAATGACGAGATGAAAGTAGCTGCCGTTGACGCCATCCGCGCGCTGGCCAAAGAGCCGGTACCGCAGGAAGTGCTGACTGCTTCCGGTTACGACTCCCTGGTATTCGGCAAGGACTACGTGATTCCCAAGCCGATGGACCCGCGTCTGCTGCCTCGCGTAGCCCGCGCCGTGGCCGTGGCTGCCGTGGAATCCGGTGTTGCTCGCATCAGCCTGCCAGAAAACTACATGCTGGATTGATTCCGGACATGAGATGAAAAAGGGGAGCTTCGGCTCCCCTTTTTGCGTTTGTGCAACCTTGCATGGCTGGTCATTCCTGCGCGGGCAGCAATCCATGTCACCGAATGACTCTGGTGCACATGGATCCCTGCCTGCGCAGGGGACGCCTATTTTTGAATTCGAATCCGGCAGAGCGCGAAACTGCTCGCTCACTTGCGAGTCAGGTAGACCCCTGCTTCCATGTGATGGGTATAGGGGAACTGATCGAATAGGGCGAAGCGGCTGATGTGGTGAGTCTGCGACAGGGTGTCCAGATTCTGGCGCAAGGTGTCGGGGTTGCAGGAGATATAGACGATGTTGTCGTATTCCTGCACCAGTTTGACGGTTTCCTCATCCAGTCCGGCGCGCGGCGGATCCACCAGTATGGTGTTGCACTCGTAACTGGCCAGATCGACGCCTTGCAGCCGGCGGAACTCGCGCACGCCGCGCATGGCCTGAGTGAATTCTTCCGCCGACATGCGCAGTATGGTCACGTTGTCGATAGTGTTGGCGGCAATGTTGTACTGGGCCGACTTGACCGAAGAGCTGGAGATTTCGGTGGCCAGCACGCGGCGAAAGTTGGCGGCCAGCGCCAGCGAGAAATTACCGTTGCCGCAATACAGCTCCAGCAGATCGCCGCTGGCTTCCTGGGTGGCCTCTACTGCCCAGCTCAGCATTTGCTCGTTCATACGGCCATTGGGCTGAGTAAAGCTGTTTTCGACCTGCTGGTAGATCAGCTCCTTGCCAGCCACCTGCAGTTTTTCTACCACATAGTCCTGGCCGACGACCCATTTCTGCTTCTTGGCCCGGCCTATGATGCTGGCGGCGATGCCCTGCTGTTGCAGTTGTGCCTGCACCCCCTGTACGGCGCTGTGCCAGGCATCGTCCAGCTGACGATGATAGAGCAGGCTGATCACCAGCTCGCCGCTCAATGACGACAGAAAGTCGACCTGAAACAGCTTACGGCGCAGTACCGGATCGGGCTTGAGCGCCTCCAGCAGCAGCGGCATCGCCCGGTTGATCAGGAGCGAGGCGGCGGGAAACTGGTCGACCCGATATTTCTCTCGGGTGGCCTGATCAAACATGATGTAGTAGAGATCTTCATCCTGATGCCAGACCCTAAACTCGGCGCGCATGCGGTAATGTTCGGGCTCGGAGGCAAACACGTCCAGCGCCGGTGGGGTAAAGGGCGTGAAGGTTTCCCGAAGCCGGTCGGCCTTTTCATCCAACTGTGCCTGGTAGGTTTGCGGGTTGACCACTGTGCTCATGAGTTGCCTCTCTGTAAAACGGAGCGCAAATTCTACGGCTTGCGGCGAATTTGTCCAGTTATCGGGCGGAGGTCTGGTGCTCGCAGGGGGCTTTTGCCAGACTGCAGCCTTTGCTGATGGATTGAAACAAAAGGAAATGACGATGCGGCGTAAAAAACCGGAAGATCTGCGGGAATGGTGTTACCCCTTCATTTTCGAGACCCGGCTGACCTGCGATTATGAAATTCTCACCGACGAGCTGTGTTGTCATATCGGCGTGGTGCTGTCGATGTTGCCTGAAGAGTTTGACGACATTCGGCATGATCTGGAGCAGTTGCAGCCGCTGATCTATAACCTCAATGGTTCGGTCAGGGGCAAGAACGGCATTTTCGAGCGGGATATCGAGTGGCTGAAAGCGCGATATACCCATTATCAACAGGAAACGGCAGGGCGCGTCACCGGCTTTGTGCTGCCGAGAGGGCCGGCCCCGGTGCCGCAGTTGCATTTGTGTCGTTGTACCGGCAAGAAAATAGTGCGCATGCTGGTAAGGCTGGAACAAGAGGGCAGGACGTTCGATGAAACCCTGCCCCGTTTTGCCAATGTGCTGGCCAACTTCTTTTTTGTACTGACCGTGGCCATCAAGCATCGGTTGGGCACCGAAGAGGTGCCCTATATCAGTATCAATTATTGAGCAGCCATCGGCCGCGGCGGTGCTTTCTCCAGGCAGCTTTTGCGCGATTAATCCGTCTTGGCGGGCTGACGGTAGGGATTTTCCGGAAGCTGTTCGGCCCGCAGCGGCGGGCGGCGCGCGCCTTCCTTCGGACCGTAGGCGCTACTCAAGTAGGCCAGTATGGTGTCTTCGGTATTGGCATCGAACGCCCACAACCCCTGCTTTTCCTGCATCCAGCGAATAAGCGACAGCCAATGCTCGCGGCTGCCGCTATTCTGGGTAACCAGTTTGGCGGAGTGACAGGCGGTACAGTTGTTGCGTACCGTCTCCCAGCCGGGGGCAATCACGAAGCCGGTTTGTGGGTCCAGCTCGGCGGCCAGCGTGGGCGCGGCCGACAGACCCAGCAGTAACAAACCCAGCGTAACAGAGTGTGCCATCACGTCCTCCTAGACTATTTGTACCGCAATACGGTGGCAGGCGTTGTTGAGGTATCCTCTGGGGTTCCAGCCCGGCACCACCATCGGCTGGGCCTTGCCTTCACTGTCGACGGCCCGGGCCCAGATTTCGTAATAACCTTTCTCCGGGAAGTTCAGCACGCTGTTCCAGTGTTGCCAGGCCAGGCGGTTGGCCGGGGCTTTAAGTTCTGCTTTTTGCCAGGTAATGCCAAAATCGATGGAAACATGCAGCTCGGTAACGTCAAGGTCACCGGCCCAGGCGTGGCCGCGCACCTGTAGAGGCTGTCCCTGTGGGTGGCTGATGCCGGTTTTGGGGAAGGTGATCAAGGATTTTACCGGCATGGACTCGATAATTTCCATGTCTTCGTTAGGTACCTGGGTGCCCGGAGCCACCGGATATTTGGGCACAGTGTAAGACGGCGCGGCCATCTTGTTGCCATCGTGTACCTGGTTGCGGACCACTATTTTTTTCAGCCATTTGCCCGAAGTTGACGCCGGCCATCCGCCGCAGACCAGGCGCAGTGGATGACCATTGAGCATCGGAATGTCTTCGTCATTCATCGCCCAGGCGATCAGAGTTTCATCTTCCAGTGCCTTGGACATGGGCACGCCACGAGAGATAGACTCTTTGCTCGGATCGCCGCTGGGGTGCAGGTCACCGCCGTAATAACCGATGTAAACTGCATCTTGCTTGATACCGCAGGCTTCCAGCACATCTCTCAGCCTGACACCGGTAAATTTGGGGCTGGCCACGGCGCCGGTGGTCCATTGGTTGCCGCTGGCGGCGGGGGAGAATTCGCTGCGGCCGTTGCCGCCACACTCCACCGTAAGCTGATAGCTGTGGTGCTTGAAGCGGGATTTCAACTCGGTCAGAGTGAAAGTAGTGGGCGTTTCACAGGACTCGCCGGCGATCTCCAGGGTCCAGGTGGCCGGATCCAGCGCCTTCACATTCGGCAGCAGGCCGTTGTTGCGTACAAACATGTGTTTGGCCGGGGTAACTTCGTCATCCAGCAGGTGTGGTGGCGTTTCGGCATTGATGGGGCGGTCGTTGAGAATAGTCAGGCCTTCCTTGCCCGGCAGGGTAAAGGGCTCGTCAGACTGGGCAAAGGCGGCGGGAATCAACCCGGCCGGCATATTGCTGGCAAAAGGGATGCTGGCACCAATGGCGGTGGCCATGGCCAGCATTCCGCCCCGTTTAAGAAAGCCCCGACGACTGCCTGCATCGGTTTCCCTGTCCCATACCAGTTCATCGGCTTTGATGGGGTCTTCAGCGTAGAGTTCGTGTAACCCACGGCTGACTTTCTTGTCATTCTGGTGGCTGGGATCATTGGCCATGTTGTGCTCTCCTTGTGCGATAGGCGATGGTTTAACCACGTAAACTTAGCCTAGCAAAGTGAGCTTTGTTGCCGATATGTAAATATCGTTCAGTTGCGACTTCGGTCATGTTTCTATTTCAGATAATTCTTGCTTATACCCGCGCCCATAATGCATATACAGTCAGCTTGCCTTTCCCTATAATCCTTCCCGCTTTGGTGCCAAATGGCATAAATGGGAATCCGGTGCAAATCCGGAGCTGGCGCGCAGCGGTAAGAAGGAACGAACACGACAAGGGGTAATCCCAGGCACTGCCAATCAAAAAAGGTGGGAAGCCGTCGTCTAGGTGGGCATAACCCGAGCCTTCAAGCCCGAATACCTGCCAAAGAGAGCCAACAGGAATGGCCTGTTGGCGATCACTACGCGATTTAGGGAAGAACATGTCCAAAAAGTTGTTGGCAGTAGCCTTGCTGCCATGGGCCGCCTTTGCTCAGAATTCATCAGACTCCACCAATATCACCATCTACAACCGGGTCGAACAGCCGCTTACCAGCGCCCTGGCTCCGGTTGAAGTGATCACCAAGGCCGACATCGAACGCCGCCAGCCCCGCTCATTGGTTGACCTGCTCGAAACCCTGCCGGGCATGCAGTTTGGCTCTCAGTATGGTGGGGTTGGCCAGGGATCCAGCCTCTTTGTGCGCGGCACCAATTCTGATCATGTGCTGGTGTTGCTCAACGGTCGCCCGATGGCGCAGATGGTGAACTCTAACGTCGATTTCAGCCAGTTACCGGTGAATAACGTCGAGCGTATCGAGTATATTCGCGGCCCCCGCGCAGCAATCTATGGTTCAAAGGCCATTGGTGGGGTAGTCAACATTATTACCACTTCTCAGGTTAACAGTGCCCAGGTCGGCGTTACCACCGGCAGCAACGACTACTATGCCGCCGATGTATCCATCAACCAGTGGGTGACCGACGCCACTCGTCTGCAACTGGCCGCCGGTTACAGGGAAACTCGCGGTTATGATGTTAAGCCAGCGAATTCTCAGACTGATCGGGATAGCTTCGATAGCAAAAATCTAACTTTAGGGATCGAGCATCAGCTGAATCAGAACTGGACTTGGGATGCCAACTTTAATGGTTGGGAAAATAATCTTGAGTATGATTTCTACGAGCCGGTATGGGGAAGCCCGGGCTCTGATTCCAATCAGACAACAACCTATCAGGTTGATACCGGTATTCGTTATCAGGATGAGTTGCTGAACGGTCAACTGAATGCCAGTTATGGTGAGTACGAGGCGAAAGACTGGAATAAGTTCGCAGGTCACCAGACAACTTCCAATACCAGCACTGCTACTACTCGTATCGATGGTCTGATTCAGTACAGCTATTCCGAGCGCGGCAACGTGCTGGCAGGTATGGATTGGCAACAAGATCACCTACTAGCACGTTCAACGGCAAATATTTCACCTATGCGAGATAACACTGGCGTATTTACTTCGGTATTCCATCGCTGGTCGCCGGTTTCACTGGAGTTGACAGGTCGGGTAGATGATAACGAGCAGTTTGGTACTCATGGTACCTGGCAAAGCGCTATTGGGGTTGAATTACCGGGACAGCATAAAGCATCAGTTAGCTATGGAACTGCCTTCAAGGCACCAACCTTTAGTAATTTGTATGGCTTTGGCGGTAACCTTGAGCTTAATCCTGAAGAATCTGAAAACTGGGAGTTGGGGCTGGGTGGTAATTATAGTCTGCTGGATTGGCAACTGAATTTTTATCGTAACGAAATTGATAATCTGATCGTTTATCAAGGTGGTAACGTTAACTCAACGAAAAACACCGATGCCTTGATCAAAGGGATAGAAGTGGTGGTGAAAGCCGAAACTGGCCTTGTGTATCATACCCTTAGTTACGATTACACCGATGCAAAGGATGGAAATAATGAAGGGCGGCAACTGGCTCGTCGTGCCAAGCGCAAGGCCAGTTGGACTGGCGATATCGATGTAGCTGGCGCCAATTTGTTTGCTCAGGCTTTGTATGTAGGTGAGCGTAACGACAGTGCCTATAGTGACGTTGTAATGCCTTCTTACACCATCTGGAACATAGGTGCTCGTTACCCGCTGACACAGCAACTGACGCTGAACGGCAAGATCAACAACCTGTTCGATAAAGATTATCAGGTGGTAGATGGCTACGACGCCCCAGACATGGAATTCTACGTCGGTGCCGACTATCGCTTCTGAATCTCCAGTCTGCGTGAATTGCTGCCGAACTACCGTGGCGCGATAGTTTGACAGGAGGGCAAAGGGAACGGCTTCACGACCGATCAAATGCCATGGATGGCATTTGCCGAGCGTCTTAGGGAAGAGCTTGAAGTGTGTCGTGAAGTTGGCCCTTTGTCCGGCATGCCCTGTGTTGATAGACAGCTTTACTCTATAGCCGGCCTCTGTGCCGGCTTTTTCATGGCCGCCTTTGGCGTTATCATGACGTCCTTGCATAGCGAGGGCTGTCAGTGGCAAACATTCTTATCTTCGACTCCGGCGTG
>JAAEZO010000290.1 GCA_018222825.1 Gammaproteobacteria bacterium
GCCCTTGCCGGTGAGGCGATGGAAGTAATCGGCACAGGACGACACCAGACCCACGGCGGTGGTGATACAGGCCAGTGACACGATGGCCGCCAGAATCCACAGACCCGGCGCACCAAACAGCGACAGTACATAGGCGCTGATGATTTCGCCGCCGTTGCTGGCCGACTCCACCACACCCAGGCTGGTACCACCCAGAATAAACAGCGACACATAGACGAAGCCCAGACCGGCGGCGGCAATCAGCGCCGCTATCATCAGATAACGGGACTGGGCACGCATGTCGGTTACGCCCTTCTGCCGCAATACGTCCAGGATCAGCATGCCGAACATCAGCGCCGCGAAGGTGTCCATGGTGTTATAGCCTTCGATAAAGCCTTTCACGAACGGCTGCGCCATGTAGGCTTCGGCCACTTGTGGCTGAGTGCCCTGAGGGCTGACAAATACCGCCACCGCCAGCGCAATCAATAACAGCAACAGGATCGGCGTCAGCACCTTGCCCACCGCATCCAGCAACCGGCCCTGGTTGAGCGACAGCAGCAGCACCAGACCGAAGAAACCGATGGTATACAGCGTCAGGGTGGTCTGACCCGGATCATTCAGAAACGGTTTCAGTGCCATCTCGTAGGCGACCAGGCCGGTACGGGGGGCGGCAAACGCCGGGCCTATGATGATGAAAATGGCGGTCGCCATTACCGTCACCACGGCCGCGGGCAGATAACGGCCCATGGTCGGCAGACCACCACCGGCGAGGGCGGCGGCAATCAGGGTAACCAGCGGCAGGCCGACAGCGGTGAGCAGAAAACCGAACATGGCACTGTTCAGGTTTTCACCGGCCAGAAAGCCGGCCAGAGGCGGAAAGATGATATTTCCGGCCCCCAGAAAGAAGGCGAAGGTCATAAAACCCAGGCCCATCACATCAAAGGTGGATAACGATTTGTTCACTGCAAACCTCATTGCGGCTGCCCGCATAATGAAAGTTTCGTTTGGAAACTAACAACATTAACAATACGGCTTGCCACCAGAAATATGCGGTAAAATACTGAAATCTGGCAGCCGCCGAGCATGCCAGTAGCATAATGATGTGAAAAACAGATTCAAGGCGAAATTTACATCTTCAAGTAGAAGGGCGCCACCAGTCTTACATATGTATCGCCATGTTCATTATTTATAGTATTAATGACAATCTTGCTCGCCTTTTCATAGTGTTTAACTCTGGAAAACAACATTAAAAAACGAGCCGGATTCTTACCCTCTTTAGTGATAACGTCTGATTTTTCACATAAAACAAAGCCATTTGAGTCAGCCTGCTCCATCGCCTCCGCCAGTGCCTGCACCGGTAACACCAGCGCCAGGTTGCCATCGTCAGCCAGCAGCCGTCGGCCATGACTGAACAGCTCTGGCAGCGTCAGGCTGACCGTGTGCCGTGCGCCGGCCCGGGCGGCGCTGCTGAAATGCTGGCCATGCACGAAGTAAGGCGGGTTGGACACGATAAGATCGAACACCGGGGCCGAGTAGTGCTGCAGGGCCCCCCGCGCTATGCCGACCTTTTCCGGCCAGGGTGACGCCAGCGCATTTTCTTCTGCCTGAGCGGCCGCGGCTTCGTCCAGCTCCAATCCGACGATGTTGACCGCGGCATCACTACGCTGGGCCAGCATCAAGGCCACCAGGCCCGAGCCGGTGCCGATGTCCAGAATACGGCGCGCAGAACCCAATGGCGCCCAGGCGCCGAGCAGAATACCGTCGGTGCCCACCTTCATGGCACAACGGTCGTGATTGATGTGAAACTGCTTGAAAGTAAAACCGCGGCTGCTCATGCTGATCCTGTCAGGTTTTTTTGTGCGAGTTCCCCTATAATACCCGCCTTTTACAGGCTGACGAGACCGATCATGAGCAGTATGACCTTCGAGCAACTGGAACTGGATCCCATCCTGGTCCGCGCACTGGCTGGCATGGGCTATGCCAAACCGACCACCATTCAGAGCCAGGTCATCCCCGAAGCCATGAGCGGACGGGATATTATGGCTTCCGCCCCCACCGGCACCGGCAAGACGGCGGCGTTTTTGCTGCCGATTTGTCAGCACCTGCTGGACTTTCCTCGTCGCCAG
>JAAEZO010000057.1 GCA_018222825.1 Gammaproteobacteria bacterium
GGCCGGAAAATGCTCCTGCCGTTCCGGCATTCCCGCCCTCCCTGGCGGTCAGACAGCATTTCCGAGCCCTCATGGGGCAGCTTGCTGCCGTATATCTTTGTTGGGTAATGGACCGAATATCCAGTGAATATTCGCAGCCATTACCCAGCAAAGATGGCTAGCCCAGTGGCGTGTCGTGGGAGGCGGCTGTGTTGCCTCTGTAACGGGGGTCATATGCGTAACGGGATTGATATTACTCCCAACTTATCTGCGTACTCTGCAGCCGCTCCGGACAGATGTAGTAGAGAAAACTGCCACTGTGCACCTGAGTGTCGCCGGTGGGATTCAGCTCGATATCCTGGCCGCTGGCCAGCGTCGAGACGCCCAGCAGGGTGGCATTGTGCTGCTCCTTGAAGCGGCTCAGCAGGCCAGCATAAGCCAGGTCACCACTGTGTTGTGGTACCTGAATGCGATACAGGGTGGGCCCCAGCAGGGTGGAGAAGATCTGCTCCTGGATCAAACTGGCACCCGGATCCTGCAGTGAACGCACCAGGATCTCCGCCTCCTTGGAACTCGACACCTCGACGTTGGGGCAATGCAGCCGCAGCAGCTCTGCCTTGCTGGCCTCGGTAAACCAGGCGCACAAATGCGCATTCGGTGCCGCCTTGGCCGACAAGGCCAGTGAGGTGGTCAGGGTCTGGTCATCGTCTTCCCCATCCACCAGTACTCGGCTGGCATGAGCCAACCCTACCCGCGCCAGCTCGCCGGGATGGGTGAACGAATGCAGGCGCGCAAATTTGACCGCCGATTTTTCCGGAAAGGGATGCTCCATCTCCTGAAGAACACACAACAGAATTTCCTGATCCCGACTGGCGCTGTCGGCCAGCAGTAAATCAACAATGCGCTCGGTCTGGGCACCATTCCAGCCAAACAACAATGTATGACCGGATAAATGTGAATAGTCCGCCTTGCCTGACATACCTCTCCTTACCCAGGCTACTAACGTCTGGGTCAATTTACCGATAAAACTGCCGAACACCAGCAGGCCGAAGGGGATCTGAAACAATGCCACCGCCCAGCGCCCCGCCTCGGTCACCGGCGAATAATCACCGAAACCAACGGTGCTGATGACCACGGCGTTATAATAGAAAAACACCGACGGCTCGGTCAGCTCCAGCTCTCCCGCCAGGCTGAGCAGCAACCAGCTGCCAACGGCCTGTAGCAACAACAGCATCAGCAAGGTGTGCCAGCTGAGGCGACGGGTCAGCCGATGGAGCAAACGCGTAAGCAGATGGAACATGTTTATCTCATTTGAAGCTTGGTCACCTAAAACTACGGGTTTCGTGCCAAAATGGAAAGTCTGACCTGACCGCCGTCGGCAATTAGGGGTAAAATGGCCCCATAGCCAAGGAGATAAGCATGCTAGATCCGAAGAAACTGGAAGAGATCGCCAAACAGATCCAGAACAACCTGCCCAGCGGGCTGAAGAACATGGGCGAAGAAGCGGAAAAGCGCATTCGTACCGTATTGCAGGCCCAACTGGGCAAACTGGATATGGTCACGCGAGAAGAATTCGATGTGCAAACCAAGGTACTGCTGCGCACGCGGGAAAAACTGAACGAGATGGAAGCCAAGCTGGCTCTGCTGGAACGTCATCTGGCCGATAACCAGGATGAACAGCGCTGAGTTCGCCGAGCAAATCAGCCCGGCGAAAAAGCAGGAATAGGGAAGCAGAATTCCCTATTCCTGGACGAATTTAAATAAACTCGTAGGCGTCACCAAACAGGTGATCCGCCTCCACGCCTTTTTCCTTGAAGGCTTCCCGCGCCACGCCGGCCATTTCGAAGCGACCCGCCACGTAGATGTCATAACCCGCCAGGCTGGGGAAATCGTCCATGATCACTTCATGCACCATACCGGTACGACCTTGCCAGTGCTCATCGCCGTTCTGCACCACAGGTACGTAGGTCAGTTGCTTGTGCTCGTCAGCCAGGGCTGACATTTCCTGATCCGCATACAAGTGCTGATCGAAGCGTACGCCCCAGTAGAGAAACACAGGCCGGTGCAGGCCATCGGCCAGCATCTGCTGCAGGATGGAACGGGTATAAGCAAAGCCGGTGCCACCGGCCATCAGGATCACCGGATGATGAGATTCGTCCCGCAGATAGGCCTTGCCTGCCGGCAATTGCACTTCAATCTGACCCTGATCCTGCATGCGCTTGAGCACCTGCATGGCATAGGTATTGTCCGGTCCGGCACCGATGTGCAATTCCAGAATCCCTTCTTCATTCACAGTATTGGCGATGGAGAAAGGACGTTTGTCATCGTCCGCCATTACCACCAGCAGATACTGGCCAGGAAGAAAATCCACGGGCAGTTCCGGCTTCAACCGCACATACCACAGGGTTTCGGCCATTTCTTCGAGGGCTTCAACACTACATGTTACTTTCTGCATGACTATCCTTTGAGTTCACTCTGTTCGGCACTTGTTTCGAGGATCCCGAGTTGATCCCATAAGCTGTCGACCCGTTGTTTTACTTCGTCTGTCATCACTATGGGCTGTCCCCATTCCCTGTCGCTTTCTCCCGGCCACTTGTTGGTGGCATCGAGGCCCATTTTGGAGCCGAGCCCGGACACCGGCGAGGCGAAGTCCAGATAGTCGATGGGAGTGTGTTCGATCAGGGTAGTGTCTCGCGCCGGGTCCATTCGGGTCGTAATGGCCCAGATCACGTCGTTCCAGTCTCTGGCATTGATGTCGTCGTCGCACACAATCACGAACTTGGTATACATGAATTGGCGTAAAAACGACCAAACACCGAGCATGACACGTTTGGCATGACCGGGGTAGCGCTTTTTGATGGTGACCACCGCCATCCGGTAGGAGCAACCTTCCGGCGGCAGATAGAAGTCGACTATCTCCGGAAACTGCTTCTGCAGTATGGGCACGAACACCTCATTCAGCGCCACACCCAGTATCGCCGGCTCGTCCGGCGGCCGCCCGGTATAGGTAGAATGATAAATGGCGTCACGACGGCGGGTAATACGTTCCACGGTAAATACCGGAAACTCGTCAATTTCGTTGTAATAGCCGGTGTGATCGCCATAGGGGCCTTCCGGCGCCATCTCGTCGGGATAGATATAGCCTTCCAGCACGATTTCGGCGCTGGCCGGCACATCCAGATCGCTGCCGATACACTTGACCACCTCGGTACGACTGCCGCGCAGCAGACCGGCGAAGGCATATTCGGACAAAGTGTCCGGCACCGGGGTGACGGCGCCGAGAATGGTTGCCGGATCCGCCCCCAGGGCTACCGCCACCGGATAGGGCTGACCGGGGTTGGCTTCCTGCCACTCACGAAAGTCCAGCGCGCCACCGCGATGGCTGAGCCAGCGCATGATCAGCTTGTTCCTGCCCAGCAACTGCTGGCGATAGATACCCAGGTTCTGCCGTTTCTTGTAAGGCCCGCGGGTAATGGTCAGACCCCAGGTGATCAGCGGCGCCGCATCGCCCGGCCAGCAGTGCTGAATGGGCAGTTGGGTCAGGTCGACATCGTCACCTTCCAGCACCAGTTCCTGGCAGGGGGCCTTTTTCAGCCGCTTGACCGGCATGTTGAGCACCTGCTTGAAGATGGGCAGCTTTTCCATCAGCTCTTTCAGGCCCCGGGGCGGCTCCGGCTCTTTCAGATAAGACAACCAGCGCCCCACTTCGCGCAGCGACTCTACATCCTGCTGACCCATGCCCATGGCCACCCGCTTGGGGGTACCAAACAGGTTGCCCAGCACCGGCATATCGAAACCCTTGGGATTCTCGAACAACAGCGCCGGACCACCCGCCTTGAGCGTGCGGTCGCAGATCTCGGTCATTTCCAGGTAGGGGTCGATTTCATGCTGGATACGCTTGAGTTCGCCCTGAGCTTCGAGCTGCGCAATGAAGTCGCGCAAGTCCTTATATTTCATAGGTTTATTCCAAGAGTATCGAATAACGCCGAAGATTATACCCGGTTCGAGATAGCTTGTATCGGGCAATAAAAAACCGCGGACGGGCCGCGGTTCTTTTCAACGATTGATGATTACTTCTGTTGACGCTTCATGGCTTCAAAGAATTCATCATTGGTCTTGGTCATCGCCAGTTTGTCGATCAAAAACTCGATGCCGTCACTCTCGCCCATGGGATGTACGATTTTGCGCAGTATCCACATTTTCTGCAGCTCGTCCGGGGTAGTGAGCAGCTCTTCGCGACGGGTGCCGGAACGAGGAATGTCGATGGCAGGATAAACCCGCTTCTCGGCAATCTTGCGTGACAGGTGCAGTTCCATGTTACCGGTGCCCTTGAACTCTTCGTAGATAACGTCATCCATCTTGGAGCCGGTTTCTACCAGAGCGGTGGCGATAATGCTCAGGCTGCCGCCCTCTTCTACATTACGGGCCGCACCAAAGAAACGCTTGGGTCTGTGCAGGGCGTTGGCATCCACACCACCGGTCAGTACCTTGCCGGAAGACGGCACTACGGTGTTGTAGGCGCGAGCCAGACGGGTAATGGAGTCAAGCAGGATCACCACGTCTTTCTTGTGTTCGACCAGGCGCTTGGCCTTTTCGATCACCATGTCGGCTACCTGTACGTGGCGAGCGGCGGGCTCGTCGAAGGTAGATGCAATCACCTCGCCCTTCACCATGCGCTGCATCTCGGTCACTTCTTCCGGACGTTCGTCGATCAGCAGTACGATCAGCACACATTCCGGATGGTTGTAGGCGATGCTTTGCGCGATGTTCTGCAGCAGCATGGTTTTACCGGCCTTGGGCGGCGCCACGATCAGGCCACGCTGGCCCTTGCCGATCGGCGATGCCAGATCCAGTACACGGGCGGTAATGTCTTCGGTAGAGCCGTTGCCCCGTTCCATCTTCATCCGCTCGTTGGCGTGCAGCGGCGTCAGGTTTTCGAACAGTATCTTGTTACGGGCGTTTTCGGGTCTGTCGTAGTTAACCTCGTTGATCTTCAACAGCGCGAAGTAACGCTCGCCTTCTTTCGGCGGGCGAATTTTGCCGGCGATGGTGTCACCGGTGCGCAGGTTGAAACGACGGATCTGGCTGGGCGAGACATAAATGTCATCAGGGCCGGCCAGATAGGAAGAATCGGCACTGCGTAAAAAGCCGAAGCCATCCTGCAATATTTCCAGCACGCCATCGCCGAAAATATCTTCACCACTTTTGGCATGAGCTTTGAGGATAGCGAAGATGATGTCTTGCTTGCGCAAACGGGCGAGGTTTTCCAGGCCCATGGTTTCCCCAAGCTTTATCAGCTCAGATACGGGGGTATTCTTGAGTTCGGTAAGGTTCATAGTGGTGGGTTTCTGTCAACCAGGATGTGTTAAATAATCGGGAAAGTCTGCCGGATTGAGACTTGAAATCGGAGGGCCTCTGGGGCACAAAATAGGCTAGCAAACGAACAATAAACTAGCACCAAAAAGAAAGGCCGTCTAGCAAAAAACAATAAGGGGTGCATTGCGCACCCCTTATTTTCGCCATTACAGGTTGGCGTCCAGGAACTCTTTCAGTTGAGTCTTGGACAGAGCGCCTACCTTGGTAGCCGCTACTTCGCCGTTCTTGAACAGCAGCAGGGTAGGAATACCACGAATACCGAACTTGGGCGGAGTATCTGCGTTCTGATCGATATTCAGCTTGGCCACGGTAACCTTGCCTTCATATTCGCCAGCCACTTCATCCAGAATGGGGGCAATCATCTTGCAGGGACCACACCATTCAGCCCAGAAATCTACCAGAACAGGACCACTGGCCTTAACCACGTCAGCTTCGAAGCTGGCATCGGTCAGCTGAACAATTTTGTCACTCATCTCCAACTCCAATCAGTCATTTTATCCCGCAACACACAACGTCGAGGGCAATTTAGTTGGCCTATTTCAAATGATCCTGTTTATTATTGCAAGCCTAACCTGATATTCTGACCGCTATGAGCAAAACACACTTAACTGACGTAAAATTTGCCCAGTTGGGCCTGCAGCCGCAGGTTCTGGCCGGACTGGAAGCAAAAGGATTTCACAACTGCACGCCCATTCAGGCGTTGTCGTTACCCCATTTACTGGCAGGCAAGGATATTGCCGGACAAGCCCAGACCGGCACCGGTAAAACCATCGCCTTTCTCGCCGCCACCTTTGATCGCCTGCTGACCACGCAGGCACTCGAAAACCGCCAGCTGAACCAGCCCAGGGCCATTATCATGGCGCCGACCCGCGAGCTGGCCATCCAGATTTTCAACGACGCCGATACCATCAGTGCCAGCACCGGCCTCAAACTGGGCCTGGCCTACGGTGGTGATGGTTACGAGAAACAGATAGAGGTGCTGGAAGCCGGCGTCGATATTCTGATCGGTACCACAGGTCGCATCATCGACTTCCTCAAGAAGCAGATCATCGATGTAGGCGCCATTCAGGTGGTGGTACTGGATGAAGCGGATCGTATGTTCGATCTGGGCTTTATCAAGGACATCCGCTTCCTGTTCCGCCGCATGCCGGCCGCCAACCTGCGTCAGAACATGCTGTTTTCCGCCACCTTGTCGCTGCGGGTGCAGGAGCTGGCCTACGAGCACATGAACAGCCCCGAGCACGTGCAGATAGAGCCGGAACGCAAAACCGGCATCCGTATCAAGGAAGAGCTGTTCTATCCGGCACAGGAAGACAAGCTGCCGCTGCTGCTGACCCTGATGGAAGAAGAGTGGCCCGACAAGGCCATCGTGTTTGCCAATACCAAGCACAGCTGCGAAAAGGTTCACGCCTGGCTGCAGGCCGATGGTCACCGTGTCGGCATGCTGACCGGTGATGTGCCGCAGAAGAAACGGATGAAGATCCTCGAGGATTTCACCAACGGCGTGCTGGATATTCTGGTGGCCACCGACGTTGCCGCCCGTGGCCTGCATATTCCCGACGTGACCCATGTGTTCAACTACGACTTGCCCGATGACGCGGAAGACTACGTCCATCGTATAGGGCGTACCGGTCGAGCCGGCGCCAGTGGCTGTTCCATCAGCTTTGCCTGTGAAGAATACGTGTTCAACCTGCCGGCGGTGGAAGCCTATATCGAGCATGAAATTCCGGTCAGCAAGTACGACCGGGACGCCCTGCTCGATGATGTGACGCCCCCGACGCACATTCATCATCACAGAGCCCATGCCAATCGCGGCCCACGCCAGGGCGGCGGACAGCGGCGCCCCGGTGGTAACCATCGCCGCCGCCCGCAGGGCAACCGGAGCTAAGCCAGGTGAACAACGCCGCCCTTTATGCCGCCGTAGATCTCGGTTCCAACAGCTTTCATATGTTGGTGGTGCATGAAGTGGCCGGCGCCTGTCGCACCCTAGCCAAGGTAAAGCGCAAGGTGCGTCTTGCCGCCGGCCTGCAGGCCGACGGCAGCCTCGATGCAGCGTCCATGCAGCGAGGCTGGGACTGCCTGCAACTGTTCGCCGAACAGTTGCAGGACATTCCCGCCGAACACATTCGTATCGTCGGCACCGCCACCCTGCGTCTGGCAACCAATATTGCTGTTTTTCTCGAGCGGGCCGAGGCCATTCTGGGTCATCCCGTTCGTATTATCTCCGGTGAAGAAGAGGCCGCCACCATCTATGAAGGTGTCGCCTGGACCTCATCCGGCGTCGGCCGCCGGCTGGTGATCGATATCGGCGGTGCCAGCACCGAGCTGATTGTCGGCGAAAGTACCCATCCCCAACTGCTTAATAGTCTGCACATGGGCTGTGTCACCTGGCTAAGCCGCTACTTTGTTGACGGAAAGCTGACGGCCGCCAACTTCGACCAGGCCATTGCCGCCGCCCGTCAGACCCTGATGCCCATCGCCGGTGACTACCTCAAACTGGGCTGGCAGAGCTGCGTCGGTGCCTCCGGTACCGTGCAGGCCATTCAGGAAATCATGATCGGTCAGGGTGAAGACGAACAGATTACCCTGACCAAGCTGTTGCAACTGAAGCAGGCTGCCATCGCCTGCGGCCATCTCGATCGGCTCGACTTGCCCGGCCTGCAGTCGGAGCGGGCAAACGTATTCCCGTCCGGGCTGGCAATTTTGATCGCCCTGTTCGAGATGCTGGCCATCGACAGCATGACGCTCGCCGGAGGTGCCCTGCGGGAAGGGCTGATTTATGGCATGTTGGGCCGCCGCCGGGAGTGTGACGCCCGGGAGCGCACCGCCGACAGCCTGATCAGCCGCTATCAGTTGGACCGGGAGCAGGCCGAACGGGTGCGCAGTACCGCCCTCAAGGCCCTGCAGCAACTGGCCAGCAGCCAGCATATCGACTCCCCCGCTACCGCCATGCTGGGCTGGGCCGCCCTGCTCTACGAGCTGGGTCTCTGCATCGAGTACAAGCGCGCTCCCGAGCATGCCGCCTATATCATCCGTCATGTGGATTTGCCCGGCTTTACCCCCGCCCAGAAACAACTGCTGGCCGCCCTGCTGCTGAACCAGCGTGACGAATTCCGTCAGGAGTCGCTGGAACAACAAAGCGCCATCGAGCCAGAGCCAGCTATTCTGCTGGCCCGACTGCTGCGTCTGGCCATCATCCTCTGCCTGCGCCGCACTCGGGGCACCGTGCCCGAGTTTCGGCTGGAAGCGCGGGATCGACAGCTAACCCTGACCCTGCCCGCCGACTGGAGCCGAAACCATCACCTGCGGGCCAGCGAGCTGCAGCAGGAAGCGGCTCGCCAGACCGAGCAGGGCTGGCCGCTGGTGATTCAGGAGCAATAAAAAAGGCCCCGCAAGGCGCCTTTTTATTGCTCGCGATAGCGGTAAAAATTACAGCGCCGCGGTAACGGTCACTTCAACCAGCACCACATCACGGGCCATGTGGGCCTGAACGCAAGAACGCGCCGGCGCGCAGCCTTCCGGCAGCCACTCGTTCCACAGTTCGTTGAACGCGGCCACGTTATCGGTGTCCTTGATATGGATCAGCGCAGACAGCAGCTTGGAATTGTCGGTGCCCGCTTCCGCCAGGTGCTCGTCGATACGTGCCAGTACCTGCCTGGTCTGACCCACGAAGTCTTCGCTCACGTCTTTTGCCACCTGGCCACACAGGTAGACGGTTTCGTTGTGGATAACAACGCGGCTTACTTTCTGGCTTACGGACTTGCGGATAATGGTCATCTCGCCTCACGCTCCTTGTAGAAAAATAAAAAGGGGTCTGAAAAGTGTGAGCATTGTAACAAAAAAACGCGGTTTTTCTGCGTTTTTGAACCTCTGTACATACCTCCCACGATTTCTGTTCCGAGGAAAGTTGAACGATGCACGGCTTCACGACCGATCAAATGCCGTGGATGGGTTTAAAGCGTGTCGTGACCTTGCGCCTTTGGCTGACTTGCACGGCGCTTCGGCTGATAGTAAAAGGCCCCGCGGTGCGGGGCCTTTTATAACGGGCTAAGTGCTCAGTTCTGCTCTTTCAGCCACTGGGCGACGCGCTTGGCGAAATAGGTCAGAATGCCGTCGGCCCCGGCGCGCTTGAAGCACATCAGAGACTCCAGCACGGTTTCCCGCTCTTTCAGCCAGCCGTTCTGAATGGCGGCCATGTGCATGGCGTATTCGCCGCTGACCTGATAGGCGAAGGTAGGCACGCCAAACTGATCCTTGACCCGGCGCACCACATCCAGATAGGGCATGCCCGGCTTGACCATGACGCTGTCGGCACCTTCCTGAATATCCAGTGCCACTTCCTGCAATGCTTCGTCACTATTGGCCGGATCCATCTGATAGGTGGACTTGTTGCCACCCTTGAGGTTACCGGAGGAGCCAACCGCATCACGGAAGGGACCGTAGTAGTTGGAAGCGTATTTGGCGGAGTAGGCCATGATCTGGGTGTTGATGAAGCCGGCCTCTTCCAGCGCCTGACGAATGGCACCGATGCGGCCATCCATCATGTCGGAAGGTGCCACTATGTCGGCACCGGCTTCGGCATGGCTCAGCGCCTGCTTCACCAGCACTTCGGTGGTCACGTCGTTAAGCACATAGCCGTTGTCGTCAATAATGCCGTCCTGACCGTGTACGGTAAACGGGTCCAATGCCACGTCGGTCATCACGCCCAGCTCGGGAAAGGCCTCTTTCAATGCGCGCACCGCTTCCTGAGCCAGTCCTTCCGGATTGTAGGCCTCTTCCGCCAGCAGGGTTTTCTGGCTGCTACTCACCACCGGGAACAGGGCGATAAGAGGCACACCCAGTTGCACCAGTTCCGCCGCCTCTTCCAGCAGCAGGTCGATAGACAGGCGCTCGATACCCGGCATGGAGGGGACCGCCTCGCGACGCTGAAAACCGGGCAGAACAAACACCGGATAAATGAGATCATCCACCGTCAGGGTGTTTTCACGTACCAGTCGACGGCTGAAATCATGCTTGCGCAAACGACGCAGGCGACGGGAAGGAAAACCACCAAAAACTTGTTCGGTCATGACTGCTCCTGAATTCGTGTTAAATACGGAAAAAGGCGCGGCTGGTCGCCGTGGTCTCGGCAATCAGCGCAGCGGAATCTTCACCCCGGCATTCGGCAATGCGCCGGGCAATATGAGGCAGATGCGCAGGTTCATTACGGCGGCTGGCCGGCTTGGGTGATAGGTCGCGCGGCAACAGATAAGGACTGTCGGTCTCGATCATCAGCCGATTGGCCGGGATCAGCGAAACCAGTTGCTGCAGCTCCTGGCCGCGCCGCTCATCACAAATCCAGCCGGTAATACCGATATGCAGATCCAGCGCCAGGCAGTCGCGCAGCTCGGCCTCACTGCCGGTAAAACAGTGCAGCACCGCCGCCGGCAATCGACTGCGCCAGGGGGCCAGGATCTCGAGAAAGCGCTCGTGAGCATCCCGGCAATGCATGAATACCGGCAGTTGCAGCTCGGCGGCCAGTTCAAGCTGGGCTTCAAACACCGCATCCTGCTGCGGGCGCGGTGAAAAATCCCGGTTGTAGTCGAGACCGCATTCGCCGATCGCCACCACTTCGGGCCTTACCGCCAGCGCCCGCAATGCGGTAAGGCTTCGATCATCGAAGGTCTTGGCATCATGGGGATGAATGCCCGCAGTGGCATAACAAAAACCGGGCTCGCTGGCGGCATAGTCGGCGACCGCCCGGCTTTCTTCGAGACTCGTGCCGGTGAGTACCAGTGCCGAGATGCCGGCGAGCTTGGCCCGACTGATAACCTCGTGTCTGTCTTTGTCGAACTGGCCGTTGGTCAGGTTAACACCGATGTCGATCATCAGGCGCCGTCCTGCTCTTTGTCTTCGTGCTGTTCGCGCACATAGAAACGAGCGAAGAACACGCCCACTTCAAACAGCAGCCACATGGGGATGGCCAGCAGGGTCTGGGATATCACATCCGGCGGCGTCAGCAGCATGCCGACGATAAATACCACCACCACCACGTAGGGCCGCTTGCCGGCCAGATCTTTCGGCGTGGTCACGCCGGTCCAGCACAACAGAATGGTGGCGATGGGGATCTCGAACGCGATGCCGAAGGCCACAAACAGGCCGAGTACGAAGTCGAGGTAGCTGGCGATGTCGGTGGCAATGGTCACCCCTTCCGGCGCCATCTTGGTGAAAAAGCCGAATGCCAGCGGAAATACCACGAAATAGGCAAAGGCGGCCCCCGCATAAAACAGCAGGGCGCTGGAAAACACCAGCGGGGCGATCAGGCGCTTTTCGTGCTTGTACAGACCCGGGGCAATAAAGGCCCACACCTGATAGAGCACATAGGGAATGGCGGCAAAAAACGCCACTATCAGCGTGAGTTTCATCGGGGTCAGAAACGGTGTTGCTACCCCGGTGGCAATCATGCTGGTGCCTTCCGGCAATTGCCGCAGCAAGGGCTCGGCCAGAATGCTGTAGATGTCGTTGGCAAAGTACACCAGGGCCATAAAGACCAGCACAATAGCGGCAAAAGCCCGGAGCAAACGACTCCTCAGCTCAACCAGATGGCTGATCAGCGGCTGCTGTGGTTGACTCATTTAAGATTTATCCTGCGGCTCTTTCGATGATGAGGTATCGGTTTTGGCTCCCTGAATACCGGCGCTGCCGGTCTCTTTTTTTTCATAGGGGCGAGTAACGGAGGCAGCGGCATCCTTCAGCTGATCGATAGACTCTTTCAACTCCGGACTCAGGTTTTTCATGTCGAGCTGCTCGGCTTTTTTCAGATCTCGATGCAGCTCTTCCATTCTCAATTCCTGAGCCAGCTCGGTTTTCACCGCGTTGGCGGTATCTCGTACCGTCTTGAACATTCGGGATACGGTTCTGATGGCCACGGGAAGACGCTCGGGCCCCAGCACCAGCAACCCGATTATCGCGATCACAATCAACTCCCAGAAACCGATATCGAACATGGTTATACCTGATCTTTATCTTTGGTTTTGTCCTGGTCTTTCTGGTTCAGAGCGTCGCCCTGCTCTTTTTTATCGGCCAGTGACTGCTGTTCGAAATCGGCGTCCTTCTTGTCCTTTTCCTCGTCGGTCATCGCTTTTTTAAAGCCTTTCACCGCCGAACCCAGATCCGAACCCATACCACGCAACTTCTTGGTTCCAAACAGCAACACGACAATCAATACCACGATAAGCAGCTGCCAAACACTGATCCCACCCATAACTCACCTTTCCTACATAAAAAGTAAATAATCAAACGCCATGATACTCGAACCTGATGACAGTACTTTGATACAGGATCAAATTAGCGCGCTATTTTTCGCCATCCCAGCAACCATACAACCAAAGTCAGCACCAGACCAGACATGGCCCACTCGGTTCTTTCCATCCCCAGCAACAGGGTGCTGGCCAGCAGAACCGTGGCACCCATCGCCAGCAGAAAACGGCCCTGACCCTGAGTTTTGTCATGCCGGGCAAACTGATTGTACAGACCTTGTACCTGGCGCTGCTGCAGCTTGGCCTGACGCAGCGCGTCGTAAACCAGCTCCGGCAAGTCGGGCAGCTTTTCGGCCCAGAACGGCGCCTTTTCCTTTACCGCATTGATCACCGCCTTGTAGCCGACCTGCTGCTGCATCCATTCTTCCAGGAAAGGCTTGGCGGTTTTCCATAAGTCCAGCTGCGGATAAAGCTGGCGACCCACTCCTTCTACATAGAGCAGGGTTTTCTGCAGCAGTACCAGCTGCGGTTGCACCGCCATGTTGAAGCGACGCGCGGTGTTAAACAGGTTCAGCAGCACATGGCCGAAGGAGATTTCCGACAGCGGTTTTTCGAAGATGGGCTCCAGCACGGTACGAATGGCCGATTCGAATTCTTCCACCTTGGTGTCTGCCGGCACCCAGCCCGACTCCACATGCAGCTCCGCCACCTTGCGATAGTCCCGGTTAAAGAACGCGAGAAAGTTCTCCGCCAGGTAACGCTTGTCATCCCGGTTGAGGGTACCGACAATGCCGCAGTCGATGCCGATCCACTGGGGATCATGGGGATGATCGTAAGAGACGAAGATATTACCCGGATGCATATCCGCATGAAAAAAACTGTCGCGGAACACCTGGGTAAAGAACACCTCCACGCCCCGCTCTGCCAACAGCTTCATGTCCGTGCCATTCGCTTTCAATGAATCGATATCGGAAACCGGAATGCCATAGATACGTTCCATCACCAGCACGTTTTCATGGCAGTAGCTGGAATAGATTTCCGGTACGTACAAGGTACGAGAACCTTCGAAATTACGCCGCAACTGAATGGCATTGGCGGCTTCGCGCAGCAGATTCAGTTCGTCAAACAGGGTCTTGCGATACTCTTCCACCACTTCGACCGGCCGCAACCGACTGCTGCGCTCGGGCACCAGGCGGGCCACCAGGGTGGCCATGGAGTGCATCAGGCTGACATCGGCCTCGATCACCCGTTCAATATTGGGCCGAATCACCTTGATCACGATGTCCTGACCGGTTTTGAGCTTTGCAGTATGCACCTGAGCAATCGACGCCGATGCCAGCGGCTTTTCATCAAACTCGTCAAACAATACTTCGATGGGCTGCCGCAGACTGGCCTCAATCTGCTTGCGGGCCAGAATGCCATCAAACGGGGGAACTCTATCCTGCAGCAGTGCCAGCTCTTCGGCGATATCCGGTGGCAACAGATCCCGGCGCGTCGACAACATCTGACCAAACTTGATAAAAACCGGTCCCAGATGTTCCAACGCCAGGCGAATACGCTTGCCGCGTGACAAGTCCGGATGTCGGTTCTTCAGCCAGAACAGGCTTTTTCTCGCCAATCGTGCCGGCAAAATCTGCAGTCGGGCCGGAATCAGTTCATCCAGACCGTAATCGAACAGGGTTTTTCCAATCTGATAGAGTCGGACCAACTCCCGTAGTTTTTTCATGAATGCATAACCTTATCCGTCAACGCTGCCAGACGTCCCTGCAAGCGCAGCGAGCGTTGGTTTAATTCGGCGACTTCATCATTAAAGTCAACCAACTCCAGCGGTCCCACCGCCAGACGGGCTTCTTCGCGCACATAGTCACCCAGTTGCTCCCGTACTCCCAGCACCCGTTGTTCTAGCCTGGTCTTCAGCCCTCGCCCATGACGACACAGCAAATGTGCCATCACATCGCCGGTATAGGGAGCAAGCAAGGCTTCCGGGTCGATACCAGGATCCTTGACCAGGGCTGAGAAGTCCTGCCAGGGCTGAGGATCGCCCTGCACGTCGATGCGTCCGTCACGGATATATTGCATCAAGAGGCCTTTGTCCTTGAGCAAGCCGAGGGCGTTGAGTGACAGGCTCAGGTGACTATCGACTGCACCTTCATAATGCCGCAGTATTTCCAGACGATCGGCGGTAAACAGCAGGTACAGACCGGCAACATCTGTCACGGTCAGCTGCAATACCTTCCCCTGCAACGGCGTCATCTTCTTCAATCGTTCGCTATCCTGCAGCATAAATCGATTAAATGCCGCCTCGAGCGAACCATTAAGCAGAGGAAACAACAAGGCTTTCATCAGAATTTGAACCCGCGGTGCAGCGCTACTATGCCATCGGTCAGATTGAAGTATTCCACCTGTTCCAGCCCCGCCCGTTCCATCATGGCCTTCAGGGTTTCCTGATCCGGGTGCATGCGGATTGACTCGGCCAGATACTGATAGCTGTCGCTGTCTTTGGCGACGATGCTGCCGACTTTCGGCAGAATATTGAACGAATAGAAGTCGTACAGCTTGTTCATGATCTCGTGCTGAGGCTTGGAGAATTCCAGCACCAGTAAACGGCCGCCCGGCTTTAACACTCGCTGCATGGACGCCAGTGCCTTGTCTTTATCGGTCACGTTACGCAGACCAAAGGCGATGGTAATCAGATCAAAGTGATTGTCCGGAAACGGCAGCGCCTCGGCATTGGCCTGCACATAGGCAATATTGCTGCCAAGGCCCTTGTTTCTGAGCTTGTCCCGCCCGACCTTGAGCATGGAGTCATTGATGTCCGCCAGCACCACCTGACCGGTTTCGCCGACGATGCGGGAAAATTTCGCGGTCAAATCACCGGTGCCACCCGCCAGATCGAGCACTTTCTGTCCTTTGCGCACCCCAGAACAATCGATGGTGAAACGCTTCCATAGCCGGTGAATACCAAAGGACATCAGGTCATTCATCAGGTCGTATTTCGCTGCTACCGAGTGAAATACACTGGCGACCATCTGTTCTTTTTCATTGGCTTCCACCGTCTTGTAACCGAAATGGGTCGTCGACTTGTGCTGTTCTGACATGCTGAAGGCACCTATAAAATCAAAGTAAGTTAGTGTACTGCAAATGCGCGGCCCGGACTAACGGGAAGCGATCAGGCTGCCGGTAATCTGCATGCCAAAATACGTAAACATGATACAGCAAACTACATTGAGGAACACATTCAACACGGCTTTAAGCCATTGACCATGCTCGAGTAATAAGACGGTGTCGAGAGAAAAAGAAGAGAAGGTGGTGAGAGCTCCCAGCATGCCGACCATCACAAAAGGACGCCACGAATGAGTGTTCAGTAACTGCTGCTGTACCAACACGAACATGACGCCCATCAGCATGGAGCCAAGCAGGTTCACAGTGAGAATACCGTAAGGAAAGGAGCGCCCGAACAATCGGGCCATCATGTCGGTGATGGTAAAACGTAATATGGCACCTGATGCACCACCGACAGCAACAAACAGCAGGGTTTTCATGTTAAAACCGGCGAAAAAGAATAATGGCTCAGTTTACGCCGAGCACCATCAAAAACCCACCGTCAGTTATTAAAGCCGTTGGCTGCAAATACAGCCCTGACAACTCAGGCGAGACGTTCGCGCTTGGCCTTGACCGATTCACCGGCCACACCGAAATCCTGGGTGGCGATATCCTGCAGCAGGATCCGGACCGTTTCCGGCTTGACGTCCAGCGCGCGTACACAGGCGTCGGTCACTTCACGGATCAACGCTTCTTTCTGCTCGTTGCTGCGTCCTTCGATCAGGGCGATATTGAGAATCGGCATTATGTCTTCCTTTAACAATACAAATGAGCCGGTATTACATTAAAAAACGTGAGCTGAGTCAACTTTCCATGGGTATGGGGTGTGGTGGAGCGATAAGAAGACCGCCAGGAGGGGGGAATGAATTCTAAAGCTATCAAAACACAAAAACGAAAAAAAGCCCGACTCTTTCGAATCGGGCTTTTTAATTGGGTGCCTGGCAGTGACCTACTTTCACATGGCAGCTGCCACACTATCATCG
>JAAEZO010000058.1 GCA_018222825.1 Gammaproteobacteria bacterium
GCCCCGACCGGGGGCGGTGGCCTGAGCCACTATGGTATCGTTCGACATCTGTTCTTTTACTCCACAACTACTGGCCGGTGCATAAGTCGAAGGGTGACATTATGCAGGTCACTCACATGTCAGGAAGAGGTAAAAGGGATTAGCTCAGCCGACCGTGACATGCCACGGATGGCATGTCCGAGCCCCCATGGATGGGTTTACGGCGTGTCGACGGAGCTAACCCTTTTGCCGCCTTCTTCATTATCTTGCCTGTCATTTTGTCACAAAAATAAAGGCGACCCTGGGGTCGCCTTCAGTGTATTGATTTCCGGCACTGGCGGCCAGTAAACCCTTAAGAAGCGGCTTTGCTGTGCAGGCCTTTCTTCTCCAGCTGGCGGAAGATATACCACTGCTGGGCAATGGTAACCACGTTGCTCACCAGCCAGTACAGCGTCAGACCGGCAGGGAACCACAGGAAGAAGAAGGTAAAGATGATCGGCATGAACTGCATCACCTTCTGCTGCATCGGGTCGGTGACCGTAGTCGGGCTCATCTTCTGGATCATGAACATACTGACACCCATCAGGATAGGCAGCACGAAGTAGGGGTCGCGCACCGACAAGTCGTCAATCCACAGGAAGAAAGGCGCGTGGCGCAGTTCTACCGACTCCATCAGCACCCAGTACAGGGAGATGAAGATAGGCATCTGTACCAGAATCGGCAGACAGCCACCCAGCGGGTTGACCTTCTCTTTCTTGTACAGCTCCATCATGCCCTGAGACATCTTCTGGCGATCGTCGCCATGACGCTCACGCAGGGCCGTCAGTTTGGGCTGCAGCATGCGCATCTTGGCCATGGAGGTGTACTGGGCCTTGGTCAGCGGATACATGATGCCACGCACCACGAAGGTGGTCAGCACGATGGCCAGACCCCAGTTGACCACGAAGCTCTGCAGGAAGTGCAGCAGTTTGAACAGCGGCTGGGCGATAAACCACAACCAGCCGTAATCCACGGTCAGATCCAGGTTTTCGGCGGCAGCTGCCATCTCATCCTGCAGCTTGGGACCGAGCCACAGCTTGGCAGACACGGTCTGTTCGGTACCCGGAGCCACGGTCACCAATGGCGCCTTGAAGCCGATGATGGCCTGGCCCTGGTTGTTCAGCGAACGAGTATACAGTTGGTTCTGTTCCTGCTCCGGCGCAATCCAGGCAGACACAAAGTAGTGCTGCAGCATGCTGACCCAGCCGCCTGGGGTGGTCTGGTTCAGGTTGGCTTCGCGCACCTTGCTGAAATCGTATTTGGTGTAGCGGGTTTCGCTGCTGGAGTAGGCCGGGCCGCGATAGGCGGAGGCCATCAGCATGTTGCCGCCTTCTTCATTCGGATTGACTTCGCTCTGCTTCAGCTGACCATAAAGCTGGGCCTGAACCGGCTCGGCGCTCTGGTTGTCAATCTGGTAAGCGACATCCACCACATGATTATTGCGCTTGAGGGTGAAGGTCTTGGTGAAGGTCACGCCCTTGTCGTTGGTGAAGGTCATGGGCACGGTCAGGCTGTCCTGGCCGTCGGCCAGCTGGTAGCTGGTCTGTTCGGTATGATAAACGGGGCGACCGTTGGCGCTGCCATCCGGGCCGTCGCGACCGATCAGACCGCTCTGGGCCACATTCACAAAGTTGGAACCGTTGGTGAGCAGCACGAACTTGTCGTCGGAATTCAGTTCGTCATCATGTTCCAGCAGCTCGGCGCGCACTACATCGCCACCCCGGGTGTCGATGGTCAGCTTGAGACTGTCGGTGGTGATGGTTACCAGACGGCGGTTGGCAGTCGGGGCCACGTCGGTGGGCACTTCGCCATCGGCCTGATCCGCTTCGGGAACAAAACTGTCGTCGCCGGTGCTGGTCTGGGTGGTTTGCTGGGCCACTTCTGGCTGCGGCGCTTTATCGGTTTGCCACTGCTGCCAGATGAGGAAACTCACCAGCAGCAGAGCGATAACAAGTATATTGCGTTGAGATTCCATAGTTTATTTTCTTCGCTTTGTCGGGACCGGGTCGTGGCCGCTTGGACCTAAAGGATGGCATTTTAATAGACGTTTGACGGTTAACCAACCGCCTTTTAAAAAACCGTGGAGCCGGATGGCTTCAATGGCGTATTGCGAACAGGTGGGAGTAAAGCGGCACCTGGGCCCAAGCAGAGGACTGATGACCAGTTGATAGAGGCGAATTAAGCCTACGCTGAGTCGTTGCAGCGGCGAGAAAGCGTGCGCCATAGCCTATCCAGCAGCTCGAACAGCTCGTCGTTGGGCACATCTCCGATACCTTTCTTGGCGATCACCACAATATCAACGTTGGGCAGCTGATGTTGCTTCAGGCGAAAGGCTTCGCGGGCAACACGCTTGACCCTGTTACGCCAAACGGCACGCTTGAGCGCTTTTTTGGGTACGGCTAGTCCCAACCTGGGGTGACCCAGTTCGTTTGGTTTGGCAAGAAGTGTGAGATGTGGGGAAGCGGCTCTGACAGGGTTGTCGAAGACGTTTTTGAAATGGGCGGGAGTTAACAAACGTAACTCCCGTGTAAAGGCATGCCGGGCCATTAGGCGCTCAGACGGGCACGACCTTTGGCGCGACGAGCGGCCAGTACTTTGCGACCACCTACAGTGGCCTTGCGAGCACGGAAACCGTGGCTGCGCTTACGCTTCAGGTTTGAAGGTTGAAAAGTGCGTTTCATAGTAGTTATTACCGCTGTGTCAGTTTGTTATACAATTTGACCATGTGCTCGACAGACGCATAAACATCACCGAGACGGCCCCATCAAAGAGGCCGAATTCTAAACAGTTCTGTATATCACGTCAATCGACATGGCGTTGATTGACGACCCCGAAGGCAAAGTATTTTACCGGGCGGGATCGATCCCGGGATCCTTGATGATCGCGGGGCTGGGATTATACAGCCCCGGCAAGCCGGTGCAACTAAAAGCAAAGGGATCCCGAGTGGCAGGATCCGTCAGCCGTTTTCGTTTCGATCCGGCAACACCTTGCGCAAGAAGGCGCGGGTGCGGGGATCCTGGGGGTTGGTCAGCAACTCGGACGGTGGGCCCTGTTCCACGATGCGACCGCCATCCATGAAGATCACCCGGTCGGCTACATCGCGGGCGAAGCCGATTTCGTGGGTGACCACCACCATGGTCTGATGCGCCAGTGCCAGCTTCTTCATCAGCCCCAGCACCTCGTCGACCCATTCCGGATCCAATGCCGAGGTGGGCTCGTCGAACAGCATCACCTTGGCGTGGCTGGCCATGGCCCGGCCGATGCCCACCCGTTGCTGCTGGCCACCGGACAACGACGACGGATAGGCATCGGCCCTGTCTTCCAGACCGATGTCACCCAGAATGCGCAGCGCCTCGGCGTTGGCCTCGGCCCTGGGCTTGTTCCACACGGTGATCAGCCCTTCGGCGATGTTGTCGCGGGCGGTCTTGTTGGCGAACAGCGCATAGTTCTGAAACACGAAGGAGGTGCGCTTGCGCAGCGCGATGGCCTCCTTGCTACTGTGTCTGGCCAGATCGATGGCGAAGCCGTCGATGTTCAGGGTGCCGGCCTCCGGTGTTTCCAGCAGGTTCAGGCAGCGCAGCAGGGTGGATTTACCGGTGCCCGAGGGCCCCAGTATCACCACGATTTCGCCTTTCTTGATATCCAGACTGATGTCGTTGAGCACCGTCTGGCCGTGATAGATCTTGGTCAGGTTACGCAGTGTAATCATGGTGCTCCTAGTAGGCGGCGTTCAGCCGTCGCTCCAGCCGGGTCTGCAAATAGGTAAAGAACACCACCACCGCCCAGTAGATCAGCGCTACCGCAATGAAGGCTTCGAAAAACTTGAAGCTGCTGGAGGCTTCTTTTTGGGCCGAGGCCATGATTTCGGCCACCCCCAGGGTGAAGGCCAGCGAAGTGCTCTTGATCATGTCGATGAAGTAATTCATCAGCGAGGGCGTGGCGATACGTGCCGCCTGGGGCAGTATGATGCGGCGCATGGCCTGACTGCGGGTCATGCCGATGCTCATCGCCGCTTCCATCTGGCTCTTGTGAACGCCGAGAATGGCGGCGCGAATCGATTCCGCCATGTAGGCGGCAAAATGCAGGGTCAGGCCGATAACGGCGGCGCTGAAGGCATTGAGGCCGATGAAAATCGGCATGATTTGCGGCAGGCCGTAATACAGCAGAAACAGCTGTACCAGCAGCGGGGTGCCGCGAAAGAAAGAGATGAACAGCTTGGCCAGCGCATTGAGCACCGGCAGCTCGAAGGTTCTGATCACCGCCAGCAGGCCGGCGATGATCAGGGCGAATACAAAGCCCAACAGCGCCATTTCCATGGTCGTGCCCAGATATCTGAACAGGATCGGAAACAGCGCCAGGGTATAGTCGAGATCAAATTGCATGGTTTATTTGCTGGTGATGTCTGCGCCCAGCCACTTCTCCGATATTTTTGCCAGGGTGCCGTCGGCACGCATCTCGGCCAGGGCCTGGTTCACCTCGGCCAGCAGCGCCTGCTGCTCGGGGGTTTTCACGAAGGGGAAGGCATTTTCCAGGGTCTCGAACGGCTTGCCGGCCAGCTGCAGCGGCAGTCCGGCTTCCTTGATCAGCTGGGCGGAGCCGACGCGGTCCATGACGAAGGCATCGGTACGACCCAGCGCCACGTCCTGCTCCAGGTTGGTCTCGTAGGTGATGATGTTGATTTCGTTGTTGGTGTCGTGCTTGCGCATCAGCTGTTCGAAGTTGGAGCCCAGGTTGACGGCCACCTTCTTGCCTTTCAGATCTTCCAGCCCCTGAATGCTGTCGTTGCCCTTGCGTACCACTATCTGGGCGCCGTCGTAGACATAGGGGTCGGCGAAGTCATACTTTTCCAGCCGTTCCGGGGTAATGGTGATCTGGTTGGAAATGGTGTCGATGCGACCGGTTTCCAGCATGCCGAACAGGCCGGAGAAGTTGGTGGTCACAAATTCTACTTCGCGATCGAGGCGCTCGCCGATGGCGTTCCATACATCGACTTCAAATCCCTGCAGCTTGTCCTGCTGCACGAAGGTAAACGGATAGTAGCGACCGGACATGCCGACCTTGACCGCATCGGCCGCCATGGCCGGCGCGATCAGGGAAGTGGACAGGGCCAGGGTGGCAGCCAACAGCTTGATGGATTTGAACATGAATAACTCTCCTGATGATCGACGGCATGACCGCAACCGGTGCAGTCATCATCGCTACAGCATAAATGATGAAAGTCTTTTTATACCAGCCAAAGGCTGCATGCCAGTTTTTTACAAACTAATAACCTGACGAAGAAGGAAGAGGGTAAGATATATTCGCAAATTGGTGATCTCGTCGCCGGTCGGCAGGTTCAACAGTCCTTGTGTGGTAGTAGCCATTGGGTGAACAGCCGAGTGGCGACCGAGGGGTGGCGGTGACTGGGCTCTAGCAGGCACAGATGCCCCTTGCTGGGCATGCTGTGGGGCAGCGCCTGCACCAGAGTACCTTCCTGCAGATAAGGTTGTAGCAGCCGGGCCCAGCCGAGGGCGATGCCCTGGCCGGCCAGGGCCGCCTGCATCAGCAGCTGATAGCTGTTGGTCTTGAGGGTATGGGTGGGGGCCTGGTAGGGCTCTGTCAGGGCTTCGAACCAGTCTTCCCAGGTCAGCCAGTCGTGAAAGTAGTCTTCCAGTTCCAGCAAGGTATGTTCGCGCAGCATCTGTTGCGGGCTGGTGACAGGCCCAGCCTGCTGCAAATAACCGGCGTTACATACGGCGATGACATCTTCTTGTTCCATTATGCGGGTGATCTGTACGCCGGGCGGCTCCATTTCTCCGGGCACCAGATAATAGAGGGCAAGATCGAACTCGCTCAGATCCAGTTGCCGGGGGTCTGCCATGGTCAGGATACGGATCTCGAGCTGTGGATGCAGCTGCTGTAGTTCGGGCAGTTTGCGGGTCAGCCACATGGAGGCGACGGTAGGGCTGGATGCCAGGGTCAGTTGCAGGCTGCCCTGACGTCGGGTCAGGGCGGCGGTGCCGCTGGCCAGTTCTCGCAGCAACCGCTGCACCAGCTGAAAATAACGTTCTCCCGCCGGGGTCAGGAGCACACCCTGGGCATCGCGATGAAACAATGGCCGACCCAGACACTCCTCCAGCCGCTTGATTTGCCGACTGATGGCGCTCTGGGTCAGGCTGAGTTCGGTCGCCGCCTGGGTGAAGCTCTGACTGCGGGCCGCTGCTTCAAAGGCCTGCAGACAATTGAGGGGAGGTAGGGGCTTGATCCGTTGGAACATATCAGTTTCCTGCGGCTGTCCTGTACTGAATAAGCCTCTACCTTACTCCCGGCCGGTTCTCAAGGCTACTGGGCAAGCCGTGGAATACGGTATTCCCAGCTCTTGTCGTTGAACACCTCACCATTCAGCCAGGCCTGCTGGCGGGCGCTCAGGTAGAAATTTTTCTCGTCACAGGCCAGGTGCAACTCGCTTTCTACCCGTACCTCCCAGTCATCCCGACCGGCCCGGTACAGCCAGTGAATATCGGCCTGGGTGGCGTCGGGATCCTCGGGGCGGGTACGATATTCCTCGGTGGCTTTCTGCTCTACCCACAAGCCGTGATCGAGGAAGCGATAGGTGCCCATGTCGTCGTCCACCCGCACGCAGACTTCGCCGCTGGCCACGTCTTCGGTGATGGTACGTTTGGGGCTGGACTCGCGCAGCTGTTCCATGTTGACCGGCCGGGCGGACTCCGGCGGCTGGAAGGGGTTGTCGATGGACTTGCCCCGGTATACCGGCAGGGTCAGGTGCTGCGGGCCGGGCGCCAGGCTCAGGGTGGTCAGCCTGGGACTGGGCCAGAGTAGCGGAAAATGAGCGGTGGCAATGGCAACCCGCAGCCGGTGACCGGCGGGTACCCGGTAGCCGATGTTGTCCAGTTCTACCTCGAAGTCCATCTCTTCGCCCGGCACCGGCGGAGTAAATTCGGCTTTATGGTGTCGCAGGGCTAGGTTGAGAGTGCCATAGCTTATCAGGGTGGCTCGGCCGTCCGGTGCTACATCGCTGAGGCGAACCGTCACCTGACCGCAGTCCTGATCTACCGAGCCTCTGAGCGCTATGCGGGGGTTGCCCAGCAGCGGCAGCGGTTCGTTCAAGGGGGCACTGTCGAAACACAAAGACAGGGCATCGTCCCGGCGCTGATCTGTCGGGAAGTCGGGACCGAACCAGATGGCGCAGTATTCGCCGCCATGCACCCCTGTGGTGAGCGGAGAGCGGATGCTGGTCACGTCGGTCAGTGCATGTTCACCGGGCTGCAGACCGTTGCCGGTCAGGCTGAACCGCTGTTGCTCTACCTGGTTTGCGGGCCAGCCGTCGGTCTGTACCCAGTCGCCGGCGCGGTAAGCGGTCATGGCCGAAGGTGGCTGAGCGTCCTGCAGGTAGAAGGTGCACTCGGGCTCGTCCATGATGCCGGTGTCGATGTCTTTCAGCCAGTGATCCCACCAGCGCAGGGTTTCCTGTAAAAAACCGATGGCCGGATCCGGAATGGCGAAGTGGGGATACTTGTGAATCCAGGGGCCGATCAGCGCCTTTTTCGGGCACTTGAGCTGTTCCATCATCCGTACCGGGGTGTTGCGATAGGCATCGCCCCAGCCACCGACGCAGTACACGGCAGCCTCTATATCCTCATAATTTTCGCAGATGGAACCGTGCTGCCAGTAGGCGTCCCGGGTGCCATGCTCGATCCAGGGCTTGGCCAGCAGCGGCATGTTTTCCAGCCGGTGTTTCCACATTGCCTGCCAGTCGTCGCCCACCAGGCGGGGATCCGGTACCGCGGCGGAAAAACTCAGCATGGTGGCGGCCCAGCCCATGTTTTCCAGCAGCAGGTTGCCGCCCTTGAAATGCACATCGTCGGCGTAGCGGTCGTCGGTGGAGCAGATGGTGATGATGGCTTTCAACGGCTTGGGCCGGCGCGCCGCCAGCTGCAGGCTGTTGAAGCCACCCCAGGAAATGCCCATCATGCCCAGATTGCCGTCGCACCAGGGCTGGCGGCTGATCCAGTCGATGACCTCGAGTGCGTCGTCCTGTTCCTGCTGCAGATATTCATCCAGCATCAGGCCGTCGGACTCGCCGTTGCCGCGAATATCCACCCGTATACAGGCGTAGCCATGGCCCGCCAGATAGGGGTGGGTCAGGGCATCGCGTACCGCAGTGCCGTCGAGCTTGCGGTAGGGCAGGTATTCCAGGATGGCCGGCACCGGCTGTTGCTCCGCGTCGGCGGGCAGCCAGACTCGGGCGGCCAGGCGGGTACCGTCCTTGAGGGGGATCATCAGGTGCTCTATTTCACGCACCTGACGGGGAAACTCATGCTTGATGTGCATTGGTCGGCATTCCTTCAAATGATGAGGCGTGGGTGTCGCTGGCCGGGACTGGAGTCGGGCTGTGTGACAGGGTTACCAGGGCCGGATTGGACAGCCAGTGCCACAAAGAACCACTGGCCAGCAGGATAATAAACATGGCGGGCAGGCCGCCGAGGTTGGACAGCATCTTGACGCCGTCGAGGCCGACGAAAGACACCATCACCCAGGATACGGTGCCGATCACCGTGCCCCACAGCACCTTGATGCCCAGGCCGCTGTCCAGATTACTGTCGGCGGTCAGTCCCCGGGTGCAGAGACCACCGATGGCATCGGTGTTGGAGTCGGCGGCGGTAACATAGGAGATGAAGGCGATGAACAGCAGCAGCACTATCATGATATTGCTGCCCGGCAGCTGATCGAAGATCCGATACAGCACATGTTCCACCCCTTCGTTGTTGAGCACCTCGTTCAGGCCCGCCGCCTGCTGCATGTCCAGATAGATGGCGGTGCCGGAGAAGATGCAGATCCAGACGATGGCGAACAGGGACGGAAACAGCAGGTTGATGCGGATGAATTCGCGCACCGTGTAGCCGCGGGCGATTTTGCCGAGGAACAGGGCGGTAACCGGGGCCCAGGCAAACCACACCGCCCAGTAGAAAATGCTCCACCACTGGGGCCAGGGATCGCTGGCGGCGGCGCCGGTGAACAGACTGCGGGTAAAGAAGGTATCCAGATACAGGCCGAGCGATTCAGTGCCCAGGGCGATCATGAAGATGCTGGGGCCGAAACAGAACATGAATACACCCAGAAACAGCAGCAGCCAGGCATTCAGCGCCGACATGCGCGCTATGCCTTTTTTCAGGCCGCTGGCGGCGGACAACACGAAGGTGGCCACGATCACTGCGATGATGATGCCGAGGCGCAGTGGGGTGGTTTCACCGCCTAGATACTGGCCGGCGCCGCCGGCCAAGGTCAGGGCGCCGGTGCCCAGGGAAGAAGCCATGCCGGCCACCAAGGCATAGAGCGCCACCGCATCGATGACAGTACCGAAGCGGCGGGTGATGTGGGCGCCCAGCACCGGTTCCAGGATGCTGCCGATGGAAAAGCGCTTGCGCTGGTTATAGAAGGCGAGGGCAAACACCAGCGAGGGAATGGTGTAGATGGCGTAGGGGGTAAAGGACCAGTGCAAAAACATGGTGGCCATGGCGAAGCGGGCAGCATCTGGTGAGCCCGCTTCCAGACCGGTACTTTCGGGCGGCCCGAACAGATGATAGAGCGGCTCGGCGGTGGTCCAGAACAGCACGCCGACTGCCAGGGTGGTGCACAGTGTGATGGAAAACCAGCGCCAGCGACTCAGTAGCGGCTCGGCTTTATCGCCACCGATACGGATTTTTCCGAGGGGCGAAAAGTAGACCACGACCGCCAATACCAGCAGATACAGGCTGCCGAGGCTGAACAACCAGGAAAAATTATCCAGTATGGCGCTGTTCAGGGTTTTGGTGGTGGCGAGAAAGGCGTCCAGGTCCAGATAGCTGGCGAGCAGGGCTGCCATTAGCAGCAGGAAGGTGGGCCAGAACACCAGAGGCCTGAGGTTGGTTGATGACATATGTTCAATCACTCCGTGATGGGTACTACATATCCTTTTTATTCTTTTCAGGAGGCAGGATAAAACACCCCCTATTTTGCAACCTTAAATTAACATGGCTTTCAGTCTGCCTAGAGGCTCGGAGTCGCTCAATCAACATCTGAGCATAGGGTCATGATCATTGATCATTGGGCAGTATGTGCGACGACTTCGATTAGGCGGATCGGTCGATCCGTAATGGTGTGGGTAGCTTGTTTATAAATAGCAGGATCCTGTGCATGAAGTTGCAGTTATTCACAGATGTCAAGGATCATATTTCACCGGATCGACACGATCCGGCTAGAGATCCTGGCCCTTGATAAGTAGAATATCGGCCCCTTGATTGATCCCTTTGTTCCAGGAGTTCTGATGAGCGCTATGCTTTGGCAGCAGTGTCTTAACCGGCTACAAGATGAATTGCCTTCGGCAGAATTCAGTATGTGGATCCGGCCGCTGCAGGCGGAGCTGGGCGATAATACCCTGACCCTGTTTGCCCCCAACCGTTTCGTGCTCGACTGGGTACGGGACAAGTATCTGCTGCGAATCAACGGTCTGCTGAGCGAATTCTGTGGCAGCAACTGCCCGCAGATGAAGTTCGAGGTGGGCAAAAAGCGTACGCCGGTTAACCTGGTGACCAGCAGCAGTAACAGCGGCAATAGTGCTGGCAATGGCAAGACGCAGAATCGGGTGCAGAACACTCCCTCCTGGATCGAGCAGGCCGACGATCGGCCGCAGATCACCTACAAGAGCAACATGAATCCCAACTATACCTTCGACAACTTCGTCGAGGGTAAGTCGAACCAGCTGGCCCGGGCGGCGGCCCGTCAGGTGGCCGACAATCCGGGTGGTGCCTACAACCCGCTGTTTCTGTATGGCGGCACCGGCCTGGGTAAGACTCACCTGCTGCATGCGGTGGGTAACGGCATTCGCGCCCGCAAGGCCGATGCCAAGGTCATCTACATGCATTCCGAGCGCTTCGTGCAGGACATGGTCAAGGCGCTGCAGAACAATGCCATCGAAGAATTCAAACGCTATTACCGCAGCGTGGATGCGCTGCTGATCGATGACATTCAGTTCTTTGCCAACAAGGAGCGCTCGCAGGAAGAATTCTTCCACACCTTCAATGCGCTGCTCGAAGGCAATCAGCAGATCATCCTGACCTCGGATCGTTATCCCAAGGAGATCAACGGCGTCGAAGACCGGCTCAAGTCCCGCTTCGGCTGGGGCCTGACGGTGGCGATCGAGCCGCCGGAGCTGGAAACCCGGGTCGCGATCCTGATGCGCAAGGCCGACGAGAACAAGATGCGCCTGCCCGACGAGGTGGCCTTCTTTATCGCCAAGCGACTGAGATCCAACGTGCGTGAGCTGGAAGGGGCGCTGAACCGGGTCATGGCCAACGCCAACTTCACCGGCCGGGCCATCAATATCGACTTCGTGCGCGAGGCGCTGCGCGACCTGCTGGCCCTGCAGGAAAAGCTGGTGACCATCGACAACATTCAGAAGACGGTCGCCGAATACTACAAGATAAAGCTGGCCGACCTGCTGTCCAAGCGCCGCTCCCGCTCGGTGGCGCGCCCGCGTCAGCTGGCCATGGCGCTGGCCAAGGAACTGACCAATCATTCTTTGCCCGAAATCGGCGATGCCTTCGGAGGCCGCGATCACACTACCGTGCTGCACGCCTGCCGAAAAATCGGCCAGCTCCGGGAAGAGAGTCATGATATAAAGGAAGATTATTCCAATCTTATCCGCACCCTGTCTTCCTGAATCGGAGAACCCCATGCAGTTTACCATCAGCCGCGAAGCGATACTGCGACCCCTGCAATTGGTATCCAGTGCCCTGGGGGGCCGCCCCAACCTGCCGATCCTCAACAATATTCTGCTCAGCGTCGAGAACGACGCTTTGTCGATGACCGGAACCGACACCGAAGTCGAAATGGTGGCGCGGGTCGAACTGCAGGGGTCTGTGACCGCCGGTCGCACCACGGTGCCGGCGCGCAAGATGCTGGACATCTGCCGGGGTCTGCCCGATGGCGCCGAGCTGAAATTTACTCTGGAAGGCGAGCGGCTGATCCTGCGTTCCGGGCGCAGCCGTTTCAACCTGTCCACCCTGGCGGCGGAAGACTTTCCCAATATCGAGGAATGGAGTTCCGAACTGGAATTCGACATCAACCAGCTGGCACTGAAGAAGCTGATTGAATCGACCCAGTTCTCGATGGCCATTCAGGACGTGCGCTATTACCTCAACGGCATGCTGTTCGAAACCGACGGCCAGTGGCTGCGCACCGTGGCCACCGACGGCCACCGTCTGGCCACCTGTCAGCGTCAGTTGCTGGCCGACGAATTGCCGGCCCAGCAGGTGATAGTGCCGCGCAAGGGGGTGCTGGAGCTGGTGAAACTGCTCGAGCACGAAGATCAGGATGTGCGGCTGCAAATCGGCAAGAACAACATTCGGGCGGTTACCTCCGGCTTTATCTTCACCTCCAAGCTGGTGGACGGTCGCTTCCCGGATTATCGCCGGGTGCTGCCGCGCGAGTGCGACAAGACCCTGATCTGCGGCCGTGAAGAGCTGCGCCAGGCCTTTTCCCGGGCGGCGATTCTGTCGAACGAAAAATTCCGTGGCGTGCGGCTGAACATGCAGGCTCAGGTGCTGAAAATCACCGCCAACAACCCGGAACAGGAAGAAGCGGAAGAAGTGCTGGATGTGGATTACCAGGGCACGGATCTGGAAATCGGCTTCAACGTTTCCTATGTGCTGGATGTGCTCGGCACCCTCAAGTCCGACAAGGTCAAGGTCAGCCTCAAGGATGCCAGCAGCAGTGGTCTGATCGAGGCGGAAGACAGCGGGGACGCACTGTACGTGGTGATGCCGATGCGATTGTAAGCATGGCGCTGCTCAATCTACAGCTGAAGGACTTTCGCAATATCCATCATGGCCGCCTGGTGCCGGCCGCCGGTATCAACCTGCTGGTGGGCGCCAACGGCAGCGGCAAGACCAGTATTCTGGAAGCCATTCATTATCTGGGCTTCGGGCGCTCTTTTCGTACCCATCTGACCGGTCGGGTCATTCAGCAGGGTGAACCGGCATTTACGCTCTTTGCTCGAGTGCAGCAGGATGACGACAGCCTGCCGGTGGGCCTGAGTAAAACCCGCGGTGGTGACACCCGTCTCAAGGTCGGCGGCCGTAGTGCCGAGCGATTAGCCGACCTGGCACACATTCTACCCATTCAGTTGATCCACCCGGAAGGGTATAATCTACTGACCGGTGGCCCCAAGTTGCGGCGGGCCTACCTGGATTGGGGGCTGTTTTATTCCAATGCCCGCTTTTTTACCGTCTGGGGACAGTACCGTCGGTTACTCAAGCAGCGCAATGCGCTGTTACGGCAGCAACGGCCCTATCGGGAACTGAGTTACTGGGATCAGCAACTGGTTGGCGTGGGTGAAGAGCTGAGTCTATTCAGGCAGCAATATGCCGAGGCTATCGAACCGGTCATCCGTTTGATAGCGGCAGATTTTCTGCCTGAATACGATTTTTCGTTCGACTTTTTTCGTGGCTGGGACCGGCAGACAACGCTGGCCCAGGTACTGGAGCAGGGCCTTGAGCGGGATCAGGGGCTGGGCTATACCCAGTCCGGACCGCACAAGGCAGAGATCAGGATAAAGGCCCGGGGCATGCCGGTGCAGGATTTGCTGTCGCGCGGCCAGCTCAAGTTGCTGGTGTGCGCCATGCGGCTGGCCCAGGGCCTTTATCTGAAAACCCAGTCCGGTCAGGACTGTATTTTTCTGATCGACGACTTTGCGTCTGAGCTGGATGAACACAAGCGTGCTTTACTGGCGCACCGGTTAAGTGAACTGGGTGCCCAGGTATTTGTTTCCGCTATCGATGTGGCCCAGCTCAGTCAGATGATCACACGGGATAACAGCAAGCTGTTTCACGTGACACAGGGTGAAATCACCGAAACCCAGGAGTGCGAGTAAGCCAATGAGTGAACACACTTACGACTCTTCGAGTATTAAGGTATTAAAAGGTCTGGATGCGGTCCGGAAACGTCCGGGCATGTATATCGGCGACACAGACGATGGCACTGGCCTGCACCACATGGTGTTTGAGGTGGTGGATAACTCGATAGATGAGGCCCTGGCCGGGCACTGTAAAGACATCGTCGTGACCATTCACGTGGATGGCTCTGTTTCCGTGTCCGATGATGGCCGGGGTATTCCGGTCGATATGCACGAAGAAGAAGGCCGCTCCGCCGCCGAGGTTATCCTCACGGTGCTGCACGCCGGCGGCAAGTTCGATGACAACTCCTACAAGGTATCCGGCGGCCTGCACGGCGTGGGTGTGTCGGTGGTTAACGCCCTGTCCGAGAAGCTGCAGCTGACCGTATGGCGCAGCGGCAAGGTACACGAGCAGACCTATCGTCATGGTGAGCCTCAGGCGCCGCTGGTGGCGGTGGGTGATACCACCAAGACGGGTACCCTGATCCGCTTCTGGCCCAGCCATGAAACCTTTACCAATACCGAATTCCATTTCGATATTCTGGCCAAGCGTTTGCGTGAGCTGTCGTTCCTCAACTCCGGTGTGTCCATTCGCCTGCTCGACGAGCAGGAAAACAAGGAAGTGCACTTCGAGTATGAAGGCGGCATTCAGGCCTTCGTCGAGTACCTCAACCGCAACAAGACGCCGATCCATCCCAAGGCGTTTCATTTCGTCCACGAGCGGGAAGACGGTATCTCGGTTGAAGTGTCCATGCAGTGGAACGACTCCTACCAGGAAAATATCTTCTGCTTTACCAACAACATTCCCCAGCGGGATGGCGGTACTCACCTGGCCGGTTTCCGGGCGGCGCTGACCCGTACCCTGAACAGCTTCATGGACAAGGAAGGTTACAGCAAGAAGGCCAAGACCTCGGCATCCGGTGACGATGCCCGGGAAGGCCTGACCGCGGTGGTTTCGGTCAAGGTACCGGATCCCAAGTTCTCGTCCCAGACCAAAGACAAGCTGGTGTCGTCCGAGGTGAAAACCGCGGTCGAACAGGCCATGGGCGAGCGCCTGAGCGAGTTTCTGCTGGAAAACCCGGGTGATGCCAAAATCGTGGTCAACAAGATCATCGATGCGGCCCGGGCGCGGGAAGCGGCGCGCAAGGCGCGGGACATGACCCGCCGCAAGGGCGCCCTGGATCTGGCCGGTCTGCCCGGCAAACTGGCCGATTGTCAGGAAAAAGATCCGGCGCTGTCCGAACTCTACATAGTGGAGGGTGACTCTGCGGGTGGCTCGGCCAAACAGGGCCGTAACCGCAAGAACCAGGCGATTCTGCCGCTCAAGGGTAAAATCCTGAACGTGGAAAAGGCGCGCTTCGACAAGATGCTGTCTTCCCAGGAAGTGGCCACCCTGATCACGGCCTTGGGCTGCGGCATCGGCCGGGATGAATACAACCCGGACAAGATGCGTTACCACTACATCATCATCATGACCGATGCGGACGTGGATGGTGCACACATCCGTACCCTGCTGCTGACCTTCTTCTACCGGCAGATGCCGGAAATTGTCGAGCGTGGCTATATCTATATCGCCCAGCCGCCGCTGTACAAGGTGAAAAAGGGCAAGCAGGAACAGTACCTGAAAGACGAAGACGCCATGCTGCAGTACCAGACCAGTCTGGCACTGGACGGTGCCAGCCTGCACGTGAACGAGTCGGCGCCGGCCATCGGCGGCGAGCACCTGGAAAAGCTGGTCAACGACTACCGCAAGGTACAGATGCTGATCACCCGGTTGTCGCGTCGGGCGCCCGAGCTGGTGCTCAACGAGCTGATCTATCAGCCCGAGCTGAGCCTGGAAGCCCTGACCGATGAAGAGCAGGTCAAGAGCTGGATTGCGGCCATCAACCAGTCGCTGGAAGGCAGCAACACCAACGGTGCCGAGTACCTGCTGGATTACGACTTCTTTGAAGAGCGCAGCTGCTATTTGCCGAAGGTCAAGGTGCGTCAGCACGGCATCGAGCGTGAATTCCCGATCAGCTACGACTTCTTCGCCTCCGGCGAATATCGCAGCATCGTCGCCCTGGGCAAGGGTATCGCCAATCTGATGGAAGAAGGCGGTTACGTGAAGCGTGGCGAGAAGACCAAGGCGGTGTCCAGCTTCGCCGAAGGCCTGGAATGGCTGATGCACGAGAGCAAGCGTGGTCTCTATGTACAGCGTTACAAGGGACTGGGCGAGATGAACCCGGATCAGCTGTGGGAAACCACCATGGATCCCGGCTCCCGTCGCATGCTGCAGGTGACCATTGAAGATGCCGTGGCCGCCGATCAGCTGTTCTCTACCCTGATGGGTGACCATGTAGAGCCGCGTCGCGAATTCATCGAGACCAACGCACTCAAGGTTGCCAACCTGGATATCTAGGGAATGCTCTTGTAAACAGGCAGATAAAAAAGCAGCTCTCGGAGCTGCTTTTTTTTTTGGTCTTCCTGTCGGGAAAGGTCGATGCAGAATACGTAAAATTTTTAAGCAGACACTATTGAAAAGTGGTTGCCGAGATCCCAGATTATTGTTGAAGGCGCCGACAGGGCCTTCACCTAGAAAACCAACGCCCGTCGTTGAGAGGGCAACTTTATTCAGTATCGCTCATAAGAGGATATAACTATGTCACGCTTCGATCTTACTCCCCTGTATCGTTCCGCCATCGGCTTCGACCGT
>JAAEZO010000291.1 GCA_018222825.1 Gammaproteobacteria bacterium
GACGGGCCAAAGCAGCCGTAGCAGGCGCGACCGAAGGCCGGGCAAAGTGCGCCGCAGCCGGTGCGCACCACCGGGCCCAGGCAGGGGGCGCCCCGGGTCACCATCACACACACCTGCTGCCGACGCTTGCACTCCATGCACAGTTTTTCAGCTTCCGGTCGGGGCATGGCTCCCAGTCGCAACTGGCGCAAAAAATGCCGCATCTGCTCGACGGTAATGGGGCAGCCCCAGAGTTCGAAGTCCACCTTGATGTGTTCGGCCACGCCGGTAGACGTATTCAGGGTGGCAATGAAATCAGGATGAGCATACACCGCCGCCTTCCAGGCCGTGCCATCGGCCATGTTGCGCAAGGCCTGAATCCCGCCGCTGGTGGCACAGGCACCGATGCTGACCACCAGTTTGCTGTTGCGCCGCAGCGCCCGGGCCCGCTCGAGATCTGCCGGGGTGGAAACACTGCCTTCGACAAAGGCCACATCGACCGGCAGCTCTGCTCCCTCGATACCGGCCTCGATAAAATGCAGAAATTCCACCTTCTCCAGCAGATCTAGCAGCGCCGGTCCCTGATTGAGAAAGGCCAGCTGACAGCCGGAGCAGGAAGTCAGCTTGTGCACCGCCAGGGTCAGCTTGCGCTTGGCCGTCATAGCCCCTCCCGCCCCAGCCAGGGCTTGATCTGCGGGTAATGAAATACCGGGCCGTCCTTGCAAACGAAATACGGACCCAGCTGGCAATGGCCGCACAGTCCCTGGCCGCACTGAAAGTTGCGCTCCATGCTCAGGTAGACGGCATCATCGCCCACCTGCTGCAACGCCAGTTGCCTGAGCGCCGCCAGCATCATGATCTCGGGTCCGCACATCAACACCGCGCAATGGCCCGAATCGAATTCGGCCAGCTCCAGCAGTTCGGTCACCAGCCCCAGCCGCCAGTGATGCCGACGGCGGTGCTCTTCGCTGGCGGCCAGCAGTACCTGACACTTGCCCATGGTTTGCCAGCGCCGGTATTGATCCTGCCAGAGCAGATCCGCATGGTGTTTAACCCCCTGCAGTATCACGATGCGACCATATTGATCCCGGTTGGCAACCGCATGATGAATCGCCGCCACCACAGGTGCACAACCCAGCCCGGCGGTAATGAATACCAGATCCCGCCCCTGCAGTTGCGCCAGCGGCCAACCCCGACCAAAAGGGCCGCGCAGCCCCAGCTGCTGGCCGACCTCCAGCTCCACCAAGGGGCGAGTGACCCGACCGACCGCGCGAATGGTGTGCTGCAACAGTCCCTGATCCCAGCCCATGATGGAGATGGCCACTTCGCCGGCGCCAAACAGATAAAGCATGTTGAACTGGCCAAAATCAAAATTGAACGGCGCCCGGGTGTCCAGCGCCAAGCTTAGAGTATGCACCCCCGGCAACTCCATTTTCTTCGCCGCCAGGGTGGCGGTCATGGGCAAGAATTCAGCCATGCTCGTCCTCCTGCGGTTTGTCTGCCAGCAGGGCCTGGGCTTCTTCCACCAAATCAATGGCCACCGGGCACCAGGCGATGCAGCGACCGCACCCCACGCAGCCGCTGCGGCCAAACTGCTGCTGCCAGGTGGCCAGCTTGTGCACCAGCCACTGCCGATAGCGGTGGCGAATTTCGGCACGAACTACCTTGCCGGTTATGTAGCTGTGCTGCTCGCTGAAGCAGGAATCCCACCGTTGCACCTGCTCGGCTTGCTGCCCTCGAATATCGCCCTCGGCTTCCTGTTTCGAACAAAAGCAGGTGGGACACACCGAGGTACAGTTACCGCAGGCCAGGCAGCGCTCGGCCACCTGCTGCCAGCGAGGATGATCGAGCCGGTCTACCAGTTGCACCAGCTCGGCCTCGCTCGGCATCACCCGCTGCTGCTGCCGAGCGCCCGCCAACAGGGCTTTGGCCTCGGACACTTGTTTGCCGCTGGCGTTTTTCAGTGGCAACTGTGCCGCGATGGCCGCGCCCCGTTCGCTGCCACTTTGCAGCAGATAGCCGTCATCCAGTTCGTCGAGCAGCAGATCAAAGCCGAACGTCGCCTCGGGGCCGTCGCCGGTCGACACACAAAAACAGGTACTGGCGCTGCGGCCACA
>JAAEZO010000292.1 GCA_018222825.1 Gammaproteobacteria bacterium
GAGGCACTGACGCCGGAACAGGAACTGGAGCAGCTGGAAAACAACGAGCGCCTCAATACCCTGCTGGATAAAGTCGACGCGGGCGAGAAGCTGGGCAAAAACGATGCCGGCTGGCTGAACAAGACCCTGGCTCGCCATCAGCAGTTGCTGGAAGAACTCGGCCTGCTGGAAGAAGATGAAGACGAGCCGGCCGAAGGCGACGATCTCTGGACCCGCTTTATGGATGCGGATCTTGATCCTGCGCAATATGAAGACAAGGAAGATAAGTCATGATCTCACCCTGGTTGATTGCCGCCCTCGTGGGCGGCGTCATCATAGTGGGGCTGGCGGTTTATGCGGGTAAATTGCTGGCTCGGCTGAAGCTGCAAACCCAGCGCCAGCAAAAGGCCATTGCCCAGCGTAACGAGCGTATTCTGGAGAGCATTCGCACCATCGCCATGGCGGTGCGCGAAGATCAATGCAACCTGTCGGAAGGCGCCATTCGTCTGACCAACCTGCTCAACACCCTGCAGTTTGCACAGCCAAAAGAATTTGCCGGTGAATATCCGGGGCTCTACGATCTGTATGACAAGGTCAGGGAAATGCCGACCCACGATGCCCGCAAGCAGTACAAGCGCAACGAAATCATGCGCATGGATCTGCAACGAGCCGGTTTCGAACAGGAACTGGAAGCACAAATCAAAATTGAGGTAACGCGGCTGGCCAGCCTGGAACTGCCCGGTCGCTGACCGGGAGAGGTTATGTCAGCACAGATAGAGTGGGATCAGGCCCTGATCGAAAAGTATAACTATTCGGGGCCGCGTTATACCTCATACCCCACGGCGCTGGAGTTCAATGACGGCTTTGGCATGGCGGAACTCGAAGCCGCCGCCGGCCGTTATCCCGGACGACCGCTGTCACTCTATGTGCATATCCCCTTCTGCCACAAGCTGTGCTACTACTGTGGCTGCAACAAGGTCATCACTCGCCATCAGGACAAGGCCGACATTTACCTTGATTACCTGGAGCGGGAAATTGCGCGCCTGGCGCCGCTGTTTGTCGACCGCACCGTCACCCAGTTGCACTGGGGCGGCGGCACGCCCACCTTTTTGACCGAACCCCAGATCCGTCGCCTGAACGGCCTGCTGCGCCGACACTTCCGCTTTGCCGAACAGGGCGAGTTCAGCATCGAAATCGACCCGCGTCGAATCGAACTGAGCCTGCTGGATGTGCTGAAAGAGGAAGGTTTCAACCGCATCAGTCTGGGTGTGCAGGACTTCAACAAAGACGTGCAGCGGGTGGTGAACCGGGAGCAGGATAACGATTTCATCAAGGCGCTGGTCAGCCGGGCGGCCGAACTGGGCTTTGGCTCCACCAATCTGGATCTGATCTACGGCCTGCCGCTGCAGACCTCGGAAAGCTTTCACCATACGCTGGAGCAGGTAGTAGCCATGAAGCCGGCCCGGCTGTCGGTGTTCAACTATGCCCACCTGCCGAGCCGTTTCTCTGCCCAGCGCAAGCTGAAAGATGATGATATGCCGGCACCGGCGAAGAAGCTGGCGATGTTGCAGGACAGCATCGCCTACCTGACCGGCCAGGGTTATCAGTTTATCGGTATGGATCACTTCGCGCTGCCGGACGACAGCCTGGCGGTAGCCCAGCGGGAAGGCGAGCTGCACCGCAATTTTCAGGGCTATACCACCCAGGGTGACTGCGATTTGCTGGGACTGGGGGTGTCGGCCATCAGCATGATTGGTGATGCCTATTCCCAGAATCACAAGGATCTGAAGCAGTATTACCGTCAGTTGGACGAACTGGGCCATGCCCAGACCGTTGGCTATGCACTGGACGAAGACGACTGCCTGCGCCGGGATCTGATCAAGACGCTGATCTGCAACTTCGAGCTGGAGTTTGCTCCGCTGGAGCAACAGTACGGCATTGGTTTTGCCGACTATTTCGCCGAAGATCTCAAGCTGCTGCAGACCTTCATCGACGACGGCCTGGTGACCCTGACCGAGGATGCCATCAAGGTCGCGCCCAAGGGCCAGCTGCTGATCCGCAATATCTGCATGTGCTTCGACGTGCACCTGCGCCGCCAGGCGCGGATGCAGC
>JAAEZO010000293.1 GCA_018222825.1 Gammaproteobacteria bacterium
CAACGAATTCTGATTACCGAAGGTCAATATGACATCGAGTCAATATACTGCCGACGCCATTGAAGTCCTCAATGGTCTGGAGCCGGTGCGTCGTCGCCCCGGCATGTATACGGACACCAGCCGGCCCAACCACCTGGGTCAGGAAGTCATCGATAACAGCGTGGATGAGGCCCTGGCCGGCCACGCCAGCAAGATTGAGGTGATACTGCACCCCGATCAGTCGCTGGAAGTGATCGATGATGGCCGTGGCATGCCGGTGGACATTCATCCGGAGGAAGGTATCTCCGGGGTCGAACTGATCTTCTGCAAGCTGCACGCCGGCGGCAAGTTCTCCAACAAGAACTACCAGTTTTCCGGTGGTCTGCACGGCGTGGGCATCTCGGTGGTCAACGGCCTGAGTACCCGGGTGGACGTCACCGTGCGTCGTGGTGGCCAGGTGTTCGAGATGGCCTTCGAGAACGGCAACAAGGTGAGTGAACTCACCGTCACCGGCACCTGCGGCCAGCGCAACAGCGGCACCCGGGTGCGGTTCTGGCCCGATGCCAGCTACTTCGACTCGCCCCGGTTCTCCGTTTCCCGGCTCAAGCATCTGCTCAAGGCCAAGGCGGTACTCTGCCCGGGCCTGAGCATCCGCTTTCAGGACAAGGTCAACGACGAAACCCTGGAATGGTGTTATCAGGACGGCCTGAAAGACTATCTGGTGGAGTCGGTCAAGGACTTCACCTGCCTGCCCGAACAGCCGTTTACCGGCAATTTTTCCACCGAGCAGTCGGCGGTGGAATGGGCGCTGACCTGGCTGCCCGACGGCGGAGAAGGGCTGGGCGAAAGTTACGTCAACCTGATCCCCACCGCTCAGGGCGGTACCCATGTCAACGGTCTGCGTCAGGGTCTGCTCGACGCCATGCGCGACTTCTGCGAATTTCGCAACCTGCTGCCGCGCGGCGTCAAGCTGACGCCGGACGACATCTGGGAGCGCTGCGCCTACATACTGTCGGTCAAGATGCAGGATCCCCAGTTTGCCGGTCAGACCAAGGAGCGGCTGTCGTCGCGCCAGAGTGCGGCCTTCGTTTCCGGCATCGTGAAGGACGCCTTCAGCCTGTGGCTGAACCAGCATACCGAGCTGGCGGAGCTGATTGCCGAATTGTGTATCAGCAGTGCCCAGCGCCGTTTGCGCCAGGCCAAGAAGGTGGTACGCAAGAAGGTGACCCAGGGCCCGGCATTGCCCGGCAAGCTGACCGACTGCGCCTGCTCCGACCCGATGCGGGGTGAGCTTTTTCTGGTTGAGGGTGACTCGGCCGGCGGCAGCGCCAAGCAGGCGCGGGATCGGGAGTTTCAGGCCATCATGCCGTTGCGCGGCAAGATTCTGAACACCTGGGAAGTGGAGTCCGGTCAGGTGCTGGCCTCGCAGGAAGTGCACGATATCTCGGTGGCCATCGGCCTGGATCCGGACTCGACCGACCTGTCCGACCTGCGCTACGGCAAGGTCTGTATTCTGGCCGATGCGGACTCCGATGGTCTGCATATCGCCACCCTGCTGTGCGCCCTGTTCGTGCGCCATTTCCGTCATCTGGTGGAACAGGGACATGTCTATGTGGCCATGCCGCCCCTGTATCGCATCGACGTGGGCAAAGAGGTGTTCTATGCCCTCGACGAAGGGGAGCGCGACGGCGTGCTGGAGCGGATCAAGGCCGAGAAGAAAAAAGGCAAGGTGCAGGTGACCCGCTTCAAGGGCCTGGGTGAGATGAACCCCAAGCAGCTGCGCGAAACCACCCTGGATCCCAATACCCGCCGGCTGGTGCAGCTGACGGTGGACGACATGGAAGCCACCGAGAAACTGATGGACATGCTGCTGGCCAAGAAGCGTTCGAGCGATCGCCGCGAATGGCTGGAAACCAAGGGCAACCTGGTCGACCCCCTGGCCTGAGGAAAGAGACAGAATGAACAACAACGATTTCACCATGGAAGGCGTAGAACGCCTGCCATTGCACACCTTTACCGAGCAGGCCTATCTCAACTATTCCATGTACGTGATCATGGACCGGGCCCTGCCGCATATCGGCGATGGCCTCAAGCCGGTGCAGCGCCGCAT
>JAAEZO010000294.1 GCA_018222825.1 Gammaproteobacteria bacterium
CCATGAAGGTAATCGAAGGGCTGATGGCCACTCCCGAGGCCAAGGTGGCGATCGTCGTCGCCCGTTTCAACAGCTTTATCAACGACAGCCTGGTGGCCGGAGCGCTGGATGTGCTCAAGCGTCAGGGTCAGGTAAAAGATGACAACATCACGCTGGTACGAGTACCGGGTGCCATCGAAATGCCGCTGGTGTGCAAAAAGCTCGCCAAGAGCGGTAACTACGATGCCATCGTTGCCCTCGGCTGCGTGATCCGTGGTGGTACCTACCACTTCGACCTGGTCGCCAATGAAAACAGCAAAGGCATGGCCAGCGTGATGATGGACTTTGAAGTGCCGATTGCCTTTGGAGTTCTGACCACCGAAAACATCGAACAAGCCATCGAGCGTGCTGGCACCAAGGCGGGTAACAAGGGCGCGGAAGCTGCCCTCAGCGCACTTGAAATGATTAACGTCCTGCAAGCGCTGGACTAAGAGGAGTACTGCATTGAAACCGTCTGAACGCCGTAAGGCCCGCCGTCTCGCTACCCAGGCCATCTACCAGTGGCAAATGACCAAGGATAACGTGGCCGATATTGCCCAGCAGTTTGCGCTGGAACAGGACACCAAAGGGGTGGATCTGGATTATTTCCGCGATCTGCTGTTCGGGGTCTCGGTTCATGTCAAAGAGTTGGATGCGGTGTTTTCACCTTATCTGTCGCGTCCGCTGGCCGAGCTGGATATTGTGGACAAGGCGGTGCTGCGGTTGGCCACCTATGAGCTGACCCGGCGTGAGGATGTACCTTATCGGGTGGTGATCAACGAGGCCATTGAACTGGCCAAGGCGTTTGCCGCCGATGAAAGCCACCGGTTCGTCAACGGCGTACTCGACAAGGTCATCAAGCAGTTAAAAAAATAAACAATAAGCACGGGAAAAAGCCAGCAGTCGCTGGCTTTTCATTTATATGAATGAATTTGACATAATAAAACACTATTTTACCGTCGCCAGCCACCGCAAGGATGTGCTGATGGGACCGGGCGATGATTGCGCCCTGTTACAGTTGCCGGCCAATTCGGTACTGGCGGTCAGCACCGATACCCTGGTCAGTGGAGTGCATTTCTTTGCCGACATGGATCCGATGGCGCTGGGCCACAAGGCACTGGCGGTCAACCTTTCGGATCTGGCGGCCATGGGCGCCGATCCCTGCTGGGTGTCGCTGGCGCTGACCCTGCCCGAAGTGGACGAAAGCTGGATCAAGGGCTTTTGTGCCGGCTTCTTCGAACTGGCGGAATATTACAATGTGGCGCTGGTGGGCGGAGACATGACCCGCGGCCCGCTGTCTATTACCGTGACCGTGCATGGCACCCTGCCGGAAGGCAAGGGCCTGCGGCGTAACGGTGCCCGGGTGGGGGACGGCATTTATGTCACCGGCAACCTGGGCGATGCCGCATTGGGCCTGCAACAGGTGCTGGGCAATATCATAGTGCCTGAGCCGCATCAGGACTTTGTTCGCACCAAGTTCGAGCACCCGCACCCGCGTATTCTGGCGGGGCAGGCGCTGCGTGATATTGCCTCCAGCGCACTGGATCTGTCTGACGGCCTGGCCGGCGATCTGGCCCATGTGGCCCGCGCCTCCGGCATGCGCGCACAGTTGGAGCTGGAGCAACTGCCGTTGAGTGCCGCCATGCTGGCATCGGTGTCGCGGGAGCAGGGCTGGGAGCTGGCATTGACCGGCGGTGACGATTACGAGTTGTGCTTTACCGTGCCCGAACTGCACCGAGGCTTGCTCGAAACCGCGCTGGCGCACTGTGGCGTCAAGTTCACCCGGGTCGGGCGCATGCTGGCCGGTGAGGTGGGCGTCGAGCTCACTTCCGAGGGGCGTCCTTATCAGCTGGCATCGAAAAGCTGGGATCATTTTCGCAGTGGTACAGAATGAGAAAACCTGAGCTGGCGGCGCTGAAGCTGTCCAACCCCTTGCACCTGCTGGCCCTGGGCTTTGGCACCGGCCTGAGCCCGGTCATGCCGGGCACCATGGGTACCTTGGCGGCCATTCCGCTTTATCTGCTGATCCAGGGGCTGTCGCCGCTGTGGTATCTG
>JAAEZO010000295.1 GCA_018222825.1 Gammaproteobacteria bacterium
TACCATTTCAGGAAGTGCCAGTGACTAACACCGCCGATCATGCCTGGCACTGGGGACCGGAATTACCGTCGTCTCAAGCGCCGTTGTGCCACTGGCTACAAGATACCGGCTCTCTCACCGAACGATTGCGGCGTCATTGCCGGCAGTTTCGAGTGCAGCTGCAGCGCACCACCGCCGAAATATCCCTTACCTCGACCCAGGCCGCATGGATTGGCGCCGATCGTGCCTTTTGCCGTGAGGTGTTGCTGCTCTGTGATGAGCAGCCCTGGGTCTATGCCAGCTCCCTGTATTCTCCCACGACCCTGCATGCGGTGCCGGCGCTGGGCGGCCTGGGTCAGCGTGCGCTGGGCGAATTGTTGTTTGAAGATCCCCAATTACTGCGCAGCGAGTTCGAGTTTGCCCAGCTGACGGCCCCGCAGTGGCAGCAGCTGACCCGAATGCAGGACATAGCGCCGCCAGCAGAGGATGATTTGCCCTGGGCCCGTCGTTCGCTGTTGTCTACCGGCAGTGCCGGTGTGTTGGTGACCGAGCTGTTTTTACCGCAGGCGCAGGCCTATCAGGAAGGAAGTAAATGACCGCCATGACCACTCAATCCCGGCCACGCTGGCGCGCCTACATGGCGCTGGCTCGACTCGACAAGCCCATCGGTACTCTGCTGCTGTTGTGGCCCACCTTGTGGGCGCTGTGGATAGCCGGCGAGGGCCAGCCTTCATTCTGGCTGTTGCTGGTGTTTGTGGCCGGGGTGTTTTCGATGCGCTCCGCTGGTTGTGTGATCAACGACTATGCGGACCGTAACATCGACGGACACGTCAAGCGCACTCGAGGTCGGCCGCTGCCGAGCGGGGAACTGACCGAGCGGCAGGCGCTGGGCTTTTTTGCGCTGCTGGTGGGCATCTCTTTCGTGCTGGTGCTGACCACCAACGCCCTGACCATACAGCTGGCGGTGGCCGGTCTGGGTTGGGCGGCGCTTTATCCCTTTATGAAACGCTATACCAATCTGCCGCAGTTGTTTTTGGGCATCGCCTTTTCCTGGGCCATTCCCATGGCCTTTGCCGCCCAGAGCAACAGCCTGCCGCCGGGGCTCTGGCTGCTGTTCGCCGCCAACCTGACCTGGACCATCGCCTACGACACCATGTATGCCATGGTGGATCGGGATGATGACCTTAAAATCGGGGTCAAGTCGACCGCCATCCTGTTTGGTCGTCGTGACAAGCTGGCAGTCGGTCTGTTGCAGGTACTGACCCTGATGTTGCTGGTGGCGGCCGGGCAGGCGTTCGCGTTGGGGGCCTTGTTCTACTGGAGTCTGCTCGGTGCAGCCGGCCTGTTTGTGTATCAGCAGCGGCAGATCCGCGACCGGGAACGCATGGCCTGTTTCGGCGCCTTCCTCAACAACAACTACGTCGGCATGCTGATATTCGCCGGTGTGGTACTGACACTGTTGTAAACCCGAGCGTTATGAAGCAGTAACTCCAGAATCCATGCGACTGCCGCGGTCGGACTTTGTACTTGCCCTGCCGGATTTACTGGATATACTGACAGTTAACTGTATAAAAAAACAGGTCCATTATGAAAGCCCTTACGCCGCGCCAGTCTCAGGTACTGGAGATCATCAAAGAGCATATTCAGCAGACCGGGATGCCGCCGACCCGTGCCGAAATTGCCCAGACTCTGGGCTTTAAATCGGCGAACGCCGCCGAAGAACATCTCAAGGCGCTGGCCAAGAAAGGCGTCATTACCATGATGCCCGGTACCTCTCGCGGTATTCGCCTCGCAGAAGAAGAGGAGGAGCTCGGGTTACCCTTGATCGGACGCGTTGCGGCCGGTGAGCCCATTCTGGCTCAGCAGCATATCGAGAGCCACTACAAGCTGGATCCGTCTCTGTTTCACCCGTCGGCCGACTTTCTGCTGCGGGTAAAGGGCATGAGCATGAAGAACATCGGCATCATGGACGGTGATCTGCTGGCGGTACACAAGACTCAGGAAGTGCGCAACGGCCAGGTGGTTGTCGCCCGGCTGGACGATGAAGTCACGGTCAAGCGCTTCCAGCGTCAGGGCAGCAAGGTCAGCCTGTT
>JAAEZO010000296.1 GCA_018222825.1 Gammaproteobacteria bacterium
TGCTCATGCTCGACGCCACAGGCGATCACCCGGATCCCCAGAGTCTGGGACAACAAGAGTAACGAGCGAATAACCGAGCGATCCAGGCTGTCAAAACTCTCCGTCAGCAGGCTGTGATCCAGCTTGATGCCATCTATCGGCAGTTGACCGAGCTTGCTGAAGTTGAAGCGCCCTTTGCCCACATTATTCAAAAACACCTTGATGCCGGCGTCTCTCAGGCCGTTCAGCATGCCGGTCAGCGACTCGCTGCGGCGCATCATGAAATCGCTGCACAGCTCCAGTATGAAATGCTCGGGAGCCACCCCGTGGCGGTGCAGCAGCGCCAGTAACCGCCCGACTTTCTGCTGTTCCAGCTCCAGCCCGCTCAGATTGATGCTGACTCGCCCCAGCCAGCGATGCTGTTGCTGCCAGAGGCCAACTTGCCGGGCCGCTTCGGTAAAGACCCACTCGGCCAGCGGCAGCAGGAGCCCGGCCGCCTTCACCGCCGACAAAAACTGATCCGGGTACAAAACACCCAGCTCGGGGTGACGCCAGCGCAACAGCGCCTCGACACTGACCAGCCGATGGTCATTCGTTGCCAGGGTCGGCTGATACTCGAGAAACAACTGGCTCTCCTCGAGTGCCTGGTGAAACTCGGCCGTCAACCGCTGCTGTTGCTCCAGATAAGAGAGCTGAACGCCGTCAAACAGGCAGATTTTGGTGCTGCCATAGCATTTGGCCTGGTACATGGCGGTATCCGCGTAGCGCAGCAGGGTGTCGATATCGCGCCCATGCTCGGGATAAAAGCTGATACCGATGCTGGCGCCCACGCTCAGCTCATGGCCACCCACCAGAACCGGCTGCTGAAGTTGTTCCAGCAAGGTCGCCGCTCTGGCCATCAGCTCCGCTCTCCTCATGGTGCCGCGCCAGATCATCACAAATTCATCGCCGCCGATGCGGGCCACCATTTCGCTGGCATCGATCTGGGTTTGCAGCCGGGCCGCCAGCACCTTGAGCACCTCATCCCCCACTCCATGACCGAAGCTGTCGTTAATCGGCTTGAAGCGATCCAGGTCGATAAACAGCAATGACAAGGTTTCCTGTGGTGCAAGCGCCGCCGTCACCTGGTTGAACCAGCTCAGCAAAAAGGTGCGGTTGGCGGTGCGGGTCAGGGCATCGTGATGGGCCAGGTAACTGAGCTGGTCTTCGGATTGTCTGAGCTGGCTGATATCGTCGAGGATGCCGATGATATAACCGACCCGCCCGCCATGGTTTCTGATCAGCCGCAGCATCAGCCGGTGGGTCACCAACTGGCCTTCACGGTTGTGATGCTGTACTTCACCCTGCCAGTCACCCTGCTGTTGCAGCCGCAGCCAGATGTTCCGATAGTAGCGACGCCCGTGCAGTGCCTCGTTGATCTGGGTGAGATGGCGGCCTTCAATATCGGCCGCATCCAGCTCGCTGAGTCGGCAGAAGGCCGGGTTCACTTCCAGCACCCGACCACGGGCATCCATCAGCACTATGCCTTCACGGGTATGCTGCATGATCTGCCGGGCCAGATTCAGCGAGGTCGCGGCCCGTTCCTGCACGCTGTCGGTGCCGGCATGAACCCCGGCATTCAGCGTGGTCAATAACAAAGAGTCATCCATGTCGCTACTCAGATAATTGAATGAGTAAATGAAAACGGCCTTTGCCGTTCATAGCCCTATTACCGGCACTCAAAGGTGGAGTGTGAAGTGATTGTTTTTCGGACACGAACATACTACAGACTCACTTGAGAAATAAAAAGCCCGCATCGTGGCGGGCTTTTTATTATTCGAAGCAAGTTGCAAATTTAACCGAGGTTTTTGCGGGCGTTGCGGAAAATGCGCATCCAGCCGCCGTCTTCACCCCAGCCATCCGGATGCCAGGAGTTGGCCACGGTGCGGAATACCCGCTCCGGGTGCGGCATCATGATGGTGACCCGGCCGTCCTGATTGGTCAGGCCGGTAATGCCGTTGGCAGAGCCGTTGGGGTTGAAGGGATAACGCTCGGTAGCCTGACCGTGGTGGTCCACGAAACGCAGGGCCACGGTACCGCTGGCCTCGATGG
>JAAEZO010000297.1 GCA_018222825.1 Gammaproteobacteria bacterium
TATTCTGATCTGGCCCGCCCTCACCCTGTGGGTGCTGGTGGTGATCTGCAAGGCGGTACTGAAAGACGTGCGCGCCGCCAAAAAGGAAAACCGCGAACTGGTGTAAGCACCGGTATCACGGTTGATGGCAACAAAAAGGCGGACCTCAGGGTCCGCCTTTTTTCATGGTCAGTAAAAGCTTTGCAGCCAGCGGGCGTAAAGCGGTATGCCTACCAGCACATTGAAGGGAAAGGTCACCGCCAACGATGCCAGCATGGCCAGGCCGATGTCTGCCTTGTCGATGGCGGCGCCAATGGCCGCCGGGGCCGCGATGTAGGACGCGCTGGCCACCAGCGCCACCAGAATGAGCGCCGTACCTTGCGGCAGCCCCAACAGCAGCGCCATCAGGGTGCCCAGCCCGGCCAGCACCAGGGGCGCCAGCAGCGCAAACAGCATCACCGGCCAGCGACGCCAGGGCACCGGGCACAACGCCTTGGCGGCACACAGGCCCATCTCCAGCAAAAACAGCGCCAGCAGGCCCTTGAAGGCACCGATGAACAAGTCACTTACCGGCGCCGCCTGCTGGGGTCCGTAAAAGTAACCAATCAGCACACCACCGGTCAGCAACACCACGCCCCGGCTGGTCAGCGCCTCGTGCCATACGCCGCTATTACCACTCTGTGCGCCCTGCCCCGACAGCCGCTTGTACAGCGAAATGGCCACGATAATGGCGGGCAGCTCCAGCAGCACCAGATACAAGGTGGTCTCGGGGGCAATCTCCAGGCTCAGACTCTGGGCATAGGCCAGGGCCACCGCAAAGGTACCAGCACTGACCGAGCCATAATGCGCCGCCAGACTGGCGCTGTTGGCCTGATCGAGGCGCAGCAAGCGGCGGGCCACCGGATAACACAACAGCGGTATCAGCACCCCCAATGCGGCCACCGCCAGCAGCGACGGCACCAGCCCCCAATGCAGGTTGCCGTGCAGCGCCAGCCCGCCCTTGAAGCCGATGGTCAGCATCAGCAGTATGCTCAGGGTGTCATACGCCGCCTTGGGCACCTTAAGATCCGATCGGGCCAGGCCCGCTATAACGCCCAGTGCAAAAAACGCCACCACAATATCCGGCATGAATTCCTCTCTTTTCATTATGTTGCAATGGTGGTCAACCGAATGAGGGCAGTGTGCTGCCGGCTTGACCCTGAAGACGGCAGACATTGTGCGGACGGCGAAGTATAGTTACCAATAAATGTTAACAACCATGAATATAGATAATCATCAATGAATGTTCGTCATCTGACTTTTCGACTGCTGCAGGTGTATGTGTCTGTGGTGCGCCTGGGCTCGGTATCCCGGGCCGCCGGCCAGCTGCATCTGACCCAGCCCACCGTGTCGCAGCAGCTCAAGCGGCTGGCCGAAGCGGTAGGCGAGCCTTTGCTAATCATCGGCGACGGGCGCATCACGCCCACCCTGGTCGGCACCGAGCTGTATCATGCGGCATTGGATGCTCTGAGCCGTTTCGAAGACTTCAACGGCTTTTTGCAGGATGCACGCCAGGGCACCCGCGGCAGTTTCAGCATCGGCGTGGTGACCACCGCCAAATACATATTGCCGCGCCTGCTGGGGCCCTTTAACCGGAGTTTTCCGGGGGTGGAAGTGTCGATCAGCGTCGGCAACCGGGGCTATATTCTGGATCGCCACCGCCACCAGCAGGACGATCTTTATCTGTTCAGCCACCCGCCCACCGGGGAGCACACCCTGAGTGGCCGTTTTATTCATAATCCCCTGGTATTGATTACCCCGCCGGATCACTGGGCGGTAAATAATGCTCCCGCCGATTTCTCGGCCCTGCTGGAAGAGCGTTTTCTGCTGCGCGAGCCGGGCAGCGCCACCCGGCTGGTATTTGAGGAATGGCTGCGCAAGCGCAACCTGCAGTTGAAGCGGGTGATGCAGATAGAAAGCAACGAGGTGATCCGCATGAGCGTGGAGCAAGGGTTGGGGCTGGCGGTGTTGTCGGAACACACCCTGGCCGAGGGCGATCAAAAGGTGGGCCGCCCGGTCATTCCCGGGT
>JAAEZO010000298.1 GCA_018222825.1 Gammaproteobacteria bacterium
CAAACGCAGAGAGCCATAGCGCTGTATCCGCTGAACGGAGAAAAGCCCTTGTCGGCCTATCCGGAACTATTGCGGGGACTCCTCCAGGTTAAAAAGCTGGCGGTTCAGACCAATATAAAAACGGGGGAAATAAATCCGACACTTGGCCAAGCCATTATCTTGGCGGTAGATAAACTTCTTGAAGAGATGCCGGCGGAGTCTTTTCCGGTGCACTCCTTTCATGGGGGGGGCGGTATTTCCAGCAACATGAATGTGAATGAAGTGATCGCCAATCGAGCCAACCAAAACTCGTTCGACCGACCGCTGGGAAGCTACGACCCGGTGCATCCAAATGATCACGTCAATCTTAATAACTCGACCAGTGATGCCCTCAATACCGCTTGCCATTTGGCCGTGATCGACAAGATGACAGAGCTGGATAGAGCGTTGAAAATGTTGATCAAGACCTTCGACGAGCAGAGTCAAAAATGGCAGGACGTGTTGAAGATTTCCCGGACCTGTCTGCAGGATGCGGTCGAGATTAGTTTTGCCGATCTGTTCGGTGGTTATGCATCGTTGCTTGAACGTAACCGACGGCGACTGGATACAGATGTTGGCGAGCTTTACAAGGTAAACCTGGGGGGCAACATTATCGGGCGCAGGGGAGATTGCTCTGAGACCTTTTTCAACCAGGTCATCGAAGGGTTGAACCTGATGATGGGGGGCGAGCGCTTCTCTCACAACGACAATTTATTTGATGCTTCACAGAGCCATGATGATCTGGCCAGGGTGGCTACCGGGCTGGACCAGCTGGCGAGGGCCCTACTGCGCATCGCCAAGGACTTCCGGCTGATGGCGTCGGGTCCGGCAACTGGCTTTGGCGAAATTCGGCTGCCTGCGGTACAGCCTGGCTCTTCAGCCATGCCGGGCAAGGTTAATCCGACCATTCCCGAATACCTGATCCAGTGCTGCATGCAGGCCTGCGGCCGCTGTTATTCTGTGCAGATGACTCAGGACCATGGCGAGCTGGATTACACGCCTTGGCAGTCGGTGGTGATCAGCAACTTGCTCGATACCATGTCCGTACTTACCAGCGGTATAGAAGCGTTCCGCCAGCATTGCCTCGCCGATATGGAGCCGGATTTGGAGCGTAATGCGCACAACGTCAATACGCTGATCCCCACGCTGATCCGCCTCAAGCAGGCTCGTGGCTATTCATTTGCCTCTCGTGTCTATAAGGAAACTGGCGGAGATCTGCAACAGATCCGGCATTATCTGGAGGAGTAGGGTCGGTAAAGGAGGATGAGTTTTTTGCAAGGGACCATACACTAATGTCAATTGTGTCTTGATAGCCATCCTTCTAAGCTCGTCGACAACCGCTACAGCACGCGTCTTCAAAGAAGGCAGCGACTTGGGCGGACCGTTACCGTAATATAAAATGGAGCATCAAATGGATTTTGCTAAAAACACCCCCTTGTCCTGGGCCTATGACTGGCTTCAGAAACCCAAGCAGCAGTACATCGACGGCCAGTGGGTCGACGGTGCCGCCGGTGATAAATGGGTGGTCACCAACCCGGCGAACCGCGAGATGCTCTGTGAGTTCGTGATGGCCGATGCCGAGCAGGTTGAATACGCCGCCAGTATCGCCAATCAGCGCCACGAGTCCGGCGTGTGGTCAAAGGTCAGCCGTACCCAGCGTGCAGACATGCTGCGCCAGGTTGCCCGTTTGATCCGCGAGCATACCGAAGAGCTGGCGGTACTCGAGTCTCTGCCCAACGGTAAGCTGTTCGCCGAATCCATGGCCGATGACATTCCTACCTGCGCCGATATCTTCGAGTACTATGCCGGCTGGACCGACAAGTTCTATGGCGAAACCTCGCCGGTTGAAGACGGCTTCCTGAACTACACGGTGAAAGAGCCGATCGGCGTTTGTGCGCTGATTGCGCCCTGGAACTTCCCCTTGTACCAGACCAGCCTCAAGATGGCGGCGGCGCTGGCCATGGGCAACACCGTGATCATCAAGCCGTCGGAATACACGCCGCTGACCACCATCTACCTG
>JAAEZO010000299.1 GCA_018222825.1 Gammaproteobacteria bacterium
ACCCTGGACGGAGTCAGGCAGCGGCGACGCAATTCTTTACAAAACAGCGGCGCCCTCGGCACGCTAAAATAATGCCATGAGCAGCGTAAAATACTGGAAATACCCTGGCTTGGACGGCCTGGAGTTGTGCCTGGCTGACCATGCCGGCTTCACCTATGGCCGCCATATCCATCTCGACTACCATATCGGCTTGGTTGAGCTGGGAGCACAGAAATTTATCCATAAAGGTAGCTCGTCGCCGCTGGCGCCGGGTCAGCTGTCGCTGCTCAACCCGGATATCGCCCACGACGGCAGTTGCTTCGACGAGCAGGGCTTTCGGGTACGGGTGTTTTCCCTCGCGCCCGAGTTGATGGCAGGCCTGGCCGAGGAGCTGCAGCAGGCCACGCCCTACTTCGGACAACCCCTGCTCAACCAGCCCCGGCTCTATCGGCAGAGCCTGACGCTGCACCGGCAAATGGAGCAGAAGCAACTCAGCCGGCAGGAAGCCGAAAACCGCCTGCTGGCGCTGTTGTCCACCTTCTTCCCCCATCAGGAACTACAGCCGCTGGCGCCGCCCGCCCTCACTCGCATCAGGGACAAACTGCTGGCCGAGCTGGACGCGCCCCATCACCTGGAACAGCTCGCCGCCGAACTCGGTCTGTCCCGCTTTCAGTTCTTGCGCCGGTTCAACGCGGCCATGGGTATCACCCCCCACGCCTACCTCAAGCGACTGCGACTGGAGGCGGCTAAAAAATACCTGGCCGCCGGCACCACTATCGCCGACACCGCCCAAGCTGTGGGCTTTTTCGATCAGGCCCACTTTCACCGCGCCTTCGTGGCCGCCTACCGGCTGACGCCGGCCCGCTTTCGCACCCAGATGCAATAACTTACAAGCCGACCGCTGACCTGCTCCCTAAGCTGTGGTCTCACCATTGCCGGAGCCGAACATGAATCTCTCACTGCTTGTTACCATAGGACTTATCCATCTCGTCGCGCTGGCCAGCCCAGGTCCGGATATGGCGCTGATGCTGCGTTTTGCTGCCCAGCGTCGAGCAGCCCTGGGGGCCGCGCTCGGCATTGCCGCCGGCATACTGGTACACAGCATACTGAGCCTCACCGGCATCAGCCTGCTGATCCAGGGACATCCGCTGCTGTTTACCCTGGTTCGGCTGGCAGGCGCGGTTTATATGGGCTGGCTGGGTTGGGGGGCGTTGCAGGCGGCACTGACTCCGGCTGCCGCTCCAGGAATGCCGACCGCTGCCGGCGGACTGCCCGGCAATGGCTTCTGGTCCGGGTTCAATACCAACCTGTTCAATCCCAAGGCATTGGTGTTTTTCATCGGTCTGCTCGCCGCCCTGGTCGGCCCGGAGGTCAACTGGCTGACCCGCACCGCCCTGGTGGCAGAGCTGTTTTTGCTGAGCCTGATCTGGTTTGTGCTGCTGGCCTACTGGTTGTCCTCATCCCGGGTGCAGGCGAGACTGCAGGCCTGGAGCCGGCCGATCAACGGCCTGTGCGGCCTGTTGTTCTGCGGCGTTGCCGGCTCCATACTGTGGCTGGTCATCAAGGCAGAATTTGCCTGACGGCCCACGCCGAGGCGGGCTCCGTCATGTTAAAGCGCTTCCAGCCGAGCGTAAGCGGTGACCAGCCACTTGCTGCCGCCGTCATTGAAGTTGACCTGCACCCGGCTGTGATCACCGGCGCCTTCGAAGTTGAGCACTATACCCTCGCCAAATTTGGGATGCGCCACCCGCTGGCCCAGTCGGAAACCGGTTTCATTGAAGGTTTCCTGTACCCGATCCTGACTGAAGCGACCGTTGGGCACGGCACGGCTGACACTGGCCTTGAGCCGGATCTCTTCCAGACAATCGGTGGGCAGTTCCTTGATGAAGCGGCTGGGGCGGTGGAACATTTCCCGGCCGTAGAGGCGGCGGCTCTCGGCGTGGCTGATATAGAGCTTGCTCATGGCTCGGGTCATGCCCACGTAGGCCAGGCGGCGCTCTTCTTCCAGCCGCTGGCTTTCTTCCGCCGACTGCTGGCTGGGGAACATGCCCT
>JAAEZO010000059.1 GCA_018222825.1 Gammaproteobacteria bacterium
CCCCATGATCGCGCTCCGCTCGACATCGCCACCCTGATGCGGCGGGTCTGTTATTGCCTGATACCGGGCATTCTTGCCCAGTGCTGGTTTTTCGGCTGGGGCAGCCTGATACAAATCGTGCTGGCGGTCCTGACGGCCTACGGTGCCGAGGCGCTGGTGCTGGCCCTGCGCGGCCGTCGTCTGAACCAGCTCAGGGATAACTCGGCGCTGCTGACTGCCCTGCTGATCGGCATAGCACTGCCGTCGCTGGCACCCTGGTGGCTGGCGGTGATCGGCACCGCCTTTGCCATTATCGTGGCCAAGCATCTTTATGGCGGCATAGGCCAGAACCTGTTCAACCCGGCCATGGTCGCCTACGTGCTGCTGCTGGTGTCGTTTCCGCTGCACATGACCAGCTGGCTGCCGCCACTGGAGCTGCAGCTGTATCCGGTGACCTTCGCCGACAGCCTGTCCGCCATCTTCACCGGCTTTACCCTGGACGGCTTCAGTCCGCATCAGCTGCGCGAGCTGGCCGACGGCACCACCATGGCCACCCCGCTCGACACCCTTAAAACCGGCTTTAGCCAGGGCCACACCAGCAGCGAAATTCTGGCGAACCCGGTATTCGGCGGTCTGGCCGGCCTCGGCTGGCAGTGGGTCAACCTGGCCTATCTGGCCGGTGGCCTGATGTTGCTGCGCCTCAAGCTCATCAGCTGGCCCATTCCGGTGGCCATTATCGGCAGTCTGCTATTGTTCAGCCTGTTTGGTTTTATGGTGGCTCCGGACGGCACCGCCAGCCCCATGATGCATCTGCTGACGGGCGCCACCATGATCGGCGCCTTCTTCATCGCCACCGATCCGGTGTCGGCCTCTACCACCTTCCGCGGCCGTTTGATCTACGGCGTGCTGATCGGCCTGCTGATATACCTGATCCGTACCTTCGGCGGTTATCCGGATGCGGTGGCCTTCGCCGTGTTGCTGGCCAACATGACGGTGCCGATGATCGATGCGCTGACCAAACCCACCACCTATGGAGCGGCCCGCTGATGCTGGAAATGATGCGCAAAAACGGGCTGACGCTGGCGACCTTTGCCCTCGGCTGTACCGCCGTGGTCGCGCTGACGCACAGCCTGACTCAGAGCACCATTATCGAACAGGAGCAGGCCCAGCTGCTGCGGGTGCTGGATGAACTGCTGCCGCCCGACAGCTACGACGAACCGCTGTTCGATCATTGCGTCATGCTGAGTAACGAACAGTTTCTGGGCACGCGCGAGGCCCTGCCGGTCTTTACCGCCGTGAAAAACGGCCAGCCACAGAGTTATGCCATCGAGGCCATTGCACCCGACGGCTACAGCGGTGAAATCAAGCTGGTGGTAGGCGTTCATATAGACGGTACTCTCAGCGGCGTGCGGGTACTAAACCATAACGAAACCCCGGGACTGGGTGACAAAATCGAACTGAAAAAATCCGACTGGGTTCTGGATTTCAACGGTCAGTCGATACAGGGTGAGGATGACCCGCGTTGGGCGGTGCGTCGAGATGGCGGCCAGTTTGATGCCTTTACCGGCGCCACCATCACCCCCAGAGCCGTGGTCAAGGCGGTACACAAGGTGCTGCTGCTGGTTGACCAGCAACCCCGGTTACTGGCCCAGGCGCCAGCGTGTGGAGAATCGCTATGAACGAACAACATAAAGAAATTATTCGCCAGGGCCTGTGGCGCAACAACCCGGCCCTGGTGCAGATCCTCGGCCTCTGCCCGGTGCTGGCCGTAACCAGCACCCTGACCAACGCCATGGGGCTGGGGCTCGCCACCCTGCTGGTGCTGGTGGGCTCCAATGTGACGGTGTCGCTGGTGCGCCGCTGGGTACCGAACGAAGTGCGTATTCCCATCTACGTGATGATCATCGCCAGTCTGGTCACCTGCGTACAGTTGCTGATGAACGCCTACACCTACGGCCTTTACCAGTCACTGGGCATCTTTATTCCGCTGATCGTCACCAACTGCGTGATCATCGGCCGGGCCGAAGCCTTTGCCTCCAAGAACACCGCCGGACTGGCGGCGCTCGACGGCCTGATGATGGGCCTGGGCTTTACCGCAGTGCTGCTGGTGTTGGGCGGTCTGCGCGAACTGCTGGGCCAGGGTACCCTGTTCGATGGCGCCGAACTGCTGCTGGGTGACTGGGCTGCCAGCCTGCGTATCGACCTGCTGCATCTTGATAACGGCTTTCTGCTGGCCATACTGCCGCCCGGCGCCTTTATCGGCCTGGGGCTGATGATTGCCGCCAAAAACTGGCTGGACGGTCGACTCGCCGCCCGCCAGGCCCCGGCGCCCAAGGCCGAAGTCACCCGTGCACGAGTCACCTCGCTATGAACATGGAAAAACGTCGTCAGATCCTGGAGCGGTTGCGGGCAGAGAATCCGCACCCGACCACCGAGCTTCATTTTCGCAATCCGTTCGAATTGCTGATTGCGGTACTACTCTCGGCCCAGGCCACCGATGTCAGCGTCAACAAGGCCACGGTCGGCTTGTTTGCCGCCGGCCCTACCCCGGCGGCCATGCTGGCGCTGGGCGTGGACGGCGTCAAGGAGCACATCAAGACCATAGGCCTGTTCAACACCAAGGCCGAGAACGTGATCAAAACCTGCTCCATGCTGCAACAGCTGCACGGCGGCGAAGTACCGGAAAACCGGGAAGCGCTGGAAGCCCTGCCCGGCGTGGGCCGTAAAACCGCCAACGTGGTACTTAATACCGCCTTCGGCTGGCCCACCATCGCGGTAGACACCCATATTTTTCGGTTATCGAACCGTACCGGCTTTGCCCCCGGCAAGAACGTGGACGAAGTAGAGCAAAAACTGCTGAAATGGGTGCCTGCAGAATTCAAGCAGGACGTGCATCACTGGTTTATTCTGCACGGTCGCTACACCTGTGTGGCCCGCAAGCCCCGCTGCGGTTCCTGCGTGATCGAAGACCTGTGTGAATTCAAAGACAAGCCGGACGATTAACAGGTCATGCGTTAGGTAAAACACGCCACCACGCAAAAGCCCTGCAGTGCAGGGCTTTGTTTTATCTATTCAGTAATCCGGCAAGGCTTGTGATTACTCATCCCGGGTGTTGTCTTCAAATTCCTTGATCTGCTTTTCTGCCTCATCTTTCCCAATACCGTAGACCTCCTGAATTTTACCGGCGAGCTCTTGTCTTTTACCGAAAATTTCGTCGAGTTGGTCATCGGTGAGCTTGCCCCACTGGGTTTGCACCTTACCTTTAAACTGTTTCCAGTTACCTGCGACTATGTCCCAATTCATCTGGTCCTCCTCGGGTTATCCTGCCACTAGCTAACGGGTTTGCCGGCAATGCGTTATTTGGATGACGGTCATTGACGCTTTTTACCGGCGGCCTAAGAAGAATAGTCCGCTTGTATTCGGGTCACCACAGATTCAGAGAACACTCGGGTTTGTTCTGCTGTGTACGATAAACAACGCTATATGCCCTGAGCCTGCGGTACAGTCCGATAATGGTATCAGGTACAATAGAACGGTAATTTACAACTCGACACCCGCTGCCTGATGAATATCGGGTGACGGCTTCCCCTCTTCATTCTGGGAGTTTTAATCATGCGTATACTGCACACCATGCTGCGCGTCGGTCACCTGGACAAGTCCATCGCCTTTTATACCGATGTCATGGGCATGAAACTGCTGCGTACCAGCGAAAACACCGAATACCAGTACACCCTGGCCTTTGTCGGTTACGGCAAGGAAGAAAACGAGGCGGTACTGGAGCTGACCTACAACTGGGGCACCGAGCAGTATGATCTGGGCAACGCCTATGGCCATATCGCCATTGAAGCCGATGATATCTACGGAATGTGCGAGCAGATTCGTGTCGCCGGTGGCAAGGTGACCCGCGAGCCGGGTCCGGTAAAGGGAGGCAGCACCGTTATTGCCTTTGTGGAAGATCCGGACGGTTACAAGATAGAGCTGATCGCCAAGGCCGACGCCGGCAAGGGACTGGGAGAGTAACTCAGCGAGCTTTAAGCCATAAGCCAAAAAAAGGAGCCTGAAGGCTCCTTTTTTTATTGCAGTGCTGCGCATACCGTTTCTTTCGTAGGGTCCACTTTATTGGACTGACAGATCCACTGATAACACCCTTGGTCGAATGAATTCAACCCTACAAAAAATCAACACCGGAATATCCACACCAAGCCGGAACGCCTCACACCAATCAACGTACCGGCAGGGTTACGTCTTCAAACAACTGGTCTATTTCATCCGGTGACTTCAGCGCGATGGCTTTGTCCACCCGCTCTCGGGTCAGGTGGGGCGCAAACCGTTCCATAAAGTCATACATGTAGCTGCGCAGAAAGGTGCCTTTGCGAAAGCCTATCTTGGTGGTGCTGGCCGCAAACAGATGGCTGGCGTCTATGGCCACCAAATCCGTATCCTGCGTTGCGTCGACCGCCATGCTGGCGAGCACGCCGATGCCGATGCCCAGTCGCACATAGGTCTTGATTACGTCGGCGTCGGTGGCGGTAAACACCACCTTGGGCTCGAAGCCGGCCTTGTTGAAGGCAATGTCCAGCTCGGAGCGACCGGTAAAGCCGAATACGTAAGTCACCAGCGGGTAATGGGCAATATCGGCAATGTCCGGCTTGTCGATGGTCGCCAGCGGGTGATCCTTGGGTACCAGAATGCACCGGTTCCAGTGATAACAGGGCAGCATGATCAAATCCTGATACAAATGCATCGCCTCGGTGGCAATGGCAAAGTCGGACGAGCCCTTGGCCACCGACTCGCTGATTTGCACCGGCGTGCCCTGGTGCATGTGCAACGACACCTTGGGATAACGGTTGATAAAGCCCTTGATCACCTCGGGCAACGCATAACGGGCCTGAGTATGAGTGGTCGAAATATTGAGTGACCCCTGATCCGGGTGGGTATGCTGACTCGCCACCGCCTTGATGCTCTCGACCTTGGCCAGAATTTCGCTGGAAATACGAATAATATCCTTACCCGCAGGCGTCACCTGAGTCAGATGCTTACCACTACGCTCAAACACCTGGATGCCCAGTTCATCTTCCAGCATCCGTACCTGCTTGCTGATACCGGGTTGCGAGGTATACAGGCTCTCGGCGGTGGCAGACACGTTCAGGTTATGATTGGCAACTTCAACGATATAGCGTAACTGCTGCAGTTTCATGGTGACTCACATTGGGGTGACATAGCTAAATATTATCAGACCCAGCAAAAAGATCCTCTTTGGTAATCATTAATAACCAAAGGTTATATGCTAACCGATTAAACAATCAGCTGTTTTATGCCGTTAACAAGATGGGGGTTAGCCAAAGTCTGATGACTGGGGTAACATTTCATTTCACCTTTACCTATCAACGAGCCGCCAAATAGATGACGCTGACACTGATCCTCATAGCCATAGGCGCCTTGCTGTTTCTGGTTATTGTTTACAATATTCTTCAGCAGTACCGTCAAAAGCAGGCAGCAGAAAGACGTACCTTGTTACTAAGACATAAAAACATCATCAACGAAACCGACGAATTGCTGTTACATGCCGGTCAACTGCCTTTCAGCAAGGCGTTGGTGGTGGCGTTATACAACCGTATTCTGTCCAGTCTGCAAATCATGCAGCAACAAGACCCTGCCAGTACCCAGGTAAAATCGCGCAAAGCCAATATCGAGCAACAACTGCAGCAGGTAAAAGAGCATTACCAGATGGAGCAGTCCAGCCTGAAACCGCCCGAGTCGGATCAGCAAGCCATTCATATGCTGAAAATCGTGAAACGGCTGCGGGCTCTGCTGCGCATAGAGCACAACAACGGCAAGCTGGGTAACCAGACGTTTGTAGTGGAAGATCGCCGCCTGGAGCTCGTGCAATTGAAAATCAACCTGGCCAATCTGGTCAAACGTGCGCGGCTCGCGCTGGATAATAAAAACAACCAGATGGCCCGCCAGATGCTGACCAAGGGCCTGAACGTACTGGAGCAGGTGCCCGACAAGGATGAGCAGCTCAAAAGTATCGAAGAAAACCTGCAACTGCGATTGAACGAGTTGGATAACAATCTCGTCAAGGTAGAGCAAGAGCAGAAGGCGCGAGAAGAAGAGCAGGAAAAATCCGAACTGGACCAGCTGTTCGAGCCCAAGCGAAAATGGTAACTCCGGCGCCGTCATTGATGGACTTGCTGGGCGATGTTGGCTGTTTTCTCAATCAACTGGAGCAGGGCCTGCTCGATTATGGCCTGCCGCCGACATTGGGCCCGATGGACCACCTGTGTTATCGGGCGGCAACCTCGCAAGAATACCTGCAGCTGCGCACTGCACTGGCCCGGTTTGGGGATTGTCTGGTAGAAGGGATGATAGGCAACAGGCCCATCATCACCTATCGGCTGCACCAACCGCTGGCCAGCCCCTTCGGACCGGTGCCCTGTATCGAACTGGCCGCGCCCAAGGCCGGAAAACAGCATCTATGCGGTCTGGAGCACGGCGAAGTCGTGGTCGACAGTCTGCAGCAGTTACTCATCGATTACCCGAATGTTCCCTTCAATACCAAGGGACTGGAAGACTCGTCGCCCGAGCTGACCCTGGCCCTGCCGCCCTATCAGGTCAAGTTTCACCAACGCAGCCTGGCCGAGACCATAGCGCTTGAAATCGCCGGCAATGAGGTGGTGCCGGTACCCGACGATTATTTCATCGGCCACCGCCTTTAATTGCCGCGTTCTGCCTTTGATAGTAGGGTCGAATTTATTCGACCGACAGTGTTACGTATAGACTTGGCGGTCCAATAAATTGGCCCCTACAAAACGCTTTTCGTGTCCATGTAACCTGCCGTCATCCGTTCCCGGCGCAGCAGCCGCAGGCTGAGTCCCGCCGTCACCAGCAGCACCAGCATCATGCCCATCGCGACCCCCGGCAACCCGGCCTGCGTCCAGAACGGATACAGATAAAGCCCGCCCAGACTGGCCCCCAGATAGTAAAACACCAGATACAGCGACGAAGCCAATGCTCTGTGCTCTCGCACGCTGCGCCCTACCCAGCTGCTGGCACAGGCATGGGCGAGAAAGAAGGCAAAGCTGTCGACCAGCAGCGCCAGCAGGATCAGCGGCAATCGTTCACTGAGCAGGAAGAGGTTGCCGATGGCCATGATACCGATGGCGCCCAGCAGGGTACGGCACAAACCGAAGCGATTGATCAGCCAACCGCTGGCACCAGAGGCAAAGGTTCCGGTGAGATAGGTTAAAAACAGCAACCCCAATGCGGCCGGCGCCATTTCGATGGGCGGTGCCGAAAGATAAAAGGCCACATAGGTGTATTGATTCAGAAAAACCATGAAGTTGAGCCCGCCCACCAGATACACAGGCCACAACAGCGGATTGCGGATATGTTCAAGCAGTGGCCGAAGTCCCTGCCCCTTGCTGGCCGGCACAAAGTGTTGCGACGACGGTAGCCATTTCAGCAAGGGCAGCCACAACAACAGGCTGAGCCCGCCCAGCACCAGAAAACTGGTCTGCCAGCCCCCTCCCCACTGCTCACCCCATTGGGCCAGCAGACCGCCCAACACCCGTCCGGCGATGCCGCCCATGGAGTTGGCGGCAATATAAATGCCGATGCTGGTCACCAGCGCCTTGGGGGTCAACTCCTCCCCCATATAGGCCACCGCCGTGGCCGGTAACCCCGCCAGAAAAAAGCCCTGCACGCCTCGCGCCGCGAGTAACCAGCCGAAGTTAGGTACCAGTGCCATCAGCAGACTCAACACAATGGCAGCCAGCAAACAGCCCAGCATTACCGGTTTGCGGCCCAGCCGATCGGCGACCCGAGCCCAGAACAGAAGGCCGAAGGCCAGCCCGAGGGTAGAAACCGACAAGGCCCAGCTGGCCGACAGCGCCGACACGTTAAAATCCCGCGCCAACAGCGGCAACAGGGGCTGAGTCAGATAAAGGTTGATGAACACCAGCATGGAGCCCAGGCCCAGTGCCAGGGTGGCGCGCCACCAGAGCGGCGTTTTCAAATCGATCATGGCTTACTCCCGGATGTCAGCCTTGACCTTACCCCTCACCAGCGTATAAATGAAATATATAAAATTTATGAAAAAAATAATCAAACCTTATGCTTGATACTAAATGGCTGCGCCAGTTCGTTGCCGTCGCACGTGAAGGAAACATCACCCGAGCCGCCGAGCAGCTGCATCTGGCCCAGCCCGCCGTGACCATGACCATCAAGAAGCTGGAGCAACAGCTCGGCATTCATCTGTTTGACCGTCGCCAGGGCCGCATACAGCTTACCGCCGAGGGCGCTCGGCTTTATCAGCATGCCGAGGGGATTATCAATGCCCTCAACCTGGCCGAGCAGGATATGGCGGCGCTGCACGATCTCAATAGTGGCGAAGTCAGTATCGGCATTCCCAGCATGCTGGGATCCTTTTACTTTCCGCCGCTGCTGATGGCGTTCAAGCACCAGTATCCGGGGCTGTCCATTCGAATAGAAGAAGCTGGCACCCAGGATGTGCTGGCCCGGCTATGTCGGGGACAGCTTGGGCTGGGCATCGTGCTGACTTCTGCCTTACCGCCAACCTTAACCGGCCTGCCACTGCTGCGCGAAGAAATGGTGGCAGTGGTCAATGACGAGCACCCGGCCCGCCAACAAGCGTCGATGACCATCGATGACTTTCTCGCCGAGGAGCTGGCGGTTTTTCGCCACGGCTTCTTTCACCGGGAATATATCGACGAGATGGCAAGGCAAAGCGGCATCACGCCGCATATCGGTTTCGAGAGCAACCTGATCCCGCTGCTCAAGGCGGTGGTGCGCCAGGGCTTTGCCATTACCACCTTTCTGCGTATGGTGATCAAAGACGATCCGGACTTGTTTGCGGTATCTTTTGCCGAGCCGTTTTTTCTCGACCTGTGTCTGGCCTGGCCCAGTGACCGTCGCCTTTCCCGCGCCGAGCAGGCCTTTATCGACTTTATTCAGTCACAACATAGCCATGTTAAAGACGGCTGACATTGATCAGCCGCCCGCGATGGCCTGCTGCAGCAACAGATCAAGCGCGGTGCCGTTCAACTGTTCCGCCTCCATGATGAGCCGGCTTCCCAGCGCCAGCGCCTGCCGCTGACAGGCGGCGCGCCGAATCGGGTCGTCGATGCCGTCCAGATCCGCCACATGGGCGATGCCGATGGTGCGGCGAATCATCTCGCAGCCCGCGTAGCCCAGTGCATCCCGCCATACCTGTCGCAGCAAGGCCTGCACATATCCTGGCTCGGCCAGCGCCGGATCGGCGCTGTGTGCCGCCAGGGCAACAAACTCATCCCTGAAACTTCCCCACAAGGCGCGAATCTCTTCGAGGCGGAGCTGCTGAACACGCTGACCGGTAATGGTCGAATGTCGCCCCGGCTGACTGCAGAAATTGAGTAACAGGTTGGCGAACATCACCCCCACATCAAACCCCATGGGGCCATAGCCGCCAAATTCGGCGTCGATCACCTTGAGCTTACCGGGCGCGACCATCACGGATCCGGTATGCAGATCCCCGTGCAGCAGCGCCTCGCCTTTGGTACGAAAATCGTGCTTGAGCCTGGCCACTTTTATCTTCAGTTCCGCATCGGCCCACAACTGCTCCGCCTCATGACGGATCAAGGGCTCGACGTTGTTGCGCTCGTGATACCGAAACGGGTCGACAAAAATTACCGCTTCGGTAATGGCCATCAGCTCGGGGTTGGCAAAGTCGGCCATCGCCGCCTGCTGCGCCTGATAATCGAGGTGAAAAGCGCTGCTGTGATAATGTACCCGCGCCAGATACCGGCCCAATTGCGCCGCCGCCTCGGGGAATATCTGATCTTCCAGCAGTGCCTGTCGCCACACTCGATGATCGGATAAATCCTCCAGCAGCATCACCGACAGCGCGGGATCATAATGGCGCACCGCCACCGTGTGCGCCGGACACACCTCGCCGTGGCGCAGCAGTATTTGTGCCTCGATACGGGCCCGATCCCGGGTGAGCGGCCACGACTCACCGATGCAACGAATATAGGGCAGCGCCTGCTTGACGATAAAGCCGTGCGACTCGCCCGGTGAGCACACTCGAAACACCTGATTCAGGTTACCGTCGCCGATTTCCTCGCCCTGCAAGGTCACCTCGTCGCCCAACTTTTCTACCGCTCGCACATAAGCGATGGCATCTTTCACCTGGTAAATTCGATACTCGCTCATCAATCCGCTCCCTGCCGCATAAAATTATCTTTCCCTGACTTCATTCAAAACTGTAATAAAACCGGCTCCGATCACGACGGAATGATAACCGCCGTGGTTGACAGAGATGGCCATCACAACACAGACAATGCTGGTAGCACAACGCCGGTGGCGTTAGAGTCTTATTAATGGGAAGGACCCGCTATCACACACAAGAGTCATTATGGATCAGAGATATAGCAGTGCACACCCCCTGTTGTCTGAAGAGCTGCGCCGCCAGATGCTGCGCTTTGCCACCCTGCAACTGAAAGACGCCGCCCTGGCGGAAGACGCGGTGCAGGAGGCAATGCTCGGCGCCTTCAAGTATGCAGACAGTTTCACCGGTCGCGCCGCCTACAAAAACTGGGTGTTCGCCATCCTCAAACACAAGATTGTGGATGTGATCCGCAAAAATCAGCGTCTGGTTACCATCACCAGCCTCGGCGGCGACGACAGTACCGAGCTGGAAGAACAATTGTTCAACCGCTTTGGCATGTGGCACAAGCAAGAGCACCCGGTGGAATGGAGCGCACCCGAAAACAGCCGGGAAGACGACGAGTTCTGGACCCTGTTTGAACTGTGCCTGGATAAATTGCCACCCAAGCAGGGACGCACCTTCATGATGCGCGAGTTTATCGGCCTGGAAAGCCCGGAGATCTGCCGCGAGCTGGATTTGACCGTGAGCAACCTCAACGTATTGTTGTATCGGGCCCGGTTGCGCCTGCGCGAATGCCTCGAGAACACCTGGCAACAGCAAGGAGACTGCCAATGCTGAGCTGTCACAAAGCCACCCGAATGATGTCTGAAAGTCAGGAGCGCCCGCTCAACGCCGGCGAAAAGCTATTGCTGGCGGTGCACACCATGATGTGCAGGGGCTGTCGTAATTTTGAACGGCAATTACCGGTCATACGATCACGGTCCCGAGCTTACGTTGCAAGATCCGACGATACCAGGCCCGATGATGACATCACCAACAAACCGAATCGTCATAATCCCTGACAACCCGCCTCGTCACGGGCTCACTCGATGAAGGAATCACGATGCGAGACACGCTACCGCTGCTGGATTTAACCGACTTCCCCGCCATACGCCGCCAGGCGTTGGATACCCTGCAGGTAAACCTGGGCTACATGTGCAACATGAAATGCGTGCACTGCCATGTGGCCGCCGGGCCGCACCGCACCGAAATGATGGACGACGACAATCTGGCCTTGATCACCAGGGTGCTGGAGGCCCGCAAGCTTGGCACCCTGGACCTGACCGGCGGCGCCCCCGAAATGCACCCGCGCTTTCGCGAGCTGGTGGTGGCCGCGCGCAAGCTCGGCGTGACCGTTATCGACCGCTGCAATCTCACCATTTTGTTCGAGCCGGGTCACGAAACCCTGGCCGTCTTTCTGGCCGAACAGCAAGTGGAAATCGTCGCTTCGCTGCCCTGCTACGAGATCGACAATGTCGACCGCCAGCGCGGCAAGGGCACCTTCAACAAAAGCATTGCCGCCCTGCAGCAGCTGAACAAGCTGGGTTACGGCCAGCCGGGCTCGGGGCTGGTGCTGAATCTGGTCTATAACCCTCAGGGACCGACCCTGCCCCCCGAGCAGCAGGGACTGGAGGCCGCTTATCGGCGCGAGCTGATGGAGCACTTCGATATTCGTTTCAACCACCTGTTCGCCCTGGCCAATATGCCGATCAAACGGTTTGGCGATTACCTTATCAGCAAGCGCCAGTTCCACGATTACTTGCGTCTGCTGAAAGACAATTTCTCCGCCGCCAACCTGCCGGGGCTGATGTGCCGCAATCTGGTGAGCGTGGACTGGCAAGGCTATCTATACGACTGCGATTTTAACCAGCAACTGGGGCTGCGACTGCCAAATGGTGACAAGCGCGATGGCAATGTAAAAGACACAGAACAAAACCGACCCCACCTGCGCGATCTGCTGCAGCAGGAGCTGAATGACCAGCCGATACGGGTGGCCGAGCACTGCTATGGTTGCACCGCCGGCCAGGGCAGCAGTTGCGGCGGCGCCCTGCATGACGAGTCCGTACCGTCGTGAGTCTGTCCATCATCATTCCGATGCTGAACGAGTCGGCCGCTCTGCCCCGCACCCTGAGTGAACTGCGCCAAGATGCCGAGACTGTCGAGGTGATACTGGTCGACGGCGGCAGCCAGGACGACTCGGTCGCGCTTGCACAGCGGGCGGGAGTAAAGGTGATTTCGTCTGCCCCCGGTCGGGCCAAACAAATGAATGCCGGCGCCGCGGCGGCCAGTGGCGACAAGCTGCTTTTTCTGCACGCCGACACCCGGTTACCGCCCGAAGCCGGCCAGCTGATTAGTGCAGCGCTGGCTCGTCATTACTGGGGCCGCTTCGATGTCACCATTAGCGGCCACCACCCCATGCTGGCGGTGATCGGCTCCATGATGAACCAACGCTCGCGCTTCACCGGCATCGCCACCGGCGATCAGGCCATGTTCGTGCGCCGCAGCACCTTTGAAACGGTGGGCGGCTTTCCCGAACAGCCCTTGATGGAAGACATCGAGCTCAGCAAACGGCTGAAACGGCTGGGCTCCCCCGCCTGTCTGCCGCAAAAAGTCGTCACCTCGGGCCGCCGTTGGGAGCAACGGGGCCTGTGGCGCACCATCTTGCTGATGTGGCGGCTGCGTTTTGCCTACTGGCGAGGTGCCAGCCCCGAGCAACTGGCGAGGGCCTACCGTTGACTACCCGTATCATTATCTTCGCCAAGGCGCCGATAGCCGGACTTGCCAAAACCCGACTCATTCCCGCCCTGGGCACCGACGGCGCCGCCCGGCTGGCAGAGCAAATGCTCTCGAGCACCCTGAATGCCGCCATGAATGCCAACATAGGGCCGGTAGAGCTGTGCATGAGCCCCGCCCCCGGCGCCATTGAGTGGCGGGATGTGCCGCTGCCGGCCGGTATTGAGTTCAGCGACCAGGGCGACGGTGATCTGGGCCGACGCATGGCCGGTGCCACTCGCCGCTGCCTGGTTGATAACAAACATCTGAACGAACGAGTGCTGCTGATCGGCACCGACTGCCCGCAGCTGTCGCCGGCTTTGCTACGCAGGGCCGCCGAACGACTGGCCGGCCACGATGCTCTGCTGCACCCCACCCTCGACGGCGGCTATGCCCTGCTCGGCCTCCATCACTTCAACATCAGCCTGTTCGAGCATATCCCCTGGAGCACAGAGCGGGTCGCGGATCTGACTCGTGAGCGCATCACGCAGCTGGGTTGGCGGTGTGTTATTGGCGAGCGCCTGCTGGATATAGACGAGCCGAATGACCTGTTCTGGCTGCCGTCCGCCTGGGCCAGCTTGCTGCATCACTCAACAGGGGTCGACCATAATGTTTGACCTTGAACCCTGGATTCGACTGGGTTGCTTTGGCGGTGTGCTGTTACTGATGATGCTGTGGGAATGGCGCGCCCCACGCCGTCCTCAACGCATTGGCCGCCTTCGCCGCTGGCCCCATAATCTGTTGCTGGTGGTTATCAATACCCTGCTGCTGCGACTGTGTTTTCCGCTGGCCGCCGTGGGGGCCGCCTTGCTCGCCGACGAACGAGGTTGGGGGTTGTTCAACACCCTTACTGTGCCGATATGGGCCAGCGTTATTCTGTCGCTACTGTTACTGGATCTGCTGATTTACCTGCAACACCGGCTGTTTCATGCCGTGCCTTTGCTGTGGCGGCTGCATCGAATGCACCATGCGGATCTGGAATTCGACGTTACCACCGGTCTGCGTTTTCATCCCATCGAGATTCTGCTGTCCATGATCCTCAAGCTGGCGGCAGTAACCCTGCTCGGTGCACCGGCAATGGCGGTACTACTGTTCGAAATACTGCTCAACGCCACCGCCATGTTCAACCACGGCAACGTGCGATTACCCAAACGGCTGGACCGCTGGCTGCGGCTGATACTGGTGACCCCCGACATGCACAGGGTGCACCATTCGGTGATCCCCACGGAGACCGACAGCAATTTCGGCTTCAACCTGCCCTGGTGGGATCGACTGTTTCACACCTACCAGGCCCAACCCCAGGCCGGACAGCTCGGCATGACCATAGGGCTGAACCAGTTTCGCAACCCTACCGAGCTACGCCTGCACCGGCTGCTGTTACAACCTTTTCGACGTAAATGAAGCGACAACCGCAAGGCTCTCCCGTTTCGTAGGGTCGATTTCAATCGACCAGTGGGCCACCTGGTCACGCCGTTGGTCGAATAAATTCGCCCCAACAAAAAACGGCTCCTGTAGGCGCCCATTTATGCGGCGCACATCTGCAGAAAAATCGGTATTGGCAGGCACGGCGCCGATCTGCTCCTTCTCCTTGTGCCTGACATCCGATGACAACCCCGCCCCCGGCAGGCTACAATCCCGCTTTTGCCAACGCCGAGTAACTATGCGCCTGATACTGGCCCCGATGGAAGGGGTGCTGGACCACCTGATGCGGGATCTGCTGACCCGCATCAATCCCTTCGACCTGTGTGTGACCGAGTTTGTACGGGTGGTCGACATGCGCCTGCCCCCCCGGGTGTTCTACCGGCTATGCCCCGAGCTGAAACAGGGCTGTCGTACCCCGGCCGGTACTCCGGTGCGTATTCAATTGCTGGGTCAGGAACCGGACTGGCTGGCGGAAAATGCCGATCAGGCCTGTCGTCTGGGTGCCGAGAGCATCGACCTCAACTTCGGTTGCCCGGCCAAAACCGTCAACAAGCACAGAGGCGGCGCCGCCCTGCTCGGTGACAGCGAGCAACTGTATCGTATCGCCAAAGCGGTGCGTGCCGCCGTGCCGGCCCACCTGCCGGTCAGTGCCAAGATTCGCCTGGGGCTGGAAGAACGGGACTCTTACCTGGAAAACAGCCAGGCACTGGCCGAGGGCGGCATCAGCGAGCTGGCGGTGCACGCCCGCAGCAAGAAAGACGGCTACCGCCCCCCCGCCTACTGGCCGCTGGTGGCCGAAATAAAACAGGCATTGTCGATCCCCGTGGTGGTCAACGGTGAAATTTGGAATGCCGAACAGGCGAAGCTGGCACAACAACAAAGCGGTTGCAGCGACGTCATGCTGGGCCGGGGCGCCCTGGCGTTGCCCAATCTGGCCGCCACCATCAAGACCGGTGCCGCCCCCATGAGCTGGGAAGAGGTCATCGCATTGTTGCTCAACTACTCATCGCTGGAGGTCGATGGCAACAAGGCAATCTATTATCCCAATCGCATCAAGCAATGGTTGAGCTATCTCAAGCTGTATTACCCCCAGGCTCAGGATCTGTTCACCGATATCCGCACTCTGAAACACACCGATGAGATACGCCACAAGCTGGAGGAAGTAAGGCTTCCGGCCATAAGCTGCTAACCGTTTTACCTTTGATTTGCATCATGATGTTAACAAAGACACAGCTCTATACTGACAGCAATACTCCCTCGACTGGATGTCATCATGAGCAGCAAGATTACCGAATGTGAGCTCGAGCAACGGCTGCTGGCTGTCGCTGAAGAACGTCGCCACGGCTTTTTACAGACACTGCAGCAACTGGATGCCGCGCTTGCTACCGCACTGCAACAGCTGCCGGCCGATGAGTGGCCCGACTATTCACCACTATCAGCCTGGCCCCAATTGCAACCTCAGCTGAACGCCCTCAAGCAGGTGGACGCCGCTCTGTGCCAGTGGCGGCTCGGCCTCTATGGACTGTGCAGCGACTGCGAAGCCGAGCTGACACCCGAGCAGCTATTGCAAGATCCCTGTCGCCAGCGCTGCGACCCTTGCGAGCAGAAACACAACAAGGCTCAGCATGTCAGCTGGCAGTTATAAGAAAAAGTGTTAGGTGTGAGGTGTGAGGTGTGAGGTGTGAGGTGTGAGGTGTGAGGTGTGAGGTGT
>JAAEZO010000060.1 GCA_018222825.1 Gammaproteobacteria bacterium
TAAACAGCAGCACTTAAGCAGTAAGTGATGATAAAAGGGCAGCCCACGGGCTGCCCTTTTTTATTGGTTTAATCGATATGGGCCGGATGATATTTCGGAGTTAAAGAGGCAACACAGTCACCTCCCACGACACGCCATAAACTCATCCCTGAGGGCTCGGGAAATGCCGTCCATGGCATTTCATGGTCGTGGTCGTCGATCTCTGTTGCCTCTTTTTGAACTCCAAGTTGCCCGAAGACGACGCCAACAGGTAACGCCGAAGCATCAAGGAGGGCAAAGGGATCGGCTCAGCCGACCATCCGCACCACGGCCGGAAAATGCTCCTGCCGTTCCGGCATTTCCGCCATCCCTAGCGGTCAGATGGAGCGGCTGAGCCTCCACGGATGGATTTACGGCGAGTCGGCGGAGTTGGCCCTTTGGCCGATGGTGGGCGAGTCCGCCGCGTCAGGTGCGATAAGACTCAACGCAGCAGCAGGGTGTGCAGCTGGTCGAGTGAGCTCACTTCATAGCGTGGCGTTATGCCCTGTGGGGCGGCCTTGCCGTCGGTGTTGAGCCAGCAGGTGTCTATGCCGGCGTTAAGGCCGCCGAGAATGTCCGAGTGCGGATTGTCGCCCACCATCAGTATTTGCTCTTTCGGCGGGTGTCCCATTCGCTCGAAGGCATGCTCGAAAATGCCCGCATCCGGTTTGGCGATGCCGACCTGTTCCGAGATCACCAGGGTAGAGAAAGCATCTTGCAGGCCGGCCCGTTCCAGCCGGGTATGCTGCATGGCGGTAAAGCCGTTGGTTATGATGCCCAGTTTTGCCTTGCCCTGCAGCGCCTGCACCAGCTCGCGCGCCCCCGGCAGCAGGGTGCAGATGTCGGCCATGGCGGCGAGAAAGTCGTGGTTCAGCCGCTGAGTCGTCACGGCCAGCCGCTCGGCCCAGTGCTCAAAACGGCGGTGCTGCAATTGCTCGGCGTTGATGGCACCATTCTGGTAATCCACCCACAGCGGCTCGCTGAGGGTCTGGTAATGCTGGTAGTCCTGTTCGGTGAAATTGACGCCAAATGCAGCGAACATCCGTGTTAACCCGGCCAGGGCATCGAAATGAAACAGGGTGTCGTCGGCGTCGAACAGTATCCATTGATAATGCATGCTTCTATTGCTCCAGCGTATGTCGCGGTTTTTATGGCAGCAGCCAGCAGAAAAGCGTCCAGTTTAGGGAAGTCGGGCGAATAAACACAACACCGGCAACAAATTATGCTTAAACCTCGGCCATCTTCTGCCCTAAGATAAGCGCTGATTTTTCAAGACATTAGTTCACCGTGACAACGAGGCTTCGATAATGGAATTTTCCAGTTGGCTGGCACTGGCGGCCATTTGCGTGATGGGGGCCATCAGCCCCGGTCCCAGTTTGGCGGTGGTGATCCGCAACACGGTCAAGGGCGGTCAGGGCCACGGTGTGGTCACGGCGCTCGGTCACGGCTTTGGCGTCGGGCTTTATGCCCTGATTACCGCGTTGGGGCTGGCGCTGCTCATTACTCGTAACCCGCTGTTGTTCGACATTATTCGTTATGGCGGTGCCGCCTTTCTGGCCTGGCTGGGCGTCAAGGCGCTGCTGGCCCGTCCGGCGACGGGTGACACCACTATCAGCGATCATCCGGTGCGTGGCCGTCAGGGGGCCTTTGAGGGCTTTATGGTGGCGTTTTTGAATCCACAACTGGCCATTTTCTTTGTGGCGCTGTTCAGCCAGTTTGTGCAGGCCGACACCGGCTGGCAGCAGGGTGGAGTGATGATGCTCACCGCCGGTGGCATCGATGCGCTCTGGTATGTGCTGGTGGCGCTGCTGTTGTCGCGCGGACCTGTGCTGGTCTGGCTCAAGGCCAAGTCGGGCATCATCGACAAACTTAGCGGCCTGGTGCTGCTGGCGCTGGCGCTGAAGGTGGTGCTGTAGTCGGGAGCCGGCTCTGCATAAGGCAGGGCTAGGGCGATCAACGTAGGGGTGCAGATCTTTTCGATAGCACTGGCCGGCAGCCTCAAAGTGAAGGCTGCCGGTTCAGTATGACTATTGCCAGGCGGGTCCACCTATCATCTCGGGTAGCCAGAGCGCTACCGAGGGGAATAGTAATACGGCTATCAACACTATCAGCTGAATAAGGATAAAAGGGATCACACCGCTGTACATATGTTTAAGGGTGATCTCTGGCGGCGTAATGGCTCTCAGGTAGAAGATGGAAGGTGCCAGCGGTGGGGTCAGATAACTGGTTTGCAGCACCACTAGAAAGGCGACGCAGAACCAGATCTCATCAAAACCCAGCAAGCGGACAATCGGCATGGCCACTGGGATGATAATCAGCACTACCGACATCATGTCGAGCAAGAAGCCAGCAATAAAGGCGATAAGTAGTATCATACCGATAATGGCCCATGGCTCGAATCCGGTATTCAGTAACAGCGACTGCACCGCATCCATACCGCCGGTGGCGAAGAAAATACCGGCAAACATGTTACCACTCAGCACTATCAGCAGGATCATGGCTGAAATGTTCACGGTTCTGATAAAGCTATCCCAGAGGACCGGCCAGTTCAGTGTGCGATAAAGGATAGACAATAGAATGGCACCCATGGCCCCACAGGCGGCGGCCTCTGTGGGAGTTGCCAAGCCCATGAGTATGGAGCCCAAGACGACGAAGATCAGTGCGGCAGCGGGCAGTAGGGCTGTTGCAGTAAAGTACAGTTTTTGGCCCAAGGTGTAATGCTGGTTTTCGTGCTCGATTTTTGGCGCCATCTCGGGCTTGAGGTAGGCTACGGCTATGACATAGAGGATAAACAGCACGGCCATGATCAGGCCCGGCAATAATAGCCCGCTGAAGAGTGAACCAACCGAGACGCCGGCAACAGGGCCCAGCACTACGACGGTAATGGACGGAGGGATGGCGGTGCCGAGGGAGCCGCTCGCGCAGATCACGCCGGAAAGCAAGCGTTTGTCATACATGTGCTTCAGCATCACCGGTATGGCCAACATGCCGATAACGGCCTCCGTTGCCCCGACGACGCCACTGGATGCCGCGAAGATAGTGCCCAGCAGGATAGCGCCGACACCGAGCCCGCCGGGGGTTTTGGCGGTCCACATATGTATGGCTTTGAACAGTTTTTCCGCTATACCGGCCTTTTCCAGCAGGGCGCCCATAAAAATAAACAGCGGCACTGCTGCGAGGATGTAATTGGAGGCGGTTTCTTCAATTTTAGTCAGCAGTTGGTAGGCGGTAATGTCTCCAAACAACATCAGGCCAAATACCGAGGCCACCAATATCATGGAAAAAGCAATCTGAAACCCCGAGAAGATGAGGAGCATCAGCAGGGGGAACATAAACAGAGAAAGGTGGGCACTCATGTGGCGGTGACCTCTTGGTTGGATACGAGAACCAGGGCCGACTTCAGCAATTCGGCTAAAACCTGCAGGCCGAGCAGCAGAAAGCCCAGGAACCAGGTAGCATAAACAGGCCATACGATCGGGTTCCAGGCGGATCGACCTGAGCGTTCACTGTTCTGGTAGGCTTCATGAAAATACTGGAATAGCTCCCAGCTCAGCCAGCATATCAGTGGCAGAAAGAAGCAGTAGCACAGGCTGCGGATGGCGGCGTTAACCCTGGGATTGAGCTTGATGCTTACCACGTCCACGCTAACGTGCTGACCAAGGCGAAGGGCATTGGCCATGCCCAGCATAAAGATGGCGCCCATGATCATATAACTGATCTCAAAAGCCCACAGAGTAGGAGCATCCAGCACGTAACGGCTTAAGACCTCAAATACCAAGGCTCCTGTTAAGGGCAGTATCAACAGGGCTCCCAATGCTCCCGCCAGGCAGGTAATACGTTCAATTTCTGTTATCAACTTCATTGATTTTCCTAATACATGGTGTAACGAGCAAATCGGCATAGAAACAGCCGATACCGCAGTATCGGCTGATGGCTGTTGTTTAATTTACTGTCATGCCGATCTGCATGCGGTACTCCGGCCAGGATTGCATCTCTTCTTTGAACTGGCGCTGAGAGGCGAGCACCCTCTTGAACCAGCTGTTTTTTACTGCATATTCGTCTTCCCACTTTCTAGTTTCATCGAAGATGGCATTGATAAAGCTATCATCCAGCTTCAGAATTTTATTCTGACCGTTGACTAACTCCTTATAGGCCTGCAGGTCGGCATAGGAAGAAGCCAGCCAAGAGTCGAATACCGACAACTTGGCTGCTTGGTGCAACAGGTTCTGTTCCTGCTCATTCAGGCTGTTCCAGGCTTTTTTGTTGACTTGGCATTCGAGTATGCCACCGGACTGTTGCACGCCTGGCAGGATCACGTATTGGGCTACATTCTGGAATCCGGTGGGTTTGTTCATCTCAGGACTGCCCCATTCGGCGGCATCAATGGCACCACGCTCCAATGCGGTATAGATATCGGCGCCAGCCATCACCACCGTTGATGCCCCTAGGCGAGAGGCTATTTCGGCCCAGGCTCCGGACGTTCTTAAGCGCAGTCCCTGAAAGTCTTCCAGAGTCTGCACCGGCTTGTTGGAGTGGAGAAAGATTTCTGTACCGAGGATGGAACAGGGGAAGGCGATTACATCGAATTTTTCCAGCCGGTACTGTTCATACAGCTCTACTCCACCGCCCTTATACATCCATAGCATAAATTCTTCTGGAGTCAGGCCACTGGAATGACCGGCAAGGAGGGCGGTGGTTGGATCCATGCCGTAGTCGTAATTGATGTAATTGTGACTGACCTGAGCGACACCGGCCTTGACGCTGTCGGTCACCTTGAGGGCACCGCCGAGGGTGCCGCCGGGAAATACCTTGATGCTGATCGCCCCCGAGCTTAGTTGATTGACGTGGTCGGCAAAATATTGGGCATCGCGCTCCAGCCAGGGGCCACCGCTCCAAGGGGTAGCCATGCGCCAGCTTTTATCGTCTGCATGTGCGCCTAAAGAGGCTGTGGCCACGCCGACGACCAGGGATGCTACGGTGGCAATTTTGCTTAATTTTTTCATCTGACTTTCCTTATCATTTAAGCGGTTTTTGACCTGAATATGTCGATTGTGCCCGATGAGGCAAAATCGGAGAGCATCTCGTTGCTTTCGCATGCTTCCGTGGTTTAACGGATGGCTTCTCCCAGTTCATGGATACCAACGGTTATGGTGGCGCTTCTTGTGGTGTCCTTCGGCGATATCACTTCACGCATCGGTCATGCGGGAAATTTATCACCGTTCAGGGCATAGAATCGGTGACCTGGCGACGGTTCAGCCAGTTTCCATTTGTCGACCGCAGCCTGCTCGTTGGGTGCCCATCAGGGCTTATCTCATCTGATTGTAATGAATGTGGTTCTATGTTTTTTGTTTCAGACTTGGAGGTTTTTGTTTCAAACTCGGGAGTTTTTGTTTTATAACCGCTTCATATGTAAGGATTTACGACCAGAATGTTGACATCGGTCAGACTAGACCTCGTAGATAACCCATGCTTAAAGCATTTTTTGCTGATGTTGTCATGGTTGAGGCTGAACAGGCGTGTTCAGCAGAGAAAAGCAGATCATGAATAGAGGCTGGTGAGCGGTTAGCTTTCAAGAAGGGGTTGCCGAGAATCGCGACCAATGGAACGACATATTTACCATGATCGCAATTTGGTGGGGCGTTTACCAAAAATTGAAGCACAATGCCTGCCTGCCTGCCTGCCTGCCTGCCTGCCTGCCTGCCTGCCTGCCTGCCTGCGAACGACCGGCAAGGAACGAGCTGTCGATGGCAAGCCAGGTATCAGCCGTCACATGGCGGATATCATTCAGATAGGATTTAGCTTTTTTTTCGTTCTTGCAGCGGTGAATGGCCAAAAAAACGCTTATACGCCCGTGAAAACGCTGCGGTATCGGAAAAACCGTGCTCCAGAGCGACTTGTGTGACGCTCATTCGGGTTTGCTGCAGATAAGTTTGGGCACGGTTAAGACGCCGGGCGCTGGCATATTGCTGCGGTGTTAGGCCAAACTTCTTACGACACAGATAATAAAGATGGCTTTCACTTATGTGCAGCGCCTCGGCCAGAACCTGGTTGGCAGGTGGCTCATCCAGTGAGCTATCAATCACCCGGTTCAGCACATCCAGGCGCAGTGATGAGGGCAGGTTGTTGGTTCTGTCGCAGGTGTATTGCTGACTGATTACGGTTAGAAAAAGCGTGACCAACTGATGATTTACAACCTGAGTGATGGCCCCCTTGTTCTGTGACAGCTGATATCGGGCAAAGTCCAGCAAAGGTTGTGTTTCATCGGCAAGCTCTACCAATTGTGGTGAACGAAACAGGCTGTCACGAAACGACAGGCCACAAACGCTTTCCAGAGACAGTACCAGTTCGTCAGCCAGATTAAGGTCGAGAACCAGGAGCTCGCTGTCGTCGCCATGGCCGGCATAACTGTGTTTTGCTGCGTCAGGCACCATCAGCACACTACCGCGCTTCATTTTTATCGCACTGTTATTAAAGTCACAGCATATGGTGCCTTCCACGCCTATCAGTATTTGCGGATAGGTATGAAGATGTTCCCCCGACCGGGTTGCGATGACATTGGTTCGGGCCTGTGTGGCAATCATTCCTGTCTTCTCCATCATACAATCAGCCGAATGCTATCCATGGCATCACTCAATATGAGCCGGCGATATCTGTTCATATTCATAGCCTGGGCCAACCACTTCATAGCCTCTGACAATTTTTATATGCCATATCTGCCTAGCATGGTTACATATTCATAAAACAAGGTAAATCATGCAACTGAATGCACAACAAGTCATCGACGCCCTGCCGTGGGAAGCGCTTGTCAATCAGCTTGACGTCATGTTCACCAAAGAGGTTCAGTCTCCGGTTCGGCATCATCACTTCATCGATGTTCCCGGTTCACCTCAGGCTACCCTCTTGCTCATGCCGGCTTGGGTAGAGGGAGAATACTTGGGAATTAAACAGGTGAATGTTTTTCCTGGCAATAGCGCGCTCAATCTGCCGGGGCTCAATAGTCATTATTTGCTCAACTGTGGTAAAACAGGTCAACCCCTGGCCCAGCTTGAAGGTAATGAACTAACCGCTCGTCGTACCGCCGCCGCCTCGGCCCTGGCGTCACGCTATTTATCAAAACCAGAATCCAGCAAGTTGCTGATCATGGGTGCCGGTCGCATGGCTCGACGCCTTATTGAAGCCCATATGGCCGTCAGACCCATCTCTCAGGTATGGGTGTGGGCTCGTAACCCGACAGCGGCGACGGATTTAGTCTCGGAACTCCGGGAGCAGGGAGTAGATATTCACGTTGTGAATCATGAAGAGCTGCCCATGGTGGCCTCTCAAATGGATATCATCAGCTGTGCAACCATGGCCACGACCCCCATCCTCAAGGGGGAGTGGCTAAGCCCTGGCTGTCATCTCGATCTGGTCGGCAGTTTTACCCCAAGCATGCGTGAAGCAGACGATGAAGCCCTGCGCCGTAGCAAGCTGTTTGTCGATACCCGTGAGGGTGCTCTGAGTGAAACCGGAGAGCTGATCATTCCCCTCCAGCAGGGCGTGATAGCCGAAGGCGATATTCTGGCTGATCTACCCGACCTGTGCCGGGGTGGCCACCGGGGTAGGGTAGCGTTATCCGATCCTGAGCAGGCCATCACCCTGTTTAAGTCGGTGGGTGCATCGATGGAAGATCTGGCTGCTGCTATCCTTGCTTATCAGAGAAATATCTAGCGTACGGAGCACTGGCCGAACTTGCCTTTGTTATCGGCGATCGGTGGCTTATTGAACGGAGGCCTAGCGGCTTTGCCCCTATAACGGGCCTTCTTCTTCGTCCCCCCTACTCAGCCGTTCGTGCGAGGTAATTAATATTGGAGCCTAGTATGCGGAACTGTCGGCGAGGTTGTGCGCTGGATCAAAGTTTGGTAGCCTTCTGCGGCTAAAAAACCGACCCGTATTGGGTCTCCATGTCACCGCTGAACGACGGAATCTCGCTGTTGAACCCGATGCTTCACCTTACCCTGGCCGAAAGATGGCACGACCTTGCGTCGCTGTCGAAGTCCGGCGTGGGCGGTTTTGGCATGGTGGGCGCCATCATGATGCTGGAACTGGTCGGTGACTGGTTGCTGTCCTGGAGCGGCCTGTCCGGTGACGTGCTGGAATATCAGGCTCAGCTGGCCGATCTGCTGCCGGTTGAAGCGATAAAATCGATGTTGTTCACCAGTCTGCTGGTGTTCGCTCCCCTGTTGCTGCGCTGGTTGCTGCACCTGCTGCATCTGCTGCTGCAGGCGCTGAGCTGGCCTCGCCTTGGTCAGCGCAAGCCCGTTTTTTCTCCTCCTGCACAGCACGACTGTGTATTGCGTGCCGCCAACGGCTGCCGCGCCCCCCCCTGTCTCCCTGTTCGGGATCTGAACCACGCACATCGCTTTGTTGTTGTCGGTACGGCGTTACACGCTGCCGGCCAGGGCTGTTCGACGTTCTGATCCCGCTCCCGGGTATCTTGGATACCCGCCATTGAGCCCCGTTTTTCTGTACGCGGGGTCAATCATGGTCTTGTTGCCGCAGGCGACAAGGTAAGTCCTTAAGGGATAGGGGAAGGGTTCCTTTTGTTTATTCGAAAGCTAATTAACGTGCTTCTGGCCGGAGCGGCGTCAGTCATGCTGGCCGGCTGTGAAGGCGGCGTGCTTGATCCCAAGGGGCAGGTCGGCGCCGATGAAAAATATCTGATCATCGTGGCCACCCTGCTGATGCTGCTGGTGGTGATTCCGGTGATCGTGATGACGCTGTTCTTTGCCTGGAAATACCGGGAAGGACGGGATCACGAAATCTACGCACCCAAGTGGTCGCATTCCACCAAAATCGAGCTGACCGTCTGGCTGGTGCCGATCATCATCATCGTCATTCTGGGGGTTATTACCTGGCGCTCAACGCACGATCTGGATCCGTACAAACCGCTGGTTCACGAGAAAGATCACATCACCGTTGAAGTGGTATCGCTCAACTGGAAGTGGCTGTTCATCTACCCGGAACAGGGCGTGGCCTCGGTTAACGAGCTGGCGTTCCCGACCGATGTGCCGGTTGAATTCAAGATCACCTCCGACACCACCATGAACTCGTTCTTCATTCCGCAGCTGGGTGGCCAGATCTACTCCATGGCCGGCATGCAAACCAAGCTGCACCTGATTGCCAACGAGCCGGGCAGCTACGACGGTTTCTCTGCCAACTACAGCGGTGAAGGCTTTACCGGCATGCAGTTCAAGGCCATTGCCACCGAAGATGAAGCGGGCTTCGACGCCTGGGTCAACAAGCTCAAGCAGCAGCCGCAAACCCTGAATCCGAGCAGCTACCAGGCTCTGGCCGAGCCGAGTGAAAACAACCCGGTGCAATATTTCGGTCGGGTCAAGCCCGGCATGTTCCACCACATCCTGATGCAGTTCATGCACGCCGATGACGCCGGCGACAAGCATACCGCCGGCACGCATGCCATGAACGCCAAGATGACCATGGAGACTGAGAAATAATATGTCGCTTCTAGGAAAACTCACACTGGACGCCGTGCCGTATCATGAGCCCATTATCATGATTACGCTGGCGGTGGTGGCCATTGCCGCCACGGTTATTGCCATTCTGATTACCCGTTACAACAAGTGGACCTTACTCTGGCGCGACTGGATCACCTCGGTGGACCACAAACGCCTCGGCATCATGTATATCATTCTGGCCTTCGTGATGATGATTCGCGGCTTTGCCGACGCCATCATGATGCGGGCCCAGCTGGCCTTGTCGACCAACGGCGCCGACGGCTATCTGCCGCCGGAACACTACGATCAGATCTTCACCGCCCACGGTGTCATCATGATCATCTTCATGGCCATGCCCTTCATGATTGGCCTGATGAACATAGTGCTGCCGCTGCAGATTGGCGCCCGTGATGTGGCCTTTCCCTTCCTCAACAACCTCAGCTTCTGGCTGGCGGTGTCGGGCGCGGTACTGGTCAACATTTCACTGGGGCTGGGCGAATTCGCCAAGACCGGCTGGGTGGCCTATCCGCCGCTGTCGGAGCTGGACTTCAGCCCGGGCGTCGGGGTGGATTACTACATCTGGGCACTGCAGATTTCCGGTATCGGTACCCTGCTTACCGGGGTCAACTTCCTGGTGACCGTGTTCAAGATGCGGACTCCCGGCATGAAGCTGATGCAGATGCCGATCTTCACCTGGACCTGTACCTGGGCCAACATTCTGATTGTGGCCTCGTTCCCCATTCTAACTGCCGTGCTGGCCCTGCTGACCCTGGACCGTTACCTGGACTTCCACTTCTTCACCAATGAAGCGGGTGGTAACGCCATGATGTATATCAACCTGTTCTGGGCCTGGGGTCACCCCGAGGTATACATACTGATTCTGCCGGCGTTCGGGATTTTCTCGGAAGTGATCTCTACCTTTACCTCCAAGCGGCTGTTCGGCTACAACTCCATGGTTTATGCCAGCGGCGCCATTTCGGTACTGGGCTTCATCGTCTGGCTGCACCACTTCTTCACCATGGGCTCCAGTGCCAACGTCAACGCCTTCTTCGGGGTGATGACCATGGTTATCGCGGTGCCGACGGGGGTGAAGCTGTTCAACTGGCTGTTCACCATCTATCGCGGTCGTCTGCGACTGACGGTGCCGGTGCTGTGGACCCTGGGCTTCATGACCACCTTCACCATCGGCGGCATGACCGGAGTACTGCTGGCCCTGCCGGGTGCCGATTTCGTGCTGCACAACAGCCTGTTCCTGATTGCCCACTTCCACAACACCATCATCGGTGGTGCCGTGTTCGGTTACCTGGCGGGCTTTGCCTTCTGGTTCCCGAAAGCCATGGGTTTCCATCTGGACGAAAAACTGGGCAAGGCCTCGTTCTGGTGCTGGCAGATTGGCTTCTACGTCGCCTTCATGCCGCTGTACGTGCTGGGCTTCCTGGGCATGACCCGTCGCCTCAACAGCACCGACAATCCGGCCTGGAACTTCTGGCTCTATCTGGCGGCCGTGGGTGCCCTGTTTATTCTGGTGGGCATAGCGCTGCAGTTTGTGCAGATCTACAAGGCTTTCCGCGAGCGCGAGCAAAACCGCGACCTGACCGGTGATCCCTGGAACGGTCACACCCTGGAATGGTCCACCTCTTCACCGCCCCAGTTCTACAACTTTGCCAAGTTGCCGCAGGTCAGCGACATCGATGCCTTCACCGACATGAAGGAACAGGGCAAGGCGTACAAGGTGCAGGGTGAGTATCAGCCCATTCACATGCCGAAAAACACCGCCTGTGGTGTGCTGATTTCTGCCGCCGTTACGGCTGCGGGCTTTGGTGCCATCTGGCATATCTGGTGGATGGTGATTGCCGGTCTGGTGGCCAGCCTGGTGATTTTCCTGTGCCGTGCCTATGACAACGACACCGACTATTACGTGCAGCCCGACGAAGTCGAGCGCATCGAGCAGGCCCACCTGCGCAACGTGATGATGAAGGAGGCGTAATGGAAGCCGTATCCATAGATCTCAAACTGGCGCAACAGCACCAGATCCATGATGAGGAACACCACGACACCGGCGGTAATACCCTGTTCGGTTTCTGGCTGTACCTGATGACCGACTGTCTGTTGTTTGCCTCGGTGTTCGCCACCTACGCGGTGCTTTACATGAACACCGCCGGCGGCCCCGACGGTCGTGAACTGTTCGATCTGAACTTCGTGCTCGGAGAAACCGCGGTGCTGCTGGTCAGCAGCATCACCTACGGCTTTGCCATGCTTGCCGGCCACCGGCACAAGCGGGGCCTGACCCTGCTGTGGCTGCTGGTGACCTTCGCGCTGGGCTCGACTTTTATCGCGATGGAAGTGTACGAGTTTCAACACCTGATCGCCGAAGGCGCCGGCCCGAGCCGCAGTGCCTTTTTGAGCGCCTTCTTCGCCCTGGTCGGCATGCACGGCTTGCACGTGACTGCAGGCCTGGTGTGGATGCTGGTGATGATGGTCGAACTGATGAAGCGGGGCACAGGTCCCCGCACGCTGACCCGTCTGGGTTGCCTGAGCATGTTCTGGCACTTCCTGGACGTGGTATGGATTTGCGTGTTTACCGTGGTGTATCTGATGGGGGTGATGGCATGAGCCACAATCATGACGGCGCCGTACAGGATCACGGCAGCGTAAAATCGTATCTCACCGGCTTCGTATTGTCGGTGATCCTCACCGCCATTCCGTTCTGGGCGGTGATGACCGGGCAACTGAGCCCGGGTATGACCCTGGCCACAGTGGTGGGTCTGGCGATCGTGCAGATAGTGGTGCATCTCAAGTACTTCCTGCACCTGAACTTCAGCCCGAGCAGCCGCGAGAACACAGTGGCCTTTATGTTCTCTGCGCTGATCATCGTGATGGTAGTCGGCCTGTCGGTGTGGATCATCCTCAGCGCCAACGAGATGATGATGTAACAGCTGACCAGCTGCTCAGATCCAAAGGAGGGTAAAGGGAACCGCTCCGCCGACCGTGACATGCCAGGGATGGCATGTCCGAGCCCCCAGGGATGGGTTTACGGCGTGTCGGCGGAGCGGGCCCTTTGCCCGACTTCATCTGCACGAACAGTCTACTTTCTGCAAGCATAACGGGATGTTACATCCCAAGGGGCTTTTATGATTCGGCCTTACCTCAAGGTTACCAAGCCGGGCATTATCATGGGCAACCTGATCTCGGTGGCGGGGGGCTTTTTTCTGGCTTCCCGTGGCGACATCGACTGGTCGCTGATGTGGGCCACCGTGCTCGGCCTGTCGCTGGTGGTGGCCTCCGGCTGCGCCATCAACAACTGCATCGACCGTGACATAGACGCGCGCATGCGCCGTACCTGCAACCGGGTAACGGTCACCGGCGAACTGTCCGGGCGCACGGCACTGATCTACGGCGTGCTGCTGGGCCTGCTGGGCTTCGGCCTGCTGGCGGTGCGTACCAATGGTGTGGCGGTGGGTTTTGCCGTCTTCGGTTACCTGGTGTATGTGGGTTTGTACAGCCTGTGGATGAAGCGCAAGTCCGTCTACGGCACCTTGGTCGGCAGCCTGTCCGGTGCCGTGCCGCCGGTGGTGGGTTACTGCGCCGTCTCCGGCCAGTTCGACGCGGGAGCCGCGATTTTGCTGCTGATGTTCAGCCTGTGGCAGATGCCGCATTCCTACGCCATCGCCATTTTTCGTTACGACGATTACGCGGCGGCGAAGATACCGGTGCTGCCGGTGGCCGAGGGCATTGCCAAGGCCAAGCGCCAGATAGTGCTCTATATCGCGGTGTTCTGTCTGGTGACCGTGCTGTTGCCGCTGGGTGGTTATACCGGACTGACCTTTATGGCGGTGTCTTGTGCCACCAGCCTGTGGTGGCTGGTGATGGCCTTCAACGGCTATCGCCGCGGCCTTGAGGAACAAGGCTGGGCTCGGCGGGTGTTTGTGCTGTCCATCATCACCATCACCGCCATCAGCGTGACCATGGCGCTGGACTTTCGGGCGGTGCCCGATGCTCTGCTGGTATTGAATCGCTGAGCCGTCCGTTATCGGATACTACTCTCTCCCTTTGACCGGAGCAGCAAACACTGCCACTCCGGTCTTTTTTTGCTTCTACTTCATGGAGTGCAGGCCGATCATGTTGCCCTCGGTATCGACGGCCAGGGCGATAAAGCCGTAGGGGCCGATGGCGAACTTGTCGCGAGCCAGCTGTCCGCCGCTGGCGACGACTTTGTGGGCCAGTTCGGCACAGTCATCGCAACGAAAATACACCAGGGTACCGCCACCGCCGGGTGACATGCCGTTCATCTGCACCAGTGCACCGCTGGCGCCGTTAGCCTCTTCTTCACCCGGAAACATCCACATTTCCGGCCAGTCACCTTCCATTTCTTCTGCCTGTTCTAGCTTCACGTCCAGCACCGCTTCGTAGAATCTACGCGCACGCGCCATATCCGCCACATAGAGCTCAAACCAGACTACGGCATTACCTTTCATCATCCTGCTCCTTTATCGATAGGACACGGAACAAGTCTAGTTCTCTTCGAACAGCCGTGACGCCGGAACGGCAGAACCCGCCAAACTGACGGATACTGATAGAGCAGGGCGGCGGCCAACGCGTTTTTCCGGCGGTAACAGAGTAACGCTCTGTCTGCGCCGATTCGGCATCGACAACATGAGGGAGTCAGCATGAAGATTACCTTTCTGGGCGCGACCCAAACGGTCACCGGCTCAAAATTTCTGGTCAGCAGCGGCGACACCCAGATCCTGGTGGATTGCGGTCTGTATCAAGGCTACAAATGGCTGCGCGAGCGCAACCGGCAGCCGTTGCCGCTCGATATCCGCAAGCTCGATGCCATAGTGCTGACCCACGCCCATCTGGATCACTCCGGCTTTCTTCCGGTGCTGTACCGGCAGGGTTATCGCGGGCCCGTGTATTGCCATCCGGCCACTCAGGCGCTGTGCGGAGTTTTGCTGCCGGATAGCGGCCATATTCACGAAGAAGACGCCAAGTTCTACGCCGATCACAAGTTGAGTAAGCATGAGCGCCCCGAACCCCTGTATGACCGAAAAACGGCAGAAAAAAGCCTGTCGTTGCTCAAGACGCTGGAGTTTGGTCACAGGCTGGATATTGGCTCGATACGGGTACATCTGCAGCCGGCCGGTCATATTCTCGGCGCCGGCAGTCTGATCCTCGAAGCCGAAGGCAAGCGGGTCGGCTTCTCCGGTGATGTAGGCCGACCCAACGATCTGTTCATGCGCGCCCCGCAGCCGTTGCCCGAACTGGATTTGCTGTTGCTGGAGTCCACCTACGGCGATCGCCGCCACCAGGACGTGGACCCGTTCGATCGGCTGGCCGAGCTGGTCAACGACACGGTGGCCGGCGGCGGTGTCATGCTGATCCCGAGCTTTGCCGTTGGCCGGGCGCAGACCATGCAGTATCTGCTGACCCGGCTGATGCTGGAAGAGCGCATTCCCAAGATGAAGGTGTTTCTCGACAGCCCCATGGCCATCGATGTCAGCGGTATCTATGCGCGCTTCGCCGATCAGCACAAACTGAGTCATGGCGATTTTCAGCAGATGAATCAGGCCATTACCTATACCCGCAGCGTCGAGCACTCTCAGGCACTGGCCGACGAAGCGTCTCCCCACATTATCATCGCCGGCAGCGGCATGGTCACCGGCGGCCGTATTCTTCACCATATGCGGCGATTGCTGTCCGACCACAGAACCACCCTGTTACTGACCGGTTTTCAGGTAGCGGGAACCCGGGGCGCCAAGCTGTATCAGGGAACGGAAGCGGTGAAAATTCACGGCGACTGGGTGCCCAACCATGCCCGTATCGAGATGCTGCACGGGCTGTCGGGCCACGCCGATTACGTGGAGTTGCAGCAATGGCTGGAAGCGTCGGCGCTGGCCCCCGACACACCCATTCAGCTGATTCATGGTGAGCCGGAAGCGCTGGAAGGGATGCGCGATCACCTGCGCCGCACCACCTCTTATCGAGTCGAAATCGGCGAATATCAGCGCATTTTAACGCTGTAGGCCTGTAGCTCAGAGGCAACACAGCGGCCTCCTACGAGACGCTGCCAGTACATCCATGTAAGCTCGGAAATGCCATCCCTGGCATTTCACGGTCGAGGGAGGTCATCTCTGTTGCCTCTTCTGGAGCACCGAGTGGCCTTCAGACAATCCAGTGGGCGGGATTAACCCAGTATGATGTGGGGCAGGTAGCGGGACAGATCCTGGGTGATCAGGCTGCGGTCTTCGCGCACCGCGATGCCGGCGGGTTGATCATCCACCAGCCAGCTGCCGATCAGCGCATGGTTGTCGCCGAATTTCGGCAGCGGGTGATAGGCCTGAACGATGAAGCCTTCCTCGCCGTAGGGGCCGTCCACTTCCGCCACCAGCTTGCCGTGGCGCACCACACTGATGTTGGCGCCCTCGCGGGAAAACAGCGGTTTTTGCACATAGTCCTGCAGCGCGCTGCGTTTGGGATCGTCGCCGAAATAGGCGGGCAGCAGGTTGGGATGGTCGGGAAAATGCTGCCAGAGCAGGGGCAGCAGCGCCTTGTTG
>JAAEZO010000300.1 GCA_018222825.1 Gammaproteobacteria bacterium
TCGGCTTCACGGTCGATGACCCAGGCCCAGTCGACAATAGCCACCGCCATGTCGGGGGTCGCCAGCTCGTTGATGGCCAGGGTCGGCAGCCGTTCCAGCCGGCGGCCCAGATCGTAACAAAACAGCCCCAGGGCGCCGCCGGCAAACGGCAGATGCCGGTAAGACTCGGGCAACGTCACCTCGCCCAGCAGCCGATATTGCCAGTCTTTGAGCAGGGAAAAAGGCGACGCGGTGGAGGTCTCACAATGGCCCTGGTGATCGATCACCGTTTCTTCACCCCGGGTCACCAGGGTGGCCAGCGGCTGGCCGCTGATGATGTGAAAACGGCTATCACTGCCGCCGGGCGCGGCCGACTCCAGCAGCATGGCCCAAGGCAAGGCGGCAACAGGCGAAAAGAAATCATGCACCGAGCCGGAAAACGGCTGGCTGTGAATGTGTAAAGGCAGTCCCATTAATGTAATCCACTCGACAGTTTTGGCATTCCGTCCGGCGCTCAGGCTGGCCAGCCGGGGGCCGCCAAGCGTATCATAGCGATGATTATAACAATACAGAGCTAACCGATAACCCATGAGGAAGCCATGAGCATTATCAAGAAGCAGGACTTTATCGACTCCGTTGCCGACGCGCTGCAATACATCTCCTACTACCATCCGCTGGACTTCGTGCAGGCGTTGGAAAAAGCCTATCTCAAAGAGCAAAGCCAGGCCGCCAAGGACGCCATCGCCCAGATCCTGATCAACTCGCGCATGGCCGCCGAAGGCCATCGCCCCCTGTGCCAGGACACCGGCATCGTGACCTGTTTCGTGAAAATCGGCATGCAGGTGCAGTGGGACAGCGATCTGACGGTGCAGGAAATGGTGGATGAAGGGGTGCGCCGCGCCTACAACAATCCCGATAACCCCCTGCGCGCTTCCATCGTGGCCGACCCCGCCGGCCGCCGCATCAACACCAAAGACAATGCCCCCGCCGTGGTGCATATCGACATGGTGGCCGGTGATCATGTGGAAGTGGCCATCGCCGCCAAGGGCGGCGGCTCCGAGAACAAGTCCAAGATGGTGATGCTCAACCCGTCCGACGACATCGTCGAATGGGTACTGAAAACACTGCCCACCATGGGCGCCGGCTGGTGCCCGCCGGGCATGCTCGGCATCGGCATCGGCGGTACCGCCGAAAAAGCCGCTGTGCTGGCCAAGGAATCGCTGATGGATCCGGTCGACATTCACGAGCTGATCGAGCGTGGCGCCGAGACCACCGAAGAGAAACTGCGGCTGGAAATCTTCGAAAAAGCCAACAAGCTCGGCATCGGTGCTCAGGGGCTGGGTGGCCTCACTACCGTGGTGGACATCAAGATAAAGTCCGCCCCCACCCACGCCGCCAGCAAGCCGGTGGTGATGATCCCCAACTGCGCCGCCACCCGTCACGTGCACTTTCACCTGGACGGCTCCGGCCCCGCCGAGCTGACGCCGCCACGGCTTGAAGACTGGCCGGAAGTGACCTGGGAAGTGGGCGAAAACGTGCGCCGGGTCAACCTGGACACCGTGACCCGCGCCGACATTGCCGAGTGGAAAATGGGCGAAACCGTGCTGCTGTCCGGCAAGCTGCTTACCGGCCGCGACGCCGCCCACAAGCGTATTCAGGAAATGCTGAGCAAGGGTGAAACCCTTCCGGTGGACTTCAAGGATCGCTTCATCTATTACGTGGGCCCGGTTGACGCCATTGGTAACGAAGCGGTCGGCCCTGCCGGCCCCACTACCTCTACCCGTATGGACAAGTTCACCGACATGATGCTGGAGCAGGCCGGCCTGATGGGCATGGTGGGCAAAGCCGAGCGTGGCCCGGCGACCGTCGACTCCATCAAGGATCACAAGGCGGTCTACCTGATGGCCGTCGGTGGCGCCGCCTACCTGGTGGCCAAGGCGGTGAAGAAGGCCAAGGTGCTGGCGTTTGAAGATCTGGGCATGGAAGCCATCTACGAATTCGAAGTGGAAGACATGCCGGTGACCGTGGCGGTCGACAGCGA
>JAAEZO010000301.1 GCA_018222825.1 Gammaproteobacteria bacterium
CAGACTACCTCGTCGGCAATCAGCAGAATGTCGTACTTGTCGAGCACCTTGCGGATCTCGGCCCAGTAGCCTTGGGGCGGCGGCACTATGCCACCGGTGCCCAGCACCGGCTCGCCGATCATGGCGGCCACGGTGTCCGGCCCTTCTGCCAGAATCATCTCTTCCAGCTTGGCGGCGCAGTAGCGGGAGAATTCCGCCTCGCTCATGTTGTCGTCGGGACGGCGGTAATACACCGGCGCCAGAGTGTGCTTGATGCGATCCAGCGGCAGATCGAAGTGGGCATGAAACAGCGGCAGCCCGGTCATGGAGCCGGAGGCGATGCTGGAGCCGTGATAGCCGCGATCCCGCGAGATGATCTTCTTCTTCTCGGGGCGGCCCAGGGCGTTGTTGTAGTACCACACCAGCTTGAGCTGGGTTTCGTTGGCGTCACTGCCCGACATGCCGTAATACACCTTGCTCATGCCGGCGGGCGCCATTTTGATGATGCGGTCGGACAGCTCGATCAGCGCCTCGTTGGTGTGGCCCACATAGGTGTGATAGTAGGCCAGCTTCTTGGCCTGCTCGTAAATGGCCTCGGCCATTTCGGTGCGGCCGTAGCCGATGTTGACGCAATAGAGGCCGGCAAAGGCATCCAGCAGCTCTATGCCTTCCGAGTCCTGAATGCGAATGCCCTGGGCGCCGGTAATGATGCGGCCGCCCATTTCACCGTGTGCATATTGCTTGAGGTGGGTCGAGGCATGAAATACGGTGTTGCGGTCGATTTCGAGCAGCTTTCTGGTATCTAGGGTCATGGTCGTCACTCCTTGATCGGTCTGGTTCAGCGTGCGCCGGGCAGGTTGCCCAGGCAGTAATATTTGATCTGGCTGTATTCGTCGAAGCCGTGGCGGCTGCCTTCTCGCCCCAGACCCGATTGCTTGATGCCGCCGAAGGGAATGCCGTGGCCGGTCATCTTCACCGAGTTGACCGACACCATGCCGAATTCCAGCCCGCGCAGCAGTTGCCAGATATGGCGAATATCGTGGCCATACACATAGGCGGCGAGGCCGTATTCGGTGTCGTTGGCCAGCGGAATAAGCTCATCAAGGTGGTCGTAGGCCAGCACCCCGGCCACCGGGCAGAAGTTTTCTTCGCGAAACACCTTCATTTGCGGGGTCACCTCGGCCAGCAGCGTCGGCATAAAGAAGTTGGCGCCCGGTGCCGCGTGCTGGCTGCCCGCTATCAGGCGTGCGCCTTTGGCCTGGGCGTCATCCACAATTTCCTGCGCCTTGGCGACCGCTCGCTGTGAAATCAGCGGCCCCATGGTCACGCCCTGCTCGAAGCCGTTACCCACCTTGATGCGTGCCATTTCGCCGGCGAAGGCCTCAAGAAAGGTGTCGTAACCGCTGCGGGGCACAAAAATGCGGTTGGCGGCCAGGCAGTCCTGCCCGGCGGTTTGAAACTTGGCGGCCACCGCGGCTTTGGCCGCCTCGGCGATGTCCATGTCCGGCAGCACGATAAAGGGCGCGTTGCCGCCGAGCTCCATCGAGCATTTTTTCACGCTGCCGGCGGCCTGCTCCAACAGCAGCTTGCCGACCCGGGTCGAGCCGGTGAACGACAGCGCCCGCACCGGGTCTGCGCGGCACAGGGCGGCGCAGATGTCGGCGCCCCGGCCGGTCACCACGTTGATCACTCCGGGCGGAAAACCGGCGCGCTCGGCCAGTTCGGCCAGCGCCAGCGCCGAAAACGGGGTTTCGCTGGCCGGTTTGATCAGCACGGTGCAGCCGATGGCCAGGGCGGCGGCGGCCTTGCGGGTGATCATCGCATGGGGAAAATTCCACGGCGTGATCAGCGCTGCCACCCCGATGGGCTCGCGCAGGGTGGCCAGCTGGGAGTTGGCAATATGGCTGGGAATGGTGTCGCCGTAGGCGCGGCGGCCTTCTTCCGCGAACCAGCGCACGAATGAAGCGCCGTAGTCGATTTCGCCCAGGGCGTCGGCCAGCGACTTGCCCTGTTCCAGCACCATCAGGGTGGCCAGATCGT
>JAAEZO010000302.1 GCA_018222825.1 Gammaproteobacteria bacterium
TTGAGAAACTCGATCAGAATCGAGAAACCGATGGCGGCGTACAAATAGCCCTTGGGAATATGGAAGCCGAAACCTTCCGCCACCAGGCTGAAACCGATCATCAGCAGGAAGCTCAGACACAGCACCACCACGGTGGGGTGAGCGTTGACGAAATCGGTCAGCGACTTGGAGGCCGCCACCATCACCAGCATGGCCAGTACCACGGCAGTCATCATCACCGGCAGGCTGTCGACCATGCCCACGGCGGTAATAATGGAGTCGAGCGAGAATACCGCATCCAGCACCAGTATCTGGGCGATGACCACGCCAAAACCGGCATAAACGGTGCTGGTTTCTTCCTCGTGCATCTTGCCTTCGAGCCGCTCGTGCAGTTCGGTGGTGGCCTTGAACAGCAGGAAAATACCCCCGCCCATCAGGATCAAATCCCGGCCCGAAAAGCTCAGCTCACCCAGGGTGATTAGCGGCGCGGTCAGTGTAACCAGCCAGGACACCACACTCAGCAACACCAGACGCATCAGCAGCGCCAGCGACAGGCCGATAATCCGCGCCTTGTCACGCTGATGCGGCGGCAGCTTCTTGACCAGAATGGCAATAAAGACCAGGTTGTCGATACCCAGCACGATTTCCAGAATAATCAGTGTCAGCAAGCCCGCCCACATAGACGGATCCATCAGGAATTCCATGATTTACCTCTTGAGAGAATGTAGATGAATGCAGATCAGCGAATAACGCAGGCCAGGCCGGCAAAATCAGTATAGCCGGGGCAGCAGACAAATCCGGATGTGGGGGCGAGTGCCGGGGAAAGCAAAAGACAGGGGGGGGATGACAATTCAAAACTCTGTTGCAAGCAACTTCGCGAGCAATCCATATGGTACACCGGCGATTGACCGGACCTCTTGGTTAAAATGAACGCATATAATAATGGCAAAAAGCGGACTGGCAAGAGTATTTCTTCATAAACTCGAGCGTAATTCTCGTTCGCAGACGGAGCCGACATCATGCCCAGATTACTGCTCAATGCCGATATGGGAGAAAGCTTCGGCCCCTGGATCATGGGGCAGGACGAAGCCGTGATGCCCTTTGTGGACCTGGCCAACGTGGCCTGCGGCTTTCACGCCGCCGACCCGGACACCATGCGCCGCACCGTGCAGCTGGCAAAACGGCACGGAGTAAGCGTGGGCGCCCATCCGGCCTATCCGGATCTGGTGGGGTTTGGCCGCCGCACGCTGGCCTGCTCGCCCGCCGAAATAGAAAACATGGTGCTCTATCAGCTCGGCGAGCTCGACGCCCTGTGCCGGGCCGAGGGCACCCGGGTGAGTTACCTCAAACCCCACGGGGCTCTCTACAACGACATGATGCGGGATCAGCACAAGCTGGCGGCGGTAATGAGCGCGGTGGCCGCCTTCGATGCCGGGCTGCCCTTGATGCTGATGGCCACCGCCAATCCTGCCCCGGCCCGGGCGCTGGCCGCCCGCCACGGCATTAACCTGTGGTTCGAGGCCTTTGCCGATAGAGCCAACGACGCCGAGGGCTTTCTGGTGTCCCGCTCCCTGCCCGGCGCCGTACATCACCAGACCGCGCAGATACTGGAACAGGCGCGGTGTATCGCCACCGGACAGCCGTTGATCGCCAATGACGGCAGCGAACTGCGGTTGCAGGCGGATACCCTGTGCGTGCACGGCGATAATCCCGAGTCCATTGCCGCCGTGAAAGCGATTCGCCAGTTGCTGGATACGCTGCCATGAGCATCAGCCCCCAACCCCGGCTGGAAAATGCCGGTATGGATGCCTGGCTGGTGCGGTTGTTCGACGAGATAGACGAACGCAACATGGGCTGGATTACCGCCCTGGTGCGGGCCTGCGAACAGTCCTTCGGTGAACGGCTGATCGATGTGGTGCCCTCGTACACCACGGTACTGGTGCAGTTCGATGCCCTGGCGCTGGATCACGGCGAAGCCCGCCGGCTACTGCAACAGCTGCTGGCGAAGCTCACCCCCGATGCCGACGACGA
>JAAEZO010000303.1 GCA_018222825.1 Gammaproteobacteria bacterium
AGTCGCTGAACACCATCAATCAGCTGGAAGCGGAAAGCCTGAACATCGGCAGCATCCTCGATGTGATCAAGGGTGTGGCCGAGCAAACCAACCTGCTGGCGTTGAATGCGGCCATAGAAGCGGCGCGGGCCGGTGAGCAGGGGCGCGGTTTTGCGGTGGTGGCCGACGAGGTGCGGGCGCTGGCTCAGCGCACCCAGCAGGCCACCGCCGAAATTGAAACCCTGATCAGGGGCTTGCAGGGCAAGGCGCAGGAGTCGGTGGTGATGATGAAAGAAAGCACCGAAGTGGTGGCTCGAACGGTTACCATTGCCAACGAAGCGGGTGCTTCCATCGAGGCCATTGCCCGTTCGGTCTCGGACATTCAGCAGATGAACAGCCAGATTGCCACCGCCTCCGAGCAGCAGAGCTCGGTGGCGGAAGAGATTAATCGTTCGGTGTTCAGCATTCGTGAATTGTCGGATCATTCCGCCGCCGCCACCGAACAAACCGCCGCCAGCAGTACCGAGCTGGCGCGGCTGAGTGCCGAACTGCAAAGGCAGGTTGGTCGTTTTCGGTTACCCGCCTGAATTCGTCGTGTCGAGGCTTGCTCAGGCCATATGAACCTCGACCTCGATGCTGCCGATATACGCCGAACATCGCCCCTGGCGGTGTTCGGCATTTTTTAATGACCTTTTTCTCGCTTCCTGCCGGTGTGGTCACGGCCTACAATGGCGCTACCCTGCTGCCTAGAGATACCTCCATGCGTCGTTATTTACTCCCCCTGCTGTTATTGCTGAGTACCGTTGCGGCCCATGCTCAGGGCGCGGGCCACACCGAACGGCCGAAGATTGCCCTGGTACTCAGTGGCGGCGGGGCCAAGGGTGCGGCCCATATCGGGGTTATCAGGATGCTGGAACAACACCGAATTCCGGTCGATATCGTCACCGGCACCAGCATGGGCGCCTATGTGGCCGGCATGTATGCGCTGGGGCTGAATGCCGCCGAGCTGGAGCAACAGCTGCTGAAACTCGACTGGAATCAGGGCTATCAGGACAAGGTGGGGCGGGACGAGCTGTCGCTCAGGCGAAAACGCCAGAACGACGAATTCTTGCTGCGTACCGATGTCGGCATCAACAAAAACTGGCAGCTGAGCCTGCCCGACGGCTTTTTTCAGGGCCAGGCGATGGGCGCGCTGTTGCGACAAAGCACGCTCAATCTGCCGGGCCTGCACAGCTTCGACGACTTGCCGATACCGTTTCGTGCGGTGGCGACCGACATGGAAACCGTCACCCCGGTGGTACTGAAAGAAGGGCACCTGGCGACGGCGATGCAGGCCTCGATGTCGGTGCCCGGCGTCTTGCAGCCGGTCGAAATAAACGGTTATCTGCTGGCCGATGGCGGCGTGGTCAATAACATGCCGGTGGATGTGGCCCGGGAACTGGGGGCCGACATCATTATCGCGGTGGATATCGGCGATGCCATGTTGTCCCGCCAGCAACTGGACGGCGCCCTGGCCATGATCAGCCAGCTTACCAATTATCTGACTCGTTCCAGCACCGAGCGCCAGCTTGCCCTGATGTCGGAGCAGGACATTCTGCTTACCCCGGCCATCGACGGCATCGGGGTCGGCGACTTCGAACTGATGCCGGAGGCCATTCGGCGCGGTGAAGCGGCAGCACTGGCTTTGCTGCCACGGCTGCAGGCGCTGTCGTTGAGTGAAGCTGACTACTTTGCCTACCAGTCCGGCAAGCTCGACCGTCGGGCACAATTGCAACGCTCCGACGCCGTTTATCTGGATCGCATCGAGGTCAATAATCGCTCAGGCCTCAGCGAGGCGGTGATCCGTGATGTGCTGGGAGTGGTGCCGGGCCAGTTTCATCAAACCGAGGATCTGGAGGCCGGGGTGCGCCGACTCTATGCGCTGGATGCCTTTGAGCGGGTCAGCTATCGCATCGAAGAGCGGAACGACCAGCAGGTGTTGACGGTAGAAACCAGCGAAAAGGGCTGGGGGCCGGGCTT
>JAAEZO010000304.1 GCA_018222825.1 Gammaproteobacteria bacterium
CGGCTGGAGCCTGAAATTCGCGAATTTCGCGATAGAAGGCGCACCCTGGTGCTGGCCACGGTGGATGACGAAGGCGCGCCCAATGTCAGCTATGCGCCCTTCGCCCTGCGGGAAGACGGCTATTACATTCTGATCAGCGAGCTGGCCCGGCATACCCGTAATCTGCTGGCCAACCCGAAAATATCGCTGATGATGGTGGAAGACGAGCAGGATTGTCACCAGCTGTTTGCCCGCAAGCGGCTGACGTTTGATGCCCGCCCCGAGCGGGTTGCTCGGGGCACGCCCGAGTGGCAGGCCGGCATAGCGGCGCTGCGCGCGCGCTTCGGTGACACCGTGTTCGGACTGGCCGGGCTGGGCGATTTCCATCTGTTTCGGCTGGTGCCGCTCAAGGGACTGTTCGTCAAGGGCTTCGGTCAGGCCTTTGCCGTCAGCGGCGACGATCTGGTTGATGTGCTGCACCTGACCGACGGGCATCGACCATTGAACTCTGTTGAATAGCGGTACAAGTAAAGTTAGTAAGCTAATGAATCAAATCGCTTTTTTATTTTTTGTTTGCAACCGAATCGGCTCTGTGCCACAACATGGCGCATACTGTTAAGTGATTTAACCGATCAAACAAGGAAGGACGACCCATGGCTGCAAACTCTGTTGGCGATATCATGGCCCGCGATTTACTTACCCTGGATCAGGGTGCCACCCTCAAGGATGCCCATGATCTGATGCGGGAAAAAAGCATCCGCCATATTCCGGTAGTCGACAAGTTGACCGGCAAACTGCTGGGAGTGCTGACGCAGAAACGGATGATTGCCACCGTGATGAGCCTGCTGTCAGATTATGGCGTCAGCGCGCTGGAGCGGCGCGAGCGGCAGTGCCGGGTGGTGGAAATTATCGACCCCGATGTTGAAAGTGTCGACGTTAACGCGCCACTCACCGAAGTGGTGCCGTTTTTTCTGAAGAACAAGCATGGTTGTCTGACCGTGGTCGATAGCGAACAGCGCCTCACCGGCATTGTCACCTCTTCCGACTTTGTGCGGCTGTGCGCCGAGTTGCTCAAGGAACGCAAGGCATAGCGACCAGCCGGGCTCATGGCGCCGGATAGTGGATCAGGTTGTAAAACACCGCCGGCGTCTCGCCCTGGTTGCGATAACCGTGGGGTTGGTCGGCGTTAAAGCGCACCGCCGCGCCCGGCGCCAGCGGCTGCCATTGCCCTTCCAGTAACAATTCCATTTCTCCCCGTTGCACGATCACGTGCTCGATCACGCCGCTTTCATGCGGCTCCGACCGGCGTTCATAGCCGGGCAGCAGCGTCAGCTCCAGCATTTCGAAACCAAATCTGGCTTCAAAGGGAAATAGCGGCGCCACCAGCATGCCGTCACCGGCCGGTTGCTGGCGCAGGTTGTCTGGCTGCCGGTAGAGCGGGCCGGTATCAGACTCGGGTGTCGGCTCCAGAAAGGTCGACAATGAGGTGTTGAACCCGCCGGCGATCTTCCACAGGGTAGCGACGGTGGGGCTGGACTCCCCCCGTTCAATCTGGCCCAGCATGGCCTTGCTGACCCCGGTTTCGGCGGCGCAGCGGTCCAGGCTCCAGCCCCGCTGCTGGCGTTGTGCTCGCAGGCTGATGGCAAGGTATTGATTGGGCTCCAGCATGAGATGCTTCCTGACTGAATTTGGTGGTTGTGCGTTATAGCATACCTTTGCTAGCATGAATTTTCTGTGCGTTATAACGTACAAGCTCATCAACTCGGGGTACTCACCATGCGCGCGGCCATCAGTCTTTCTCATTTCTCCGCCGGTTTTATCGCCGTGCTGGTGGGCTATAGCAGCTCGGCGGCCATTATTTTTCAGGCTGCGGCGTCCGCCGGGGCCAGCCAGGCCGAAATCAGTTCCTGGATGTGGGCGCTGGGGCTGGGGGCGGGGGTGACCAGTATCTGGTTTTCTCTGCGCTACCGGGAGCCGATACTCACCGCCTGGTCGACGCCGGG
>JAAEZO010000305.1 GCA_018222825.1 Gammaproteobacteria bacterium
TGTCCAGCATGGGGCCGGACAGCAACGGCCGGCAGGATTTGCTGCAGACCGACGCCGCCATCAATGCCGGCAATTCAGGTGGTGCCCTGGTCAACGTTTACGGTGAGATGGTCGGCATCAATACCGCGTCGTTTCAGAGCCTGGCGCATCAGGAAAGCTACGGTATCAACTTCGCCATTCCCTATGGCCTGGCCCACCGTATCATGCGGGAACTGATCGCCAACGGTCGAGTGATCCGGGGCTATCTGGGCATCAGCGGTATCGATATTCCGCCGATGATGGCGCAACTGCTCAAACTGGAAGATCGCACCGGTGTCTATGTGGAACAAGTCAGTGAACAAGGGCCCGCGGCCAAGGCCGGCATTATCCAGCAAGATGTGCTGATGAGCATCGATGGCAAGGCCATTCGCAACATGCGCCATGCCATGGACATGATTGCCGAAATCCGCCCCGGTAGCGAAATACGAATAACCTTGCTGCGCGAAGGCAAGCTGATGACATTACCGGTGATGATTGAAGAAGATCGTCGTTTTCAGCGATTACGCTGAAAATGACGGCGAGTATCGGCCCTAAGTAACATCGGCGCCGCTGTCGATACCGCCTTATTTCTGGCTGGCTACCCTGGTATGGTTTGCTCAACTGCGTTTCGGTCTGTCTACCAAAAGCAAAGGGGTCAGGTGCATAACACCTGACCCCTTTAGACTCAATCTGCCAACCACTCGCGCTATTAATGGCTTAACGCTTATCGTTGACGGCGGTCTTATTACGCCTTGACGCGCTTGATCTTGCCGCCCAGCGCAGACAGTTTATCTTCGATAAACTCGTAACCTCGATCGATATGATAGATGCGATCCACCGTGGTAGTCCCTTCGGCTACGAAACCGGCCAGTACCAGGCTGGCGGAGGCCCGCAGATCGGTGGCCATCACGGTGGCACCGGTCAGCTGTTCGGTATCGTCACAGATCGCCAGGTTACCGTTCAGTTCGATATGAGCACCCATGCGGTTCAGCTCGGGTACGTGCATGAAACGGTTTTCGAAGATGGTCTCGGTCACCCTGCCTACCCCCTTGGCTACCGCATTAAGCACGGTGAACTGGGCCTGCATGTCGGTCGGAAACGCCGGGTACGGCGCCGTCTTGATGTCCACCGGCTTCAGTACCCGATCGGTCATGTCGAGACGAATCCAGTCTTCACCGGTTTCCACCAAGGCACCCGCATCCTTGAGCTTGACCAGTACCGCTTCCAGCAGATGCGGATCGGTATTGCGACAGGTAACGTCACCACCGGTGACGGCAGCGCCGACCAGGAAGGTGCCGGTTTCAATGCGGTCGGGCTGAACCCGGTACTCGCCGCCATGCAACGCCTCGACGCCATCGATGATCAACGTGTCCTGGCCAATGCCCTGGATCTTGGCGCCAAGTGCATTGAGGAAGTTGGCCAGATCGACCACTTCCGGCTCGCGGGCGGCGTTTTCGATAATGGTACGGCCTTCGGCCAGCACCGCCGCCATCATCAGGTTTTCGGTACCGGTCACGCTGACCATATCCATCAGGATATGCGCGCCCTGCAGACGACCATCAACCCGTGCCTTGATGTAACCGTCTTCCACCTTGATCTCGGCACCCATCTGCTCCAGACCATGAATATGCAGATTCACCGGCCGGGCGCCGATGGCGCAGCCGCCCGGCAAGGAAACATCGGCCTCGCCAAAGCGGGCGACCAGGGGCCCCAGCGCCAGGATGGAGGCACGCATGGTGCGCACCAGCTCGTAAGGTGCTATATGGCTGTTCACCGCGCCGGAAATAACGATAACGCCATCCTGCTCGCTGACCTTGAGGCCCATGGAGGCCAGCAGCTGCAGAGTGGTGTCGACGTCTTTCAGCTTGGGCACGTTGGACAGATGCACCGCTTCATCACACAGCAGAGTACCAAAGAGTATCGGCAGCGCGGCATTCTTGGCGCCGGAGATGGTCACTTCGC
>JAAEZO010000061.1 GCA_018222825.1 Gammaproteobacteria bacterium
TGGGCTGTCTGCGCCGGATCATCGCGCTTGGCGATGCCGCCACCACGGTGCTGGGGAATCACGATCTACATCTGCTGGCGGTGGCCAACGGCATTCGCAAGCCCAAAGCCGCCGACCGGGTCGACGAAATATTGCAGGCGGCCGATCGGGCCGATTTATTGTACTGGCTACGCCATCGGCCGCTGCTGGCCGAGCATGAACAGCATGGTTTTGCCATCAGTCATGCCGGAATACCACCACAGTGGAATATCGAGCAGGCACGTACCTCGGCGCGCATGGCCGAGGCCGAGCTGCAGTCGCATCATTACCGAGAGCGACTGCAACAGATGTACGGCAACCAGCCGGATTTCTGGCAACCTGATATGTCCGCCCTCGAGCAGTTGCGCTATACCATCAATGCCTTTACCCGTATGCGGCTGTGCCACCCGGATGGACGTCTCGACTTCGAGCACAAAGCCACCTTGGCCGATGCGCCATCGACACTGGTACCTTGGTTCACATTACGCCAGGATCATCAGGATCCGCCGCTGATCTTCGGTCATTGGGCCGCATTGGAAGGCAGATGTGATACCGCCAAGATCCATGCTCTGGATACCGGTTGTGTCTGGGGGGGAAGTCTGACCATGTTGCACTGGGAAAGCGGAGAGCGTATCGCGACGCCCTGCCCGGTATATGCGTGAGGTATGAGTGGTAAAGCGCTTGCCTCGGCGTATAACACCATAAAAAAGCCCGGCTCATCGCCGGGCTTTTTTATACCTTCAGATCCGTTCCAGCATCTGAAACCGGCAATCGTATCGATTGCGCTCATCTGCCGGCCGTCGTTGCTCCGATACCAGCCGCCAGTCTGATTCAACCAGAGGAAAATGGGTGTCCCCTTCCAGGCTGGCTTCAATACGGGTCAGATACAGCCGATGCGCCAACGGCATAAAGGCCGCATAGAGCTGACCTCCACCGATAATCATCACCTCGGCTTCATCCTTCAGCAACGCCAGCGCCTCGTCCGGAGAAGCAACCAGTTCGGTCCCCGCCGGCGCCTCGGCCAGACGGGTACTGACAATGACATTGCGTCGTCCGGGCAGCGGCTTGCCGATGGAGTCAAAGGTATTACGCCCCATCACCACCGGTTTGCCCAGTGTCGTCTGCTTGAAATAAGCCAGATCCGCCGGCAGGTGCCATGGCATGCAGTTATCTTTACCGATGACCCGTTCCCGGGTCATCGCCACGATCAACGACACTATCATGGATTATTCCCGGGTATAAACGACATGACCGTCGTCGTCGTCTTCATCCCAGTCATCATCTTCATCGTCAGCCGGCTCGGTGTTCTCGGTCAATGTGGCCTGATGATATTCATCCCACTTGAAGTTGACCGGCTCACGAGCATCTTCCAGCTCTTTCTGGGTACGCGGATTCTCGTCCAGGAAGTTCATCAGCGCCTGAGTCAGCTCCTTGGTGCCTTCTTTGCCGATGGCGCTGATGCGGAACACAGGACCCTTCCAGTCCAGCAGATCGATCACCCGCTGTATGGTGGCTTCGGCTTCATCTTCCAGCACCAGATCCAGCTTGTTGAATACCAGCCAGCGTGGCTTGGCAGCCAGAGCATCGCTGTACTGCAACAGTTCATTGACGATGATATCCGCATTGTCTGCCGGATCGGACTCATCCACCGGCAGCACGTCAATCATGTGCAGCAACACCCGGCACCGCTCCAGGTGCTTGAGGAAACGAATACCCAGACCGGCGCCATCGGCCGCGCCTTCGATCAAGCCGGGAATATCGGCAACCACAAAGCTCTTGTGCCCATCGCAACGCACCACACCCAGATTAGGCACCAGAGTGGTAAACGGATAATCGGCCACCTTGGGCTTGGCCGCAGACACGGCACGAATAAAGGTCGACTTGCCCGCATTGGGCAGGCCCAGCAGGCCCACGTCTGCCAGCAACAACAGTTCCAGCAGCAGGTTGCGGATTTCACCCGGGGTGCCGTTGGTCTTCTGTCTTGGTGCCCGGTTTACCGAGCTTTTGAAACGCGCGTTGCCCAGACCGTGAAAACCGCCTTTGGCCACCAGCATTTTCTGGCCGTGGTAGGTCATATCACCCAGGATTTCACCGGTCATTTCATCTTTGGCGCGAGTACCGACCGGCACTTTCAGCACCAGATCCTGACCACGCTTGCCGGTACAGTTACTGCTGCGACCATTTTCGCCCCGCTCGGCACGGTGAAAACGTTCGAAATGATAGTCGATCAGGGTGTTGAGGTTCTCGTCGGCCAGCATATAAAGATCGCCGCCATCGCCGCCATCACCACCGTCGGGGCCCCCATTGGGGATGTATTTTTCACGGCGGAAACTAACGCAACCGTTACCACCGTCACCGGCTTCAACCCGGATTTCCGCTTCGTCGACAAACTTCATTGTATTGCTCTCCCATTCGTTTCTGAGCGCAGTGTATCCGGCTCAAACGCCGAATGTGCTTTTTGTAAAGCAAAAAGCCCCGCCTGTTGGCGGGGCTTTTTCAGTCCTGCTTGCAGCTTACTCAGCTACAATGCTAACGAACTTGCGGTTCTTGGGACCTTTAATCTCAAACTTCACCTTGCCGTCGGCTTTGGCGAACAGAGTGTGATCTTTACCCAGACCTACGTTGTCACCGGCGTGGAACTTGGTTCCGCGCTGACGAACGATGATGTTGCCCGCCAGGACATTTTCACCACCAAAACGCTTGACGCCAAGACGTTTGCTTTCTGAATCGCGACCGTTACGAGTTGAGCCGCCTGCTTTTTTATGTGCCATGGATCTTAACTCCCCTCTTAGGCGCTGATACCAGTGATCTTCACTTCAGTGAACCACTGACGATGACCCTGCTGTTTGCGAGAGTGCTTACGACGACGGAACTTGACGATCTTGACTTTTTTGCCACGACCGTGAGCTACGACTTCTGCAACCACTTTGCTACCGTCGATGTAAGGAACACCAACTTTAACGTCTTCACCTTGAGCAACCATCAGCACTTTGTCGAATTCGACAGAAGCGCCAGTTTCAACGTCCAGCTTTTCCAGACGAATCACCTGCCCTTCGGCTACACGGTGCTGTTTTCCGCCGCTTTGAATTACCGCGTACATGAATATACTCCGATTTTTGGCACTTTTACCCTTCTCGGGCCGTGCACTAAAACTGTTCTACAATGGTCGCGTATTGTACGCAGATTGATATGCCGAGACAAGTCCGCAACCACAAAAAAATCGGTCGCGCCGGCTTTAAACCCAAAGCATGCCAGGGCGGCTTTATCCCTTTGACGAATAGTGTAAAATCCTAACATCAATGACTTTAGACTGCATCGTTCAGCTTATAACTTTATGGTAGATATCAATAAGATAAAACAATTGACCGAGCTGGATATGCAATCGGTCAACACACTGATCATGTCACGACTGCAATCGGATGTGGCCCTGATCAATCAACTTGGCTTCTATATTGTCGGTGCCGGCGGCAAGCGTATGCGCCCCCAGCTTACCGTGCTGGCGGCCCGTGCCCTCGGCTACGAAGGCCAGGCCCATATCACCCTCGCGGCCATCATCGAATTCATTCATACCGCTACGCTGTTGCATGACGATGTGGTCGACGAGTCGGATCTGCGTCGAGGCCGCGACACCGCCAACGCCCTGTTCGGCAATGCCGCCAGCGTGCTGGTCGGCGATTTTCTCTACACCCGCGCCTTTCAGATGATGACCGAGCTGGATAACATGAAAATCATGAATATCCTGAGCGATGCCACCAATATCATCGCCGAAGGCGAAGTGCTGCAGCTGATGAACTGCAATGATCCGGACACCACCGAAGACAGCTATATGCAGGTTATCTACTGCAAAACCGCCAAGCTGTTCGAAGCCGCCACCCGGCTGGCGGCCGTGCTCACCCATCAGCCGCCCGAGATCGAGCAGGCCATGCTCGACTATGGTAAATACCTCGGCACCGCCTTCCAGCTGGTCGACGATATCATGGACTACAGCTCGGATAGCGACGACATGGGCAAGAACGTGGGTGACGATCTGGCAGAAGGTAAACCAACACTGCCACTGCTGCGCGCCATGACCGTGGGTAATGATGTGCAGCGCGAGCGCATTCGTGATGCCATCGCCAACCGCAACGGCATGGAGCATCTCGATGAGATCATGGCTATCCTGGCCGATACCAAGGCGCTGGAATACAGCCAGCAGCGCGCCCAGGATGAAGCCCGAAAAGCCATCGACAGCCTGAATATCCTGCCCGACTCAGAGCACAAGTCGGCACTGATTGCCCTGGCCCACATGGCGGTAGAGCGCAGCAGCTAAAAATATAGCGAGTGAAATTTGAGGAGTGATCAATACGGCGTGAATCGCCATGGCCGAGAGACTTTTTCTTGACGCCTCACTCTCTTCTTTCACTTTCTCGCTCCTAATAAGAAAACGCCAGCCCCTTGGGGCTGGCGTTTTTAATCGGCGTTGAGCCTAGTGATCAGGCGTCGAAGGGATGACGCAGAATCATGGTTTCGTCACGATCCGGGCCGGTAGAGATAATGTCTATCGGCACGCCGGTCAGTGTTTCGATACGCTTGATATAGTTACGAGCAGCCTGAGGCAGGCCTTCAACAGTAACAACACCAAATGTTGTCTCACTCCAACCCGGCATGGTCTCGTAGACCGGCGTCACGGTTTCATAGTCTTCGGCGGCCATCGGCGGCACATCCTTCACTGAACCGTCGGGCATTTGATAGCCTACGCAAATCTTGATCTCTTCAAGACCGTCCAGTACATCCAGCTTGGTCAGGCAAAAGCCGGAAATAGAGTTCACCTGAATCGCACGCTTGATGGCAACCAGATCTAACCAGCCGGTACGACGCAAACGACCGGTAGTAGCACCAAACTCATGGCCCACAGTACCCAGGTGTTTACCGGCTGCATCCAGCTTTTCTTGACCGTCGTATAGCTCGGTAGGGAAAGGACCTGAGCCAACGCGCGTGGCATAGGCCTTGATGATACCCAGCACATAATCCAGGTAGCAGGGACCAAAGCCGGAGCCGGTGGCCACGCCACCGGCGGTGGTGTTGGAGGAGGTCACATAAGGATAGGTACCGTGATCGATGTCCAGCAAGGTGCCCTGGGCGCCTTCAAACATGATCTTCTCGCCGTTTTTACGGGCGGTGTCCAGCACGTCGGTCACATCCACGACCATGCTGGTCAGCAGCTCGGCATAACCCTTGGCCTGCTCCAGCACGTCCTCATAAGAGACCGCTTCAACACCATAAAAACCGGTGAGCTGGAAGTTGTAGTATTCCACCACTTCTTTCAGCTTGACGGCAAAGGTATCCATGTTGGACAAGTCGCCAACGCGCAAACCGCGACGGGCAACCTTGTCTTCATAGGCAGGGCCGATACCGCGACCGGTGGTACCGATCGCCTTGGCGCCACGGGCTTCTTCACGAGCCACGTCCATGGCAACATGATACTGAAGGATCAACGGGCACGCTTCGCTCAGCACCAGGCGCTCGCGCACCGGTACACCGCTGGCTTCCAGACCGGCCATTTCCTTCAGCAGAGCTTCCGGTGACAACACCACACCATTGGCAATGATGCAGGTGCAGTTGTCACGCAGAATGCCTGATGGAATAAGATGGAGAACGGTTTTTTTACCGTCGATGACCAGAGTATGACCGGCATTGTGTCCGCCTTGATAGCGCACAACATAACGGGCCTTGTCAGTAAGGAGGTCTACGACCTTACCCTTGCCTTCGTCACCCCACTGGGTGCCAAGTACAACAACGTTTTGTCCCATTTTTCCTTTCACTAACTGTTAAGTTATTAAAAATGGAGTCTATCAAATTTTGACCAAGGCCGGAACATGATAAACCCCGCTTTAGTTGAATATGTCAGCCATAAAAAAGCCCGGTTGCCCGGGCTTTTGATTTTACTGCGGTTGTCCCGAAGGATTTTTGAGATAACGGAAGAAATCGCCATCCGGCTTGAGGATCATCATATCGCCCCCCTGCTCGAAGCTTTTACGATAGGCTTCAAGACTGCGGATAAAGCTGAAAAACTCCGGATCCGCCGAGTAGGCATCCGAATAGATGTTCGCCGCAGACGCATCCCCCTGGCCTCGCAGGGTACGGGAGTTACGCTGAGCTTCGGCGATCATCACCGTCACCAGTCGATCGGCTTCGGCCTTGATGATCTCGGCTTGTTCACGTCCCTGAGAACGATGTTCACGGGCCACGGCGGTACGCTCGGCTCTCATGCGCTGGTAGATGGAATTGGACACTTCGGTCGGCAGGTTGATCTGCTTGATCCGTACGTCCAGCACCTTGATCCCCAGCTCTGAAGAAGACTCCAGCAAGCCACGCAGGGCGCTTTCCATCACATCACCGCGTTCACCGGACACGATATCGCGAATGGTGCGGCTACCGATTTCGGAACGCAGGCTGTTGTTGATCCGCCGACGCAGCAGGCTTTCGGCCTGCAGGCGATTACCACCACCGGTCGCCAGATAGTAGTTGGCGAAGTTGTCGATGCGCCATTTGACGTAGGAGTCGATGATCAGATCTTTCTTCTCCGAGGTCACGAAGCGATCCACCTGATCGTCCAGGGTCTGAATACGGGCATCCAGCTTGCGTACCTGATCGATCATCGGCACCTTGAAGTGCAGACCGGGCTCATAGACGGTAGGCAGATCGGATCCCTGCTCCCGCTTCACCTTGCCGAATTGCAGCACGATGCCCCGTTCGCCCTCTACCACCACAAATACCGAGGAGTAGAGCACGATGGCAATCAGGGCAAGAACCACGATTAATACTCTTTTCATCGCTTAGTTTCTCCCTGTCGGACGAATGGAACTGTTATCGGAACCGGGTCTGAGCTGTCCACTGTCTTGATTGACAGGCACATTACCGTTCAGATAATCGGAAGTAATGATATTGGGATCGACGCGAGGCGTGCGATTGGCATTCTGCTCGGCCAGCTTGTCCAGCGGCAGATACAGCAGGCTGTTGTTACCTTCCGGCGTATCCACAATCACCTTGTTGACCTTGCTGTAGATCTCTTCCATCGTTTCCAGATAAATACGGTCACGAGTCAGCTCGGGCTGCAGCTGGTACTGGGGCAGCAACTCACGGAAGCGAGCCACCTCACCTTCGGCACGCAGAGAAATCTGCTCTTTGTAAGCCTCGGCTTCCTGCAGCAGTCGCTGTACCTGACCGCGGGCCTTGGGCTCGATTTCACGGGCATAGGCTTCGGCTTCACGGATAAAGCGCTGTTCGTCTTCCTGTGCCGCAATGGCATCGTCGAAGGCGTCTTTCACTTCTTCCGGCGGACGCGCCGGCAGGAAGTTGAGATCCAGCACTGCCAAGCCCAGCTGATAGGGTTCGGTAATCTGCTCCAGCAACTCGCGCGTTTCCTGACGCACTCGCTCACGACCCACGGTCAGCACGTCATCCATAGTGCTGTGGCCCACCACATAACGCAGGGCACTGTCGAGCGCCTGGCGCAAGCTGTCGTCGGCATTAGTCACGTTGAACAGGTAGTCACGAGGTTCGAGCACACGATACTGAACATCCATTTCAACGCGGACCAGATTCTCATCTTTGGTCAGCATAAAACCGGATGCCGGCAGCGAACGAACGGTTTCCACATCGACCGGAAATACCCGATCGATAAAGGTCGCCTTCCAGCTCAGGCCCGGCTCTACGGTTTGGTAGTAGTTACCAAAACGCAGTACCACACCACGTTGAGCTTCGCCGATGGTATAGAAGCCGCTGACCACCCAGACCACCAGGGCGAGCACCAGCCCGACCACAATGCCGAAGGAGCCAACGCCACCACCGCCTGAGCCGGAGTCACGACGACCCAGCAAGCCACCTAATTTACTACTCAGGTTACGAATAACCTGATCCAGATCCGGCGGGCCACCTTGTTGCTTGCCGTTATTTCCCCAGGGATCACGGTCTTTGCCACCATTTCCAGGCTCATTCCAAGCCATTTGTCTCTCCGTCTGTCTGGTTTATAAAAGTAACTTTACCAAGCAATCAATCGCTTATAAAGCGTGCTAGCTGTTCACCTTCCTGTTTAAGCAGACGATGCCAATCGGCCTGCTGCAACCGGATATCAACCACAAATTCTCCCTGCTCCCCAAACGCTTCATTCACGATTCCGTTCATGGCGTAGAGTCGACTGCGCAGCCTGGACGCCGACGGCGGCAGGATCAGTCGATGTTCAACCATCACTCCTGCCAGCAGTTGATTGAGCGCATCCAACAGGCCGTCGATTCCCAGTGCTTCTTGCGCCGACAGCCAGACCGCTCGGGGCTTGCCCTGCTCATCCAGCTCGACACGGCTGCTGGGCTGTTCCAGCTTGTCTATCTTATTGAAGACCATCAGTACCGGTACTTCGTCGGCTTCAATCTGTTCGAGTACCGAATTCACTTCGTCGATGTTCTCGCGCATCTGCTCGTCGGCGCAGTCCACCACGTGCAACAGCAGGTCCGCATCACGGGTTTCCTGCAGGGTAGCCTTGAAAGCGGCGATCAGATCGTGGGGCAGATGACGAATAAAGCCGACGGTATCGGCCAGGATCACCGAACCCGCATCGGGCAGTTCAACCTTGCGCAGGGTCGGATCCAGAGTGGCGAATAGCTGATCCGCCGCATAAACCCCGGCCTGGGTGATTCGGTTGAACAGGGTCGATTTACCGGCGTTGGTATAGCCCACCAGCGACAGGGTCGGAATCTCGTTACGCTTGCGCGCACGCCGGCCCTGCTCACGCTGGCGAGAGACTTTTTCCAACCGCTTCTGAATATATTTGATGCGATCACGCAGCAAACGACGGTCCGTTTCCAGCTGGGTTTCCCCCGGCCCACGCAGACCGATACCGCCTTTTTGGCGTTCAAGGTGGGTCCAACCACGTACCAGGCGGGTCGACAGGTGACGCAACTGCGCCAGTTCGACCTGCAACTTGCCTTCATGGGTACGGGCGCGCTGGGCGAAAATATCCAGAATAAGGCCGGTACGATCCAGCACTCGACACTTCACTTCCCGCTCCAGGTTACGCTCCTGGGCCGGGCTCAGGCTGTGGTTGAAGATCACCACATCGGCCTGATGCATCTGCACCAATGCCGCCAGCTCGTCCACCTTGCCGGTGCCGATAAAGAATTTGGGCTGGGGCGAACTCCGGCTACCCGTCAGCACCGCGCAGGTGGTTACCCCGGCGGAGTCGGTCAGCAGTTCCAGCTCTTCAAGATCTTCCCGTTCACTGTCGTCGGCAAAATTGACATGAACCAGAATGGCGGACTCGCCACCTTGATAACGCTCAAACAAGGTTCGTCCTCCGTCTTTCGGAACATACGCACGGCAACAGACCGCAATAAGGCAGCAAAGAATGGTAAATCAAGATCAAGAAGCGTCCTGTTCCGGTTCGGCGGGCTCGGCACCGCTGGTCGGCGGCGTCACCAAATGCACCGGCCGGGCGGGTACCACGGTAGAAATGGCATGCTTGTACACCATCTGACTGACGGTATTTTTAAGCAGAATAACGAATTGGTCGAATGACTCTACCTGTCCCTGCAACTTGATGCCATTCACCAGATAAATAGAGACCGGGACCCGCTCTCGTCGCAGCGCATTCAGAAACGGGTCCTGCAAAGATTGTCCCTTAGCCATCTTGTTGTCCTTATCTTTTGTAATTATGAAAATTGTTATTGTTGTCTTTCGTTATCGGCCTGTCTGACCTGTGCAATCACGTCACGACTGACCTCTTTATTATCGGTGTCCAGCCATTGCAGATCCGGCCATCCCCTGAGCCAGGTCAACTGCCGTTTGGCCAGCTGGCGGGTAGCGGCAATACCGCGTTCCACCATTTCATCATAGCCGACAACCCCATTCAGGTAATCCCACATCTGTCGATAGCCGACACAACGAATGGACGGCAGATCAGGGTGCAAATCACCTCGCTCATAGAGGGTTCGAACTTCCTGTTCGAACCCCTGAGACAGCATCAGCCGAAAACGTTCGGCAATACGCCGATGCAGCTCGGCCCGCTCGTTGGGCGCAATCGCAAACTGTAACACTTTGTAAGGCAAGGGATCACCCTTGCTCTGCGTTAATTCTGTGAGCGTTTTACCGGAAATACGAAAAACCTCCAGCGCCCGGGACAGCCGCTGAGGATCGTTGGGATGGATTCGCGCCGCCGCCACCGGGTCGATGTCGGCCAGCTGCTCGTGCAGGCTGTTCCAGCCATGTTGCCGAGCTTCGGATTCAATTTGAGCTCTTACCGCGGCATCGGCACTGGGCAAGGGTGACAGCCCCTCCAGTAGCGCCTTGAAATAGAGCATGGTGCCGCCCACCAGCAGCGGAATGCGACCCGCAGCCGAAATCTCGGCCATTGCCGCCAGAGCATCGCGCCGAAAGTCGGCGGCCGAATAGGCCTCTTTGGGATCCAGTAAATCAATCAGCCGATGAGGGGTGGCGGCCAGTTCCTCGGCCGTTGGCTTGGCAGTGCCGATATCCATGCCCTGGTATACCAGCGCCGAGTCGACGCTGATCAGCTCGCAGGGCAATTCCCGGCACAGCTCCATCGCCAGGCTGGTCTTGCCCGACGCCGTGGGTCCCATCAAAAATATCGCAAGGGGTTCAGTCCCCATTTATCCACCTGTCTAGTTGTTGCTCTATCGCCACCGGCTGCAAAAACGGCGCTTCGTCCGGCATGTCCGGCTGCAACCGCTGCCACAAGGCCATGGCCTCGGCCATGGTCCAGCGCTGCCGATTCGGTTTACTCTGGACCGCCAGCCACTGGCACAAGGCCGCCGGTTCGGCGTCCGCCTCCCGATCCAGTCGCGCCAGCAATTCGGGAAACAAACGCGCCAGATCCGCATGGCGCAGCGGCTGCGGGACCCGGGTCAGAATAATGGTGTCGCTGGCCGCGGTTTTCAACTCCAGCCCCAACTTTTGCAGCTGCGGTTGATGCCGCTCCAGTAACGCCTGCTGCCCGGGGTCGAGGGCAATACGGATGGGCAGCAGCAAGGGCTGCGGGGTCAGCCCCTGCTGCCAGACCTCGAGCAAGGCCAGGCCATCGACATAAGCCTGAGCCCGGTCGAGATCACAGAGCCATAAGCCTTGCCGATACAGCACCACCAGCCCTTGATCTCTGATCAGCAGCAGGGGTTGCCCCTGCGCGAGCTCTGCCGGCGGCACGCCGGTATCGTGAGAGGATGACGCTAAATAAGGTACCGATATGGATGATGAAGCCGTGTTCTGTTCGGCAGCAACGGTGGTCAACAGACCATCGATGCCCTGCCATTCACCACGGCTGACCGCGCCCGGGCGAGACTCGCGCGCAGACAGACCGCCGCCATAGCCATGCCGGGGAGCCTGATAACTGATTGGCTCACGCAGCGTGGCCGAGCTGTCAGGTGCCGATGCGGTTATCTCGAGCGGTTGTTCCAGCTCGCCGGTGTCGGTATTGACCCTTAATTGCTGTTGCGGTTGCTGCTCCAGCACCTGCAGCAGTACCTGACAGATGAAATCATGCACCAGCCGGGACTGATGAAAACGCACCTCATGCTTGGCCGGATGCACATTCACGTCTACTTCCCGCGCATCCAGCTCCAGATAAAGCACAAAGGCCGCATGCCCCTCGGCGGGCAGGCGATCGCCATAGGCCTGACGCACCGCATGATTGAGCAGTTTGTCTCTCATCATGCGGCCATTCACATAGGTATATTGCACATCCGGCTGGGCCCGGGCCGCACTCGGCGGCGCCAGCCAGCCCCATAACCGCAGGCCGTGATGTTCGCTGTCCAGCTTGAGCGCCGAGCTCATGAAGGCCGGACCGCACACCGCCGCCAACCGTTTATCCTGCTGGGACGGCAGCCGCCCCGCCCGGTACTGGCGCACCTGCTTGCCGTTGTGGCGCAACACCAGATCGACGTCGAAGCGACTCAAGGCAATACGGCGGATCACTTCATCGATATGGCCGAACTCGGTTTTTTCGCTACGCATGAACTTGCGCCGCGCCGGAGTATTGAAAAACAAATCGCTCGCTTCCAGGGTGGTGCCCTGGGGATGCGATGCCGGCTGCAGCTTGACCGCCATGTCCCGCCCTTCCGCCATCGCCTGCCAGGCCTCGCTTTGCCCGGCCGGTCTGGAGGTCAGCGTCAGCCGCGACACCGAGCTGATGGAGGCCAGTGCCTCGCCGCGAAAGCCCAGACTCAGGATCTGCTCCAGATCCTCCAGGGTACTGACCTTGGAAGTGGCATGGCGCGACAAGGCCAGTGTCAGTTCGTCCTTGCCGATACCGCAGCCGTTGTCGCGAATGCGGATCAGCTTGGCGCCGCCCTTCTCGATATCAATCTCGATACGGGTCGCCCCCGCATCCAGGCTGTTTTCGACCAGCTCTTTCACCACCGAAGCCGGTCGTTCCACCACCTCACCGGCGGCAATCTGGTTGGCCAGCCGGGCCGGCAGTATCTGGATTGGCATATCAGCTCCCGGGAATGTTCAACACCTGGCCGATACGAACCACATCGGACTTCAGGCTGTTGTGCCCTTTCAGCCGGCTGACACTGATGCCGTAACGCTGGGCGATCAGTGACAGGTTCTCACCGGTTCGTACCTTGTGCTGACGCGCCTTGCCGGATGCCTGGTTGGCCACCATGGTTCCGCTGGGCTGGTTTTGCCGATAATAGGACTTCACGCCGGCAAACACCGCCTGGGCCACCTTTTGCTGGTGTGATGCGCTGAGCAGCAGGCGCTCTTCCTGCGGATTGGAGATAAAGCCGGCTTCAATCAGCAGCGAAGGAATGTCCGGTGACTTGAGCACCGCCAGACTGGCATGTTCCGGCTTGCGCTTGTGCAGCCGCACCACCTTGCTCATGGCAGACAGAATGTGCTCGCTGATGGCGTAGCTGTCGGCCCGGGAGCGGTCCATCGACAAGTCGAGGAAGGTACGGGTCAGATAGGGATTACCGTCGGTCTGCGAGATCACCTGACCCACACCGCCCAACAGTTCCGATTGCCGCTCCTGCTTTTCCAGCCAGCCGGCCATTTCACGGTTGGCACGATTGGATGACAACACCCAGACCGAGGCGCCGCGTGGGCCACTGTTGGCCACGCTGTCCGCATGGATGGAAAGCAGCATATCGGCCTTGGCCTTGCGGGCAATCTCGGAACGCCGGTTGAGGTTGACGTAGTAGTCACCGGTGCGGGTCAGTACCGCCCGCATGCCCGGCTCTTTGTTGATGATGTCGGCCAGCCGGCGGGAAATGGCGAGGGTTATGTGTTTTTCCCGGTTTTTCTTCGGCCCTATGGCCCCCGGATCCTCACCGCCATGGCCCGGATCGATGGCAATCACGATTTCTCTCTGCCCGACCGGCATCATCTTGCGCACCGGCTGTGGAGCCCGGCTTTTATCGGTATAGGGCAGGTCAATCACCAGTCGATGGCCATAATCACCGGCCGGCGCCAGCGGAAAAACCACCGGTTTGACCCCGGACTTCAGCTCGAAGACCAGACGGTAACTGCTTGCCACCGGGGGAGTGCTGCTGCGTATTTTGGTGATCAACTCGCTGTTATTGTTGATGGCGGCAAATTTGACCCGGCTCTGGGTCTGGCTCAAGTCCACCACCAGCCGCTCGGGTCCGGTGAGCATAAAATACTCGTAGGCCGGCGCCGTTCCCATATCGAGCACAATGCGGGTATTGTCCGGCGACGGCCAGATGCGGATGCTTTCCAGCTGGTTTGCCCAGGCCGATACGCTGAACCAGAAACAGAAAAATGCCAGTATCGACTTCACGTTGTTATTTTCTCCAGTAACGCCACCCCAGCCGGGGTTCGGGCTTCCATCAATGCCTGTCGTTGTTCACCCTGATAGCGCAGTGTCACTTCCAGATCGGCCGGTGGCAGCATGCCGGCACCTCGTTGTGGCCACTCCACCAGACAGAGGCTGTCGGAGGTAAAATAGTCACGAATACCCATGTATTCCAGCTCTTCCGGATCGGCCAGACGGTAAAGATCGAAGTGATAGACCTGCCAACCACCCACCAGATAGGGCTCGACCAGGGTGTAGGTCGGGCTTTTCACCTTTCCTTCATGCCCCAGGGCCTGAATGATGCCGCGGCTCAGGGTGGTTTTTCCCGCCCCCAGCTCACCGTGCAGAAAAATAATGAGCGCCTCGCAACAGGACTGCGCCAGTTTTTTACCCAACGCCAGGGTTTCTTGCTCATCGGCAAGCGTCAGGGTCAGTGTGTTAGTTGTCATGTTGATCATCTTGATTAATAAGACTTCTGAGTGGAGAGAATAAATCCGATGCCAGCAATCCGAGCATACCGCCATTGGTGGCGGCCTTGTCACCGGCCAGGCCATGAAGACACACCGCCACCGAGGCCGCGTTAAAGGGAGTCAGTCCCTGAGCCATAAAGGCGCCGATTATACCAGATAACACATCGCCCATCCCGCCCGACGCCATGCCGGGGTTGCCATAATGACATAATCTGACATGGTGCTCATCTGCTATCAAAGAGCCGGCGCCTTTCAGTACCACCACGCCACCATATTGTTGCTGAATGGCCCGCACCGCCGCCAGTCTGTCCGCCTCGATGTCGGCGGTCTTGCAGCCCAGCAGCATCGCCGCCTCCCCCGGGTGGGGCGTCAGGACCCAGGGGCCGGTGAGCGGCAAGCGGTTGCGATCTCGAGCCAGCCACCAGAGCCCGTCTGCATCAATCACCATCGACTTTTTGCCCGCAACCCCAGCCTCGATCGCCTCCTCAAACAGGCGCTGGGCCCAGGCGTCTCGCCCCAGCCCCGGGCCCAACACCAGCGCATCGGCCCATCCCCAGTCATTAACGTCAGAAAAAGCCGCCGTCATTAACTCGGGCCGCGTTAAATTAAGTAAATGCACATGCTCCGAATGACTGAGCAGGCGCACCAATCCGGTGGCACAGCGCAAGGCGGCTTCGCCGGCCAGCCTGACAGCACCGTTCATACCGGTGTTGCCGCCGGCCACCAGCAAGCGTCCTGCTTCGCCCTTGTGGGCACCGCGACGGCGACGGGGCAATTGCCGTCGCACCTGCTCCCAATGCATCAGGCGGGCCACCGGTGTCTGTTGCAGCCGGGGCTGAATGCCCAGGCTTGCCAGCAGCAAGCGACCGGTGACATCCGGCCCGCGTCCGGTCAGCAAGCCGGGTTTCAAACCGATAAAAGACAGCGTCAGCTCTGCCTCAACCGCCGTCCCCAGTATGCGGCCGGTATCTGCACAGAGTCCTGAAGGCACATCCACCGCCAGCACCGGAGCGGACGTCTGGTTGATAAGCTTGATATGACGCAGCGCATGCTCTCTTACCTCACCGCTGAGGCCGGTGCCGAGCAGCCCGTCGATGATCAAATCCGGCGTGCCCTGCAGCGCGTTCAGGCTTTCGATGGCGCCGCCATCGGCCCGGTAATGATCCCG
>JAAEZO010000062.1 GCA_018222825.1 Gammaproteobacteria bacterium
TGAGGCGTGAGGCGTGAGGCGTGAGGCGTGAGGCGTGAGGCGTGAGGCGTGAGGCAAAAATGGTAGGCGCCCATTTATGCGGCGCAAACCCGCAGGCAACGACATGTCTGCAAGAACTGCACATCGCCTGAAGGTCTCGCGTGATCTGAGCCGCCAGCTGAAGCTGCAGCTACAAAACATCGCAAGCCTGCCGTCTCGTAGGGTCGAATTTATTCGACCGCATGAATAGCGTGAAAAAACCGGGTCGATAGAAATCGACCCGTCGAAATATCACCATTCCCGCGCTTTATTCTTCCGGCAGCATCAGCCTGCGCCCATGCTGCTCGAATACCTGAACCTTGACCTCAAACACCTCGGCAATAAGCGCCGGAGTGATCACTTCGGGTGTGCCCCGCGCCGCCAGCAGGCCCCGGTGCAGACACCAGATCTCGTCCGCATACTGGCAGGCCAGGTTGATGTCGTGAATGGAAGCCACCACCGCCAGCCCCTGTTCGGCATAGCCGCGCAACAGGCGCAGAGTGGCCAGCTGATGATGCCAGTCCAGTCCGGCCAGGGGTTCGTCGAGCAGCAACAGGCGGGCATCGGGGTTAATGGACGGGTGCACCTGCAGCAGAGTACCGGCAATTTGCAGCCGTTGCTGCTCGCCGCCGGACAGACTGGTGACCGGACGATCGTAGAGCGTCTCCAGCCCCAGAGGTACCGCCAGCTCGGCCATCACCCGGCACACCGCTTCGCTCACTCCGCCCAGCGGCTCGGCTGCCAGCGCCAGCAATTCATAACCGCGCAAGCCATGGGGCAATACCGCCTGCTGGGCCAGCATGGCTCTGTGATGGGCCAGTTCATGCAGGCTGAACCCGGACAGGTCCTTGCCCGCCAGCCTGACCTGGCCCTCACCTTCGCTGTCACTCAGGCCTGCCCCCCCCGCCAGCAGGCTGGACTTGCCACTGCCGTTGGGGCCAATCAGCAACGTCAGCCGCCCCGCCGCAAATTCACCACTGACGGGGCCGACCCGACGGGCCTGTACAAAACCGTTAAGCTCCAGCATGACGACGCACCAGTAACCAGATAAACACAGGGGCACCCACGGTGGCGGTAACGGCGCCGATGGGTAACTCGCCGGCGGTCAGTACGGTGCGCGCCGCCACATCGGCCAGGGTCAGTACCATGCCGCCCGCCAGCATCGACGCCGGCAACAGAAAGCGCTGCTTGCCGCCAACCAGCAGCCGCAGCAGATGCGGCACCACCAGACCAACAAAGCCGATGGGCCCGGCCATGGCCACGCTGAAGGCGGTGAGCAGGCATACCGCCAGCACCAAGCGGGGTTGCAGCCAGCGCACATTCAGTCCCAGCAATCGTGCCTGATTTTCGCCCAGCGCCAGCACATCGAGCCGTCGCCCCTGGCGCACCAGCCAGGCCAGGGCAAACAGCGCCGGCAGCCACCACCACAACGACAGCGGCTGGCCGTGGCCCAGGCTGCCCATCATCCAGAACAGAAAGCTGCGCAGCGAGGCATCGTCGGCCAGATACAGCAGCCAGGTCAGTACCGCATTGGCCAGAATACCCACCGCGACCCCGAACAACAGCAAGGCTCCCGGCCCCAAACGGCGGCGCGCCAGCGCCAGCAGCAAGACGGTGACCAGCAGGGCACCGACAAAAGCCGCCAGCGACAGGCTCCAGTAAGGCAGGTTCAAGCCAAAATGCACCGACAGCGACAGGGTTAACACCGCCGCCAGGCTGGCGCCGCTCGAAATACCAATCAACCCCGGCTCGGCCAGTGGATTATGCAGCAACACCTGCAGCACGGCGCCGCACAGTGCCAGACTGGCGCCCACCAGTACCGCCAGCAGCGTACGGGGCAAGCGTAGTTGCCAGAACACCTGTTGCTCAAGCTTGGACACCGGCTGCCACAAGGCCTCGATGCCCACCCCCACGGCACCCAGCTGCAGGCTGAGCAACATGGTCGCCAGCAAGGCCAATCCCAGTGCCAGCAGCCAGTATTGATACTTACGCTGTTGTTGGCGAATGAGTGTGCCCAGCATCACAGGTTTGCCCAAGCAAACCAGGCCGGATACTGTTGCCACAGCAGCCGTACCGACATCACCAGCGACACCGTCACCAGCATCGGCTTGATGATACGGGTGCCTCGGGTCACCACCATTTTGGAGCCCAGCCGGGCGCCGATAAATTGCCCCAGCGCCATCGACAATCCCGCCACCCAGGCGACCTGACCGCCGAGAATAAAGAACAGCAGCGAGGCGATGTTGGAGGTAAAGTTCAACAGCTTGGTATGGGCCGTGGCCTTGGCCATGCTGAAACCGGCCAGGGCAATAAAGCCCAGCGCGAAGAAGGAGCCGGTGCCGGGACCGAAGAAGCCGTCGTAAAAGCCGACCCCGGTGCCGATCAGCAGTGCGAAGGGAATGATACCCAACCGACGTTGGCGATCTTCATCCCCCACCCGGGGTGAAAACAGAAAATACAGCGCAAAGGCCGCCAGCAGAAACGGCAGCACCTTTTGCAGAATGGAGGCATCGATGCGCTGCACCAGCAGGGTGCCGAACATGCTGCCGACAAAGGTACAGGCTACCGCCCATTTCATGGTGCGCCAGTCAATCAAGCCCCGACGCAGGTAATAGAAAGAAGCCGAAAAAGAGCCGAAGCTGCTCTGCAGTTTGTTGGTGGCCAGTGCCACTGTGGGTGGCATACCGGTGGCCAGCAGCGCCGGCACCGTAATCAAACCACCGCCACCGGCAATGGCATCGATAAAGCCCGCCAGCAGCGCCGCCAGCGCCAGCAATCCCAGCGTAAGCAAATCCAGTTCCATGATGATTCCGACATTCAGCACAAAGGCGCATAGACTAGCAGGATGGCAAAAGCAGCAACAGCAAAACTCTCTATCTGGCAGTACCTTAGCCATATATATGAAGGGGCTGGACTGGTGGCTGCCGCTCGCTGCCACTTTCTTTGCAACTAAAGGCAGCATAACGCTGTCTGTTGCAAGGCACGCCGCTACTGCAGCGCAAGGTCGTTTAGCCTGGCTGTTGGCTGTGTTAACGTAGCCGAATGACCCATGAGGAGTAATATGATGACGGATTCCGTGCTGAGCCTGCTACCCGGTGACTTTCCCGATGCCGACGACGGCGCCTTGCGCAACACCGGCGTACGCACCCTGGTGCTGGCCGGTGGCTGCTTCTGGTGCACCGAGGCGGTGTATCGACAGCTGGACGGGGTACAGCAGGTGATCTCCGGCTATACCGGCGGCAGCGAAGACACCGCCAACTACAAGGCGGTGTGCACCGGCACCACCGATCATGCAGAAGCCATCGCTATCGAGTACGACAGCGCCCTGATCGGCCCCGGCACTCTGTTGAAGGTGTTTTTCGGCATCGCCCACGACCCGACCCAGCTTAATCGTCAGGGCAACGATTGCGGCCGCCAGTATCGCTCGGCGATATTCTATCAGGATGACTCCGAACGCCGGCTGGCCGCCGACTATATTGCCTTGCTGGAACAAAACGGCGTGTTCCGCGCACCCATCGTCACCTCGCTCGAGCCCTTGATCGTGTTTTATCCGGCAGAGGACTATCATCAGAACTATGCGGCGATCAATCCCAACCAGCCCTATATCGCCGCCGTTGCCCAGCCCAAGGTGGCCAAGGTGCAGCATTACTTCAAAAACCGGCTGAAAAAGGATCTGTAACCATGGCACAAACTCCCAGCCCCTATGATCTGAGCCCGCCCACCGACCAGCAGAGGCAACAACTTGCCGAGCAACTGAGTGCGGATGAAAAACGGATTTTGCTGAGCCAGGGTACGGAAGCCCCCTTCTGCGGCGGTTTGCTCGATAACCATCGAGACGGCTGCTACGTGTGCAAACTGTGCGCGCTGCCGCTGTTTTCTTCGGCCTGCAAGTTCGAATCCGGCTCCGGCTGGCCCAGCTTTTATGCGCCCTATCATCCGGATCATATTCTCGAGTTGGCGGACGTCAGCCACGGCATGCGACGGGTAGAGATTCGTTGTCGTCGCTGCGACGGCCACATGGGCCATGTGTTTCCGGACGGCCCCGCCCCCACCGGCCTGCGCTATTGCCTGAACTCGGCCTCGCTCGACTTCTGTGCCGACGGCGAGCCCAAGCCGGACCCATTGCGCCGCGGCGAGCGGGATTTTTTGTAACCGCTCGATTGCACATCGTCACGGTATGGTGCCGCGCCTGAAAACCCAGCGTCGCCGGCAGATTTGCGCCGCATAAATGGGCGCCTACAGCCCAATCCAAACATCGGGGTGTTTTTGTAGCCGGCGCTTTAGCTGCCGGAGCAGACGGCACCCGATCATCAGGCACAGCGCTGTCGTTGGGTTGCGCCGCTAAAGCGGCGCCTGGAAGGGGGTGTCGTCACGGCCGGGCAGAGTAATCCCTCCCCAGCCCTCTCCTTGCGTTGCACCCCGCTGTTATTCTGAAAATGTCGAGGTTAAGAGGAGAGAGCATAAAGGCCTCAGTTCGCCTCGAACCGGCGCACAAAGTCTTCGATCACCATGTCGTAGAGCTTGTCCTTGAGGAACAGGTCTTCCACGCCATAGTCGATGTTGGGGTTGTCGTTCACCTCTATCACCGCCACCCGGCCCTTGCCTTCCTTGATGTCCACCCCGTAAAGACCATCGCCGATGGGCTTGACCGCCTTGAGCGCGGCGCTGATCACCGCCTTGGGCGCCTCGAAGGTGGGCAGGGTGACAAAACTGCCGGAATCCGCCTCCTTGCCACCGCCGTTATGGCGATAAATCTGCCAGTGGCCTTTTACCATAAAGTACTTGCAGGCGAAGATCGGCTGGTGGTTGAGCACCCCGATACGCCAGTCGAACTCGGTAAAGAAATACTCCTGCGCCAGCACCAGCGCCGAGGCGTTGCGCAATATCGCCAGCGTCTCTATCAGCGCCGCCCTGTCCGCCACCTTGTAGATGCCGCGCGAAAAGGCGCCGTCCGGAATCTTGAGCACCAGCGGATAACCCAGCTCCTGCTCCAGCCAGCTCACCGCCTCTTTCTGTTTCGGGTTGACCATCAGGGTCTTCGGCGTCGGCACCCCGTGTTTGGTAAAACTCTCGGCCAAAAACACCTTGTTGGCGCAGCGCAGAATGGAGGTGGGCGAGTCAATCACCACCAGCCCTTCGTGCTCGGCCTTCTGGGCGAAGCGAAAGGTATGGTGATCGATGGCGGTGGTCTCGCGAATGAAGAGACCGTCGTATTCCGCCAGGCGCTGATAATCCTTGCGGGTGATCAATTCCACATTCACCCCGGCCCGCTCACCGGCTTTGATAAACCGCTTGAGCGCCCTGGGATCGGAAGGTGGCAACTTTTCGTCCGGATTGACCAGCATCGCCAGATCGTACCGGTAGCGTTTGGTGGCCTTAGGCTTGCGCCAGATGATGCGGGAATAGGCTTCCAGCGCCTCGGCGAAACGATCTTCCTCTTCGCCCTGCAATTCGCGCGGCGACAAAGTGGCCAGCCCGGTCAGCTCCCAACGCGAACGCTTCTTGAAGGTCAGCTCCAGCACCGGGCAAGGCAGCCGTTCGAACAGCTCCCGGCACAGCGGCTCCAACCCCGGCTCGCTACCGTGGCCGAAGTAGCTTTTCAGCTTGATCTGTTTTACCTCATCATCGGTAACCAGCGCCGCCAGCGTGTCGGCCACGCCATCAAAGCCAAAGGCAAACAGCCCCTTGTTGCGCAGGTTGTTGAGCGTGGCCACCGAGGGAATGACATGCTGGCCACGGGCTTCCGCCAGCAACGAGCAATAGTAGCCGTTAGACAGGTATTTTCTGTTCTTGCACAGGTTGATCACCCGGGTGCGCGGAGCGTGTTTGGCCGGCGACTGCTTGAGGTAGGTCTGAAAGTCGACCAGGTTTTCACTGGGAAAATACGGCGCCCAGGCGCTGAGTTCATCCACCACCAGAACAAGTTGGGTCATGTGATCATCCGTTATGATTGCAGCCGAGATATGGGCTCACTCTATACGCAAATTGCTGCCGGCACGGTGAAATTTACTCGCTGCCAATATCAAATTATCGTATGTTGAGATCTTCCGTAACACCCTGTCGGTGACTCATGTCCGCCCTCCTCGTCCGCCCCGCGATCAAGTCCGAACTTAATGCTTTGGTGGCACTCGAAGCACACTGTTTCAGTCAGGACAGAATTAGCCGGCGCAGCTTTCAGCGCTTTATCGAACACCCGCAAGACAAGCTGCTGGTGGCCGAGCAAAATCAACAATTACTGGGCTATATACTGGTGCTGTTTCGCCGCAATACCCGGCTGGCACGGGTGTATTCCATCGCGGTGGCGCCGGACGCCCGCGGCCTGGGGCTGGGCCAGGCGCTGATGAACGCCGCCGAAACCAGTGCCCGGGAACAGGGCGCCGTGTTCATGCGCCTGGAGGTGCGGGCCGACAACGTGGCGGCGCAAAATCTGTATCAGCGGCTGGGGTATCGTCAGTTCGGGGTCTATCACGATTACTACGAAGATCATCAGGTTGCCCTGCGCTACCAGAAACGGGTGCATCACTATCATCCCCACAGCGGCAGTAAAGAAGCGCCCTACTATCGCCAGACCACCGACTTCACCTGTGGCCCGGCCTCACTGATGATGGCGGTCAGCGCCCTCAACCCGGATTATCAGCCGGAAATAGACGAAGAGCTGCAACTGTGGCGCGAGGCCACCACCATTTTCATGACCAGCGGCCACGGCGGCTGCGGACCGCACGGCCTGGCGCTGGCCGCCCACCGACGCGGTTTCAGGGTAGCGTTAACCCTTAACCAGACCGGGCCGCTATTCGTGAGCAGCGTTCGCACCGCCGACAAGAAGCAGATACTGGAGCGGGTGCATCAGCAATTTCTGGCCCAGATGAAAGAGCTGCATATTGAACCCGAATACGGCCACTTTACCCTGCCACAACTGGAGCACGGCCTGAGCCGGGGTGGCCTGCCATTGGTGTTGATCAGCACCTATCATCTGGACGGGCGCAAGGCGCCGCACTGGGTGCTGGTGTGCGCCATCGACAAGGAGTTCGTCTATATCCACGATCCGGATATCGATGAAGCCGCCGGCGAAAGCCCGGTCGACAAGCAGTATCTGCCGATAGAGCGCAGCCGCTTCGACCGTCTCGCCCGCTACGGGCAGCAGGGGTTGCGTACTCTGGTGTGGCTGTTTCGGGACTGAAAACCGCATCAACGGTCAGGAACTGTCGGTCACGACCGGTCGCCTGCGAAACCATAAAAGTAAAATTCCATATTTAACAGTATGTTACATGAAAATCGCGCGATCAGGCTCAAACTCATCCCATTCAATATCGCTTTCCTTACCGGTGAAGCTTTGTATAGTCGGGCCAAGTTATGAACAGTCTGAGAGAGAGTCTGTATGTTGAAAAAACAAATTATCGCCCTTGGCCTGCTGCCGATGATGTTTGCAGCCACCCCGGTTCTGGCCGGTGAAACCCTCAGCACCGTTCTTGGTGGAGGTGCCGGTGGCGCCGCCGGCGCCCTGCTGGGCAAACAGATGGGCGGTGATACCGGCGCCCTGGTAGGTGCAGCCCTGGGTGGTGCCGCCGGTGGTGCGGCCACCGCCAACAGAGGCAACAAGAACGAAGCCGCTCTCGGCGGTGCCGTGGGTGCCCTGGGTGGCGCCGCGCTGGGCAAGAACCTGGCCGGTGACAGTGGTCAGCTGATTGGCGCCGGCATCGGCGGCGGTGCCGGCTCGGCCCTGGGCGCGCGTTCCGGCGACGGTCACCGCGAAAAGGAAGTGCATCACTACTATCACGACAAAAAACACAAGCATAAGCACAAGCATCGCCGTGGTCATGGTCATCGCCACCATGACTGGGACGATTGATCGACCCATACTTGAAAGGCCCGCCATGCAGCGGGCCTTTTCTTTATATCTCCCGCGGGTGGTATTTCAGTTTAAGGAAGATCAGCCCGGCCCCCATGATGGTGCCCAGCGGAAAGGACGGCAACTGCACCGCCACCAGCACCCAGAACGGCCACTGTACCCACATTCCTTGTGACGATAAATAACCGTACCAGGCCCGTCGGCACAGCCATAGCCAGGCTGCCACCAGCAAGGCGATAAACAGCCACAACAAGGGCCCCTGTAGTCTTTGCTCTGCTATTTCGCCCTGCTGCATAAACCAGCCACTCACCAGCAGCATCAGGCTGATCAATACCGCCTGCAGGCCAATCACCACTTTCGCCAGGGTATCGGCGCTCTCCGTTCGCATCGTCATCTTCCCGTCATCTGGTTGCTATCAAACTGCCATGATTCATCGCTAGCCTTAGCTGCATTCATAAAGTGGTCGTAACCCCATGTGAGCAAAGGATAAGTTAAAAATGAGCCAGTTTGAACTGAAGGATGAACAGAACCACCCCCGCACCGAGGTGCCCGAGTTTACCCAGATGGTTGAACAAAGCCTGAGCCGCCGTCGCTTTCTGGGCGGTGCCGCCGCCCTGGGTGCCGTGGCATTTTTCAGCGCTTCGCCACTTTCCCGCGCCATGGCTGCCGCCACCGGCCGCAGCCCCCTGCTGGGCTTTGATGCCGTGCCTGCCAGTACCGCCGATACCTTTGTAGTACCGCCCGGCTACAAGGCCGAACGCCTGATCTCCTGGGGCGACCCGCTGTTTTCCAACGTGGCCGAGTTCATCAACGGTGGCGGCAACAGCGCCGCCGATCAGGCCGGTCAGTTTGGCGACAACAATGACGGCATGAGTTTCTTCAAGGTGGACGACAGCACCGCCATTCTCGCCATCAACAACGAATACTGTAACTACGAACTGATGTTTGCCCACCAGGGCAAACAGATGACGGCTGAGGATGTGAAAAAAGCCCAGGCCGCCCAGGGCGTGTCGGTGCTCACCCTGCACAAGCAGGCCGACGGCTGGCGTTTTACTAAAGACGGCAAATACAACCGCCGTATCGATGCCAATACTCCCATGGCCATCAGCGGTCCTGCCAAGGGCCATGACCTGCTCAAAACCCAGGCCGACCCCAAAGGCGAACTGGCTCTGGGCACCTTCAACAACTGCGCCAACGGCATGACGCCCTGGGGCACCTATCTCACCTGCGAAGAAAACGTCAACGGTTACTTCGGCAGCGCAGGCAAAGCCGAGATCACCCCGGCCCAGGCCCGTTACGGCATTGGTACCGAAGACGCCGGTTGGCAATGGCACGCCTTTGACCCGCGTTTCGATCTGGCCAAAAACCCCAACGAGTGCAACCGCTTCGGCTGGGTGGTAGAAATTGACCCGCAAGACCCCGCGTCCACTCCGATAAAACGCACCGCACTTGGCCGTTTCAAACACGAAAACGCCGAACTGGTGATCGACAAAGACGGTCATGTGGTGGTGTATCTGGGTGACGACGAACGCGGCGAGCACCTGTATCGCTTTGTCAGTGAAGGCAAGTACAAGCCGAACGACATGGCGGCCAACCGCGAGCTGCTGGACAAAGGCACTCTGTATGTGGCCCGTTTTGACTCCGCCGGCGACGGTGAGCTCAAGGGCAAGGGCGAATGGCTGGAGCTGACCTTCGGCAAAAACGGCCTGACACCGGAAAACGGCTTCAACAGCCAGGCTGAAATATTGATCCACGCCCGCCTTGCCGCCACTCAGGTGGGTGCCACCACCATGGACAGACCCGAGTGGGTAGCCGCCCACCCTACCGAGCCGATGGTGTTCTGTACCCTGACCAACAACAAGAATCGGGGCGTAAAAGACAATCAGCCGGTCGACGGTCCCAACCCGCGCGCCGAAAATCACTATGGCCAGATCATTCGCTGGCAGCCTGAGTCCGGTCGCCATGGCGCAGCGCGGTTCGACTGGGATCTGTTCCTGCTGGCCGGCAATCCGACCGTGCACCAGAACAGTCTGTATGCCGGCTCGGCCAACATCAATAAAGACAACATGTTCAACAGCCCGGACGGCATCGGCTTCGACCAGGCCGGACGGCTGTGGATACAGACCGACGGCAAATACTCCAACGAGGGTGATTTTGCCGGCATGGGTAACAATCAGATGCTGTGCGCCGACCCGACCACCGGCGAAGTGCGCCGTTTTCTCACCGGCCCCATTGCCTGCGAGATCACCGGTCTCACCTTCAGTCCGGATCAGAAAACCCTGTTTGTGGGCGTGCAGCACCCGGGCGAAGAGCTGGCCGGTTCCCACTTCCCGATGGGTGGCGACACCACCCCCCGTTCCAGCGTGATGATGATTACCCGCGAAGACGGCGGCATTATCGGCGCCTGAGCCTGAAGCCAGCGGCGCCTGTGGCTTGGCGCCGCATAAATGGGCGCCTTGTATACAACAACGCCGGGATTCATATCCCGGCGTTGTTGTATTACGTAATGCAGCATAACAGGTGTGATTTTATCATAATTCCCACAGGTTCTATCTTCTCATTCCCACTGGTTCTCTCTTGTCATTCCCGCGAAGGCGGGAATCCAGGACGTGTGCCGCAGCACAGTCAGACTGCCGGTCGTCTGCAAAGACAATGGACCCCCGCATTCGCGAGGGTGACGACAAAGGCAAACCAGCTCCAGAATCCACAGCAGTCATAGGCTATTGCTTACCGGCTAATCCGTCCGATGACCGTAGGGCAAGGTTACCCGGCTTGTTCCGGCGATTTGCCTGACTGCTCTTCCCGAAACGCGGCCAGTCGTTCGCCTATCAACGCATGGGTGGCTTCGGCGTTATCCTTGATGCTGCCATCAAATACCTTGAGCCCGTCCAGCACCTTGACCGCCTCGCCATAACCCTGGTCAATGGCCTCGGTGATCTTGGTCAGAAACTGCTCCAGCTGTTCCTCTTCCGCCATGCCCGGGTGTTGGGTTTTAAAGGTTTCGAAGTGGCCTAGGGCGCTGTTGACGATACGATCCGCGGTATTTTCCGGCGACCAGAAGTCCTCCTTCTGCGCCGCTACCTTATCTTGCGTGACGGCCTGCTCGGTGCCCAGTTCGGCATTGAGCTTGTCCAGCACTTCGCCGTAAAAAATGCGCATCGCCTTGTCGTCGCCCTGCCCGGCGGCCCCGAACATCGCCTTGACCAGGCTTTGGTTAGCGCGGCTTTTCAGCTCATCGCGGGCCACCGCAAACTCGGCCTGACGCGCTTGCTGCTCGGTTTTTTCACCGCTTTTCACCGGCTCGGCATCGCGCGGGCCTGAAGCGGTGACACGAGTATTCGACATGGGGGAAACAGCCATCAGCAGACTCCTGTTGTGATTTGCTATACCGGTTATCGGCAGCCTGGCCGGGTACTTAACCGCGGCGGGACTTTGCTGTTACCCTGTAGACAGAGAGTATTTATCAGCTAACGAGAAGGAAACCTCATGCACTATCGCACACTCGGCCATACCGACATCAGGGTGAGCCTGATTGGTCTGGGCACCATGACCTGGGGCGAGCAGAACACCGAGGCCGAGGCCCACGCCCAGCTGGACATGGCAGTGGATCACGGCATCAACCTGATAGACACCGCCGAGATGTATCCCATTCCGCCCCGCGAGCACACTCAAGGCGACACCGAAACCATGATTGGCCACTGGCTCAAAGCCCGTGGCAAGCGCGACGAGCTGATCCTGGCCACCAAGGCGGTGGGGCCTTCACGTAATCCGGTGCGCCCGTCCTACTTTCGCAACGGCAAGGCCTGCCTGGACAGAGCCAACCTGATTGAAGCGGTCAACGACAGCCTGCGCCGGCTGCAAACCGACTACATCGACCTTTATCAACTGCACTGGCCGGACCGCAGCGCCAACTATTTTGGCAAGCTGGGCATGGACAGGCTGGAGCAGGAACAAACGGTGCCCATCGAAGAAACCCTGCGCGCGCTGGAAGAGCTGGTGAAAAGCGGCAAGATCCGCCAGATTGGCGTGTCCAACGAAACCCCCTGGGGCCTGCACCAGTACCTTAAACTGGCCGAGCAGGCCGGACTGCCGCGCATCGTCAGCATCCAGAATCCCTACAACCTGCTCAACCGCAGCTATGAAGTGGGTCTGTCGGAATTCAGCCTGCGCGAACGGGTGGGCCTGCTGGCGTATTCTCCGCTGGCCTTTGGCATGCTCACCGGAAAATACGAAAACAACGCCCGCCCCGCCGGCGCCCGCCTGACCCGGTACGACCGTTTTCAGCGCTACCTCAACCCCCGTGCCCAGCAGGCAAGCCACGCCTACGCGGCCCTGGCCCGGGAGCACAACCTCAGCCCGGCACAACTGGCCCAGGCTTTTGTAAACAGCCGCCCCTTCGTAACCAGCAACCTGATTGGCGCCACCGACCTGGAACAGCTGAAAGAGAACATAGACAGCGTCAACATCAGCCTCAACCCGGAACTGCTGGCGGCCGTAGAAGAGCTGCATCTGCAAATGCCCAATCCGGCGGTGTGAGTGAATAACACTCTCACCTGTATGTAAGGTAAAAGTTCGGAAAATTTCCGAATTTTTACCTTTCTGAGCTGCCGCACAGGCAGCGATCGATTACAGCGCCATGAATATAAAAAAAACCCCGGCAAGCCGGGGTTAAAAGCCAAACTACGGGTTATGGCAATCGATTAGCGTAATTCACGCAGGCTCTGAATACGTTTTTCCAACGGCGGATGGCTCATGAACAGCTCGCTGTGGCGCTTGCCGTTGATGCCAAAGGCCGCCAGCGAACCTTCCAGCTCCACTTCCGGGCCGCGACGCAGGCGCTCCAGCGCGGCAATCATCTTCTCTTTACCGGCCAGGCGGGCACCGCCTTCGTCGGCGCGATATTCACGCTGGCGGCTGAACCACATCACGATAATGGAAGCCAGGACGCCGAACGCCAGCTCCAGCACCATCACGATGGCAAAGTAGGCCAGTCCACCCACGCCACCGCCTTCTTCTTCCTGGTTGTTACTGAAAAAGCCGCTGATGATGTTGGCCACGATGCGGGCGAAGAACATCACGAAGGTGTTCACCACGCCCTGGATCAGGGTCAGGGTCACCATGTCGCCGTTGGCCACGTGACTCACCTCGTGGGCCAGCACCGCCTCGGCTTCGTCCCGGCTCATGCTGTACATCAGGCCGGTGCTCACCGCCACCAGGGCGTTGTTACGGCTGGGGCCGGTGGCAAAGGCGTTCATGTCGGGCGAGTCGTAAATGCCCACTTCCGGCATGCCGATGCCGGCCTGTTGTGCCTGACGGGCGACCGTGGTCATCAGCCAGTGTTCCATTTCGTTGCGAGGCTGTTCGATCACCTGCACGCTATAGGCGCGCTTGGCCATCCACTTGGAGATGAGCAGCGAGATGGTCGAGCCGCCAAAACCGAACACGGCACAGAACACCAAAAGACCACCGACACTGCTGCGATCAATTCCCAGCATCGAAAACACGATGTTCAACACCACACCCAGCACCAGCACCACGGCCAGGTTGGTAGCGATAAACAACAGTATGCGTTTCATAACTTTCCTTACTTCAACGAGTATGCAGACATAATATGTCCACACGGGCGAAATTCAAGACAGCCATGATGAATTATTTCAGCAAAGGTGCAATATCTATGAAGTTATTTACCGACTCCATGCCCTCTTCACCCAGCCAGGGGATCTCGCCCAGCAAGGGTGCCTTGATGCGCTGTTTGAGGGTGGCGGCATTTTCTTCATAATGACTCATTCCGGGGTCAACCCGATTCAGCACCCAGCCCGCGACGACCAGGCCGTCGTGACGAATGGCATCCAGCGTCAACAGAGCGTGGTTGATACAGCCCAGACGGGCACCCACCACCAGGATCACCGGCAGGTGTTCTTTCCTCACCCAGTCGGATAACAGGTGCTGTTCGTCCAGCGGCAGTCGCCAGCCTCCGGCGCCTTCGGTGAAAATCCAGTCGGCGGCGGTTTCCTTCAGCCGGGCCAGACCCTCGCCAATATGATGAATGCTGATCGTCTCATTGGCCTTAGCCGCAGCAATATGGGGAGCGATGGCCGGAGCAAAGGCATAGGGGTTGTGCATTTTGTAGGGCAGCGGAATGGATGAGGCCGCCTGCAGGGTCAGGGCATCGCTGTTTTTCAGCTCGCCATCCATCAGTTCGCAGCCGGAAGCCACCGGCTTGTAACCCAGCACTTTCTTGCCTGCCTCGGCGGCGGCCTGCATCAGTGCCCGGGTCACGAAGGTCTTGCCCACCTCGGTGTCGGTGCCGGTAATGAAAAATGTCTTAGCCATAGATGACTCCATACGCCAGCCGATAGGTGGCCACACAGTGGCCCTGATTGTTTACAGGATAGATGAGATTCAGCCGCTGCCAGGCCTGTTTGCCCAGCAGGCCGGGACGGCGAGAGCCGTTAACCCGGTTGGCGCCGATGCCCTTGAGATCGAGCAGCAGATCTTTCAGTTGCGGGTAACAAAGCTGCTCCGTTACCTGTTCCAGCTGCCAGCGGCGGCCGGTCGCCGTTAAATGCAGCTCCAGCGTTTCAGGTTCGATAAAGCGATTGATGTGCGCATGACCGTCCAGCTGCCGCCAACTCTGCTCCAGCTCGTGCAGGCTGCCCGCCAGCAAGGTCGAAAACACCAGTACCCCGCCGGGCTTGAGCCGGTCGCTCCAGCCCTTGAGCCAGGTAGCCGGATCGGCACTCCACTGCAGGCAGAGGTTGGCAAAAATCCAGTCCAGGCTCTGGCTGGGCAGCGGCATGGCATCCATATCGGCGCAGATGGGAGTGATGTCGGCCTTTTGTGTCGCCTGTTGCAGCATGGCGGGCGACAGGTCCAGCGCCAGCAGTTGCGCTGCACGCTGTTTGAGCGGCGGCGCAAACCAGCCGCTGCCACAGCCCAGATCAAGCCCGGTATCGGCCCAGTCCGGCAATCGCGTCAACAGAGCATTACCGCTGCGCCGTTGCAACTCGTTGTGTTGTTCGTAGCTGTGGGCGGCACGGCCAAAAGCGGCGGCGACCTTCTGCTTGTCGATAGGCTCTGCCATCTGCGGTTTTGTATTCATAAGCTTTGCTCCTGCCGCACCGCGTGCTCCAGCGCGGCAATCAGCGCCCTGATGTCTTCGGCGTTATGAGCAGCACTAAGGGTAATGCGCAGCCGAGCCGACCCTTTAGGCACGGTGGGGGGTCGAATGGCGCCCACCCAGCAGCCCTGATCGCGCAGATGAGCGGCCAGCGCCAGAGTGCGGTGCTCGTCACCCACAATCAGCGGCTGAATGGCGGTGGCAGAAGGCAGCAATTCAAACGGCAGGGAGGCAACACCGTCGCGGAATTGCTGCACCCGCTCGTTCAATTGGGCACGTTTATCATCCGCCTGCTGTACCAGCCGCACCGCCGCCAGAATGGCTGCGGCCTGGGGCGGCGGTAAGTGAGTGCTGTACACATAGCTGCGGGCGTGATTGTGCAGATACTCGATCAATGCCCGGCTAC
>JAAEZO010000063.1 GCA_018222825.1 Gammaproteobacteria bacterium
GGGATCTGCTCCGCCGACCTTCTGTTTCAGGGATGAAACAGAGAGCGTACACGGATGTATTCATAGCGAGTCGGCGGAGCGGGCCCTTTGTTCGACCTTTACGCCAAGGTGAAATAGACCATTTAACCACTTTTTATACCGACTTGACGTCAGCGCTCATGGGCCGCCATTGGCCTATGCAGTTTCAGTGCAGATGTTTACCGCTAGGGCCATTGAAATGACGCTGCGACAGTCCGCATGATGATGGCCATGTGACTGACAGATAAGATGAAAAGACGTACAATCGAAGTCAGATGCAATGACAGAGGTTTTGATGATGGAACTTTCTAATCTGCAAATATACGGTCTTGTACTGGCGGTTTTCAACGTAGTACTGCTTGTGGGTGGCCTCTACTGGCTCAAGAACAACCTCAAATAAACATGCCCTGAATTTTTGATATAAACCGCCGCCAGGCGGTTTTTTGTTGCTCGTAGCACAATAATGAATACTGCCTCCTCACCCTGCTAAAACGCAGACACAAAAAAACCGGCCGCAGCCGGTTTTTTCATTCAGGACTAACGCGCGGGCTTTAGGCCAGCAGGGCGTTCGCCTTTTCTACCACGTTGTCGACGGTGAAGCCGAACAGCTTGAACAGGTCACCGGCAGGAGCCGACTCACCGAAGGTATGCATGCCGATGATGTCGCCACCAAAGCCTACATACTTGTACCAGTAGTCCGCAATACCGGCTTCTACCGCCAGACGCTTGGTCACGGCAGCGGGCAGCACGCTTTCTTTATAGTCGGCAGACTGGGCGTCGAACACATCGGTACAAGGCAGAGACACTACGCGTACCTGCTTGCCGTTGGCGCTCAGTTGCTCCTGGGCCGCCAGTGCCAGCTCGATTTCGGAGCCGGTGGCGATGATGATCAGCTCGGGGGTGCCGGCACAGTCTTTCAGCACATAGCCGCCCTTGGCCACGTCGGCCAGCTGAGCGTCGGTACGATCGATCTGACCCAGGTTCTGACGAGAGAAAATCAGCGAGGTCGGGCCGTTCTTACGTTCGACGGCCGCTTTCCAGGCCACGGCAGACTCAACCTGGTCACAGGGGCGCCAGGTGCTCATGTTCGGGGTCAGACGCAGCGCAGCAATCTGCTCTACCGGCTGGTGAGTCGGGCCGTCTTCACCCAGACCGATGGAGTCGTGGGTGTAAACGAAGATGGAGCGTTGCTTCATCAGTGCCGCCATACGCAGGGCGTTGCGGGCATATTCGGTAAACATCAGGAAGGTGCCGCCGTAAGGCACAAAACCGCCGTGCAGGGCGATGCCGTTCATGATGGCGCTCATGCCGAACTCGCGTACACCGTAGTGCAGGTAGTTACCGGAGGCGTCTTCGGCGCTGATGGCCTTTGAAGCCTTGTGCATGGTCAGGTTGCTGGGGGCCAGATCGGCACTGCCGCCGAGCAGCTCGGGCAGAATGGCACCAAAAGCGTCCAGTGCGTTCTGGGACGCCTTGCGGGTGGCAATCTTGGCCGGGTTGGCCTGCAGGGTCTTGATGAAATCGGCGCTCTGGGCAGCCCAGTCGGCCGGCAGCTCACCGGTGACGCGACGCTTGAACTCGGCAGCCAGCTCAGGATGAGCAGCGGCATAGGCGGCAAACTGCTCGTTCCAGGCAGCTTCTACGGCAGCGCCCTTTTCTTTCGCATTCCACTCGCCGTAAATGTCGGCAGGAATTTCAAACGGCGCATGGGTCCAGCCCAGCTGTTCACGGGTCGCGGCAATTTCCGCCTCGCCCAGAGGGGCACCGTGACAGTCGTGGGTGCCGCCTTTGTTGGGTGAACCAAAACCGATGATGGTTTTGCAGCAGATCAGGGTCGGGCGGGAGGTGTCGGCACGGGCGGCGTCGATGGCGGCAGCCAGGGCGGCGCTGTCGTGGCCGTCTACATTGGCGATAACCTGCCAGCCGTAGGCTTCAAAACGCTTGGGGGTATCGTCGCTGAACCAGCCGTCTACTTCACCGTCGATGGAGATGCCGTTGTCATCCCAGAAGGCAATCAGCTTGCCCAGACCCAGAGTTCCGGCCAGAGAGCAGGCTTCGTGAGAGATGCCTTCCATCAGACAGCCGTCACCCAGGAAGGTGTAGGTGTGGTGGTCTACCACGTCATGACCGGGGCGGTTGAACTGGGCGGCCAGGGATTTTTCGGCGATGGCCATGCCCACGGCATTGGTGATGCCCTGACCCAGGGGGCCAGTGGTGGTTTCGATACCCGGTGCGTAACCGTACTCCGGGTGACCCGGGGTCTTGGAGTGCAGCTGGCGGAACTGTTTGAGATCGTCGATGGACAGTTCATAGCCGGTCAGGTGCAGCAAAGAGTACAACAGCATGGAGCCATGACCGTTGGACAGAATGAAGCGGTCGCGGTCGGCCCAGTTGGGGTTGCCGGGGTTGTGCTTGAGGTAATGGCGCCACAGCACCTCGGCGATATCCGCCATGCCCATGGGGGCGCCGGGGTGACCGGAATTGGCTTTCTGTACTGCATCCATACTGAGTGCGCGTATGGCGTTGGCCAGCACTTGACGAGAAGGCATCGACATCTCCTGAAAACGTTAACTTGAAAGGGGTGAAGAAAACGGCGGTATTGTCCCAAAGACGGCCTGAGGGCGCAAATCTAATCTCCCATAGATGAACCTGGACAAAGGAGGCGGCCAGACGACTTTTTACTGGCAATCGGGCCGACGGCTCTCTAGAATAGCCATCCAGATGTTAATACCGCCGTATTCGGTGCGTCATTACACCCCAGATTAATTCAAGTTAGGAACGTATCATGGCCAGACTGTTTACCTCCGAGTCCGTATCCGAAGGTCATCCGGACAAAATTGCCGATCAGATCTCCGATGCGGTGCTGGACGCCATCATCGAGCAGGATCCCAAGGCGCGCGTGGCCTGCGAAAGCTTTGTCAAAACCGGCATGGTGATCGTGGGCGGTGAAATATCCACCAGCGCCTGGGTCGATATCGAAGAGCTGGTGCGCCGCACCGTGCGCAACATCGGCTACACCAGCTCCGACATGGGCTTCGACGGCGAAAGCTGCGCCGTGCTCAACGCCATCGGTAAACAGTCTCCGGACATCGCCATGGGCGTAGACCGCAAAGATGAAGACCCCTACGCTCAGGGTGCCGGCGATCAGGGCCTGATGTTCGGTTATGCGTCCAACGAAACCGACGTGCTGATGCCCGCCCCCATCACCTACGCCCACCGTCTGGTCAAGCGCCAGGCCCACGTGCGCAAGGCTCGCGAGCTGCCCTGGTTGCGCCCGGATGCCAAGTCTCAGGTGACCTTCGTCTACGACGACCAGGGCAAGCCTGTTGCCATCGACGCCGTGGTGCTGTCTACCCAGCACAGCCCGGACATCGATCAGGCCACCCTGCGTGAAGCGGTGATGGAGATGATCATCAAGCCGGTACTGCCGGCCGAGTGGCTGACCAAAGACACCAAGTACTTCATCAACCCGACCGGCCAGTTCATTATCGGTGGCCCCATGGGTGACTGTGGTCTGACCGGACGCAAAATCATCGTCGATACCTACGGCGGCATGGCCCGTCACGGCGGCGGCGCCTTCTCGGGCAAGGATCCGTCCAAGGTGGATCGCTCCGCCGCCTATGCCTCGCGCTACGTGGCCAAGAACATAGTTGCCGCCGGCCTGGCCGACCGCTGTGAAATTCAGGTCTCCTACGCCATCGGCGTGGCCGAGCCGACTTCCATCAGTGTGGAAACCTTCGGCACCGGCAAGGTGGCAGAAGAGCTGATTGATGCCCTGGTACGCGAGCACTTCGATCTGCGCCCCTACGGCCTGATCCAGATGCTGGACCTGAACCGTCCCATCTATCAGTCTACCGCCGCCTACGGCCACTTCGGTCGGGACGAGTTCCCCTGGGAAGCGACCGACAAGGCTGAGATGCTGCGCGACGCGGCCGGCCTGAAGTAAACGAGAAAGGGGAAGCGCAGGCTTCCCCTTTTATATGGCCGAACGGTTTTTACTGAACCTCATGATGTCATCGAACAAAGAAGCCTCTCCAACGACACGCAACCAGCACTTCCTTGCGAACTTGCACAGCATGCAGCCCACTTTTATCTCTTCATCTTTTTTATGAACCAGCCAAACCAAACATTGCGCCAACAGGTGCTGGACCGTGTTGCCGACTGTTTCTCTCTTGCCGCCCAAAAACTGGACCGCGAGTTTGCGCCACCTGTCGTCCACTTCAACCAGCGCGGTCGCATCGCAGGCTCCGCCTGGCTGGAACGCTGGGAGCTGCGCTTCAACCCGGTGTTGCTGGCCGACAACGAAGCCGAATTCATGGCCGAAATCATTCCTCATGAAGTGGCCCACCTGGTGGCCTTTGCCTGCTTCGGCAGGGTCAAGCCGCACGGTCGGGAATGGCAGAGCATCATGCTGTCTATATTCGGACTGCAGCCGCGCACTCGTCACCGGCTGAACACCGCCAAGGTCGCCCCTACCTTTGCGTACGACTGCGGCTGTCGACAGCATCGGTTGAGCCTGCGCCGTCATAACAACATTCAACGCGGCAAACAGCGTTATCAATGTCTGCATTGCAATAAACTGTTGTCGTTAAGTAAGATCTCATAACCGATGTGAACTCTGGGGCTGGTTTGTATTTCTCGTCACCCTCGCGAAAACGGGGGCCAGTGCCTTTGCTGACGACTCGAAGCCTGACCGTTCTGCGTCACAAGCCCTGGATTCCCGCCTTCGCGGGAATGACAAGAGAGAGTGCGCGGGAATGACGACAGCACCATGCCTGTTATGCTGCATTACTTATCCGTGACCGACACACCCAAAAGGAAAGCCTCATGATCAGAATTGGCGATAAATTACCTGCACATACCTTCAGCTTTGTCACCGACGCCGGCAAGACCAGCGCCGACAGTGCCACCCTGTTCGGCAACAACAAGGTGGTGATCTTCGCCGTGCCCGGCGCCTTTACGCCCACCTGCTCCAACGCCCATTTACCCGGTTTTGTGGCGCTGGCCGACCAGTTCAGGGCCAAAGGCGTGCACCTGTATTGCCTGTCGGTCAACGATGCCTTCGTGATGCGTGCCTGGCAGCAGGCGCAGAATGCCGAGGCCATTACCATGCTGGCCGACGGTAACGGCGCCTTTACCCAGGCGCTGGGGCTGGCCAAGGACACCGGTGACTTCGGCGGTCTGCGCGCCCAGCGTTTTGCGCTGGTGGCAGAAAATGGCGTAGTCACCGCCCTGCAGGTAGAAGCACCGGGCAAGTTTGAAGTGTCTTCCGCCGAGGCCATGCTGGCCCTGGTATAACGACACCCAGGGGACGGGGCCGAAGATCGCACACCGTTCTTCGTTCTCTTCCCCGCTGCTATTCTCACCACTCCCGGCTCTGGCGCCATGAGCCCTTTCCCCGCCCCGGTCACGGGTGATAAACTGCCCCATTACAAAACAATAAAAAATAACGAGTCGTGCGCTATTTCATTTTACTTCTGGGCTTATGCTCCTGGCTGGCCTATGGCGAAGCCTTGTCTTTTCGTCAGGCCAAACGGGTCGCACCCGATATTTATAACGATCATCAGGTGAGCTTTTACTGCGGTTGCCCCATCGATGCCAATGGCAAGAAACTGGTGCCGAATCTGGAACGCTGTGGTTACCAGGTACGCAAGCAGCAAAAGCGGGCCAGTCGCATCGAATGGGAACACATAGTACCGGCGTGGGAATTTGGCCATCAGCGCCAGTGCTGGCAACAGGGTGGCCGCAAGAACTGCACCCGTAACGATACCGTGTTCAAACGAATGGAAGGCGACCTGCACAATCTGGTACCGGCGGTGGGCGAGGTCAACGGCGATCGTTCCAATTACCGTTTTTCCGAATGGAACGGCCGGCCGAATCAATATGGCCGCTGCGAGATGCTGGTCGATTTCAAGGGCCGAAAGGTACAACCGCCCGCAGGCAGTCGGGGCGCTATTGCCCGCACCTATCTTTATATGCAGCAGCATTACCGGCTGAAAATTGCCTCGCAGCAGCTGAAACTGTTTGAAGCCTGGAACCGGCAATATCCGGCAAGCCGATGGGAATGCGAACGAGATCATCGCATCAGCGCCATTCAGGGCAACAGCAACCCCTTTGTAAAGGAACAGTGCAAAAATTATGCGTATACCTCGAATCCATGAGCCCGCGGCCCTGTCTTGCGGCGTAGAACTGGCACTGTCTGAAGATGGGGCCAATCATGTGGGCCGCGTGCTGCGCATGCAGCCCGGTCAGCAACTGGTGCTGTTCAACGGCCAGGGTGGCCAGTATCAGGCCGAGATCCTGCAGGCCGATAAAAAATCGGTGCGGGTTCGCGTCGGCGACTTCGAGACCGCCGACTGCGAATCACCGCTGCATTTTCATCTGGGGCAGGTGATCAGCCGCGGCGACAAGATGGAATTCACCATTCAGAAGTCGGTCGAACTGGGCGTCAATGTGATCACCCCGCTGTTTTCCAGCCGGTGCGGCGTCAAACTGAACGGCGAACGACTGGAGAAAAAGCTGCAGCAATGGCAGAACATCGCCATCGCCGCCTGCGAGCAGTGCGGCCGCAACCGTATTCCCGAGATCCGCCCGGCCATGACGCTGGAACAGTGGCTGGCACAGGACACCACCGACCTCAAACTCAACCTGCACCCCAGAGCCGACTACAGCGTGGGTACCCTGCCCGCCCCCGATGCCGGCGTCAGGCTGCTGGTCGGCCCCGAAGGCGGCCTGTCCGATGACGAAATCATCCAGGCCCGCACCCGCGGCTTTGTTGATATACTGCTTGGCCCCAGGGTGCTGAGAACAGAAACCGCGGCGCTGACCGCCATTACCGCCCTGCAATGCCGTTTTGGAGATCTTGCATGACCATTAAACTGGGAATCGTGATGGACCCCATTCAGTCCATCAATATCAAGAAAGACACCAGCTTCGCCATGCTGCTGGAAGCCCAGCACCGGGGCTATGAGCTGTGGTACATGGAAATGAGCGATCTCAGTCTGCGTGACGGCGAAGCCTTTGGCCACATGGCCCGGCTGACCGTCAAGGAAGACGCCAACCAGTGGTTTACCCTGGAGGCCGCCGAGCGCCATCCGTTGAGCTCGCTCGACGTTATTCTGATGCGCAAGGATCCGCCTTTCGACACCGAATTCATTTACGCCACCTACCTGCTGGAGCGGGCCGAAGGCGAAGGCACCCTGATCGTCAACAAGCCCCAGAGCCTGCGTGACGCCAACGAAAAACTGTATACCGCCTGGTTTTCCGAATTTACTCCTCCCACCCTGGTCAGCCGCAAGGGCAGTGATATTCGCGCCTTTCATCAGGAGCACAAGGACATCATCATCAAGCCGCTCGACGGCATGGGTGGCGCCTCGATTTTTCGGGTGAAACAGGACGATCCCAACCTGGGGGTGATCATCGAAACACTGACCGAGCACGGCAGCCGCTATTGCATGGTGCAGGCGTATATTCCCGCCATCACCGACGGCGACAAGCGGGTACTGGTGGTGGATGGCGAGCCGGTGCCCTATTGCCTGGCCCGTATTCCCCAGGGCGGTGAAACCCGAGGCAACCTGGCCGCCGGTGGCCGGGGCGAAGCCCGTCCCCTGAGCGACAGCGATCGCCGCATTGCCGAAGCCCTGGGCCCGGTACTGAAGGAAAAGGGATTGATCTTCGTGGGGCTGGATATTATCGGCGATAAACTGACCGAGGTGAACGTGACCAGCCCGACCTGTGTTCGGGAAATAGAAGCTGCCTTTCCGGTCAATATTACCGGCATGCTGATGGACGCCATCGAAAAGCGTCTATCCTGACAATAATGCCCGACCCGACTTCCGTCGGCCTTGCGCCGGCGGGACCATTCCCGACCCAAGACGAGATGACATGGACTCACTGCAACATCATTTTCTAATTGCCATGCCCAGCCTCAAGGATCCCTTCTTCGCCGGCTCCGTGACCTATATCTGCGAGCACAACGACGAAGGCGCCATGGGGCTGGTGATCAATATTCCCATCGACATGCCGCTGCATGAACTGCTGCACCAGCTCGACATGGAGCCGGACGATGTGCCCGAGATGGACAAACAGGTGCTGCAGGGTGGGCCCGTGGCCGCCGATCGGGGCTTTGTATTACACAGCCCGGTGGAAGGATTCAGTTCCAGCCAGCTACTGGCCGATAACCTGATGATCACCACCTCGCCGGACGTACTGGAAACCCTGGGCACCGACCAGGCACCCGAGCACTATCTGGTGGCGCTGGGTTATGCGGGCTGGACCCCGGGACAACTGGAACAGGAGCTGACCGAAAACAGCTGGCTGACCATTCCGGCCGACACGGCACTTATCTTCGATACTCCCCTCGCCCAGCGCTGGCATCAGGCCATCGCCCGTTTGGGCATCGACGCCCGCCACCTCTCGTCTCAGGTAGGTCACGCATGAGCCTGACCTACCTGGGTTTCGACTATGGCACCAAGAGCATCGGCGTGGCGGTGGGTCAGCAGATCACCGGCTCTGCCCGCCCGCTATTGGCTCTGAAGGCCAACGAGGGAGTACCCAACTGGGATCAGATTGAGGCGCTTCTGAAAGAATGGCAACCGGATCTGCTGGTGGTCGGGCTGCCACTCAATATGGACGGCACCGAGCAGGATATCAGCCGCCGCGCCCGCAAGTTCGCCAACCGGCTGCACGGTCGCTTCGGCATCAAGGTGGAGCTGCAGGACGAGCGTCTGACCACCACCGATGCCCGCGCCCGTCTGTTCGTCGCCGGTGGCTACAAGGCACTGGGTAAGGGTGCGGTAGATGCGGTGTCGGCCCAGTTGATCCTGGAGTCGTGGATGGAAAGCCATTATTCGTAAGCAATGAGCAGTAAAGAGCGAGGGGTAAGGTCAAGCAAAGTGATCAGTGGGAAGAAAAGCTCCGAGCCTGCACATTCGGAGTGTGGCTGCTTATGCTTTACCTCTCGAATACTGTAAACACAAAAAACCCGCCGAAGCGGGTTTTTTAGGTCTTGAATTACCGAAGGGTAATTACAGAACCTGAATCTGTGAAGCCTGCGGACCCTTGGCACCTTCAGTAGCGGTGTAGGATACAGCTTGGCCTTCTGCCAGAGTTTTAAAGCCACTTCCTACGATTTCAGAGAAGTGAGCGAACAAGTCTTTGCTGCCATCAGCCGGAGTGATGAAACCAAAACCTTTTGCTTCGTTAAACCATTTTACGGTACCGTTAGCCATTTTATCTTACCTTTATTTTAGTGACGAGCTCGTGCTCGGAAAATGCAACAAAATCAAATAAGGGAAGCTTGGTGATGACTGTAGTGCCGTAAGGAACGAACAATATACAAAGGCCGCGCTAACTTGAAACTCTTGCTGACGTGCACTCTACGGAACTAAGGGGGTGGCGTCAAACATTATCGTGAATATTTATTGTGTGATATTTAATCAATAAAAAAGGCGCCTTTCGGCGCCTTTTTTCTATTCACACTATATACCAGCAATACTGCTTATTCGCCCTTGGCGATACGGGCATGCATTTCCTGCACCGATATCACGGAAGCGGTGGCATCGTGCGCCATCGCCATCACGGTAGCGAAGGCACCGTTCAGGGTGGTGGTATAGGCCAGTTTCTGGGCCAGTGCACCACGACGCAGCTGACGAGAGTCTTCGATAGCCTGACGACCCTCGGCGGTGTTCACGATGTAGGTGTACTCGTTGTTCTTGATGCGATCCAGAATATGAGGACGACCTTCGTGCACCTTGTTCACCAGACGCGGGTTGATGTTGGCTTCACCCAGCACCACGGCAGTACCGTGGGTGGCATCCAGCTGATAGCCGGCGGCCAGCAGGCTGGACGCCAGGTCTACCACGCGCTTCTTGTCGCTGTGGCGAACCGACAGCAGGGCACGACCTTCTTTCGGTACGCCTTTGCCGGCGCCCAGGTGGGCCTTGCCGAAGGCTTCGGCGAAGGTTTCACCCACGCCCATTACTTCACCGGTAGAACGCATTTCCGGACCAAGCAGCGGGTCGACACCCGGGAACTTGTTGAACGGCAACACCACTTCCTTGACCGAGTAGTAAGGCGGAATGATTTCCTTGGTCACACCCAGCTCGACCAGTGACTTGCCGGCCATGACCCGAGCCGCAACCTTGGCCAGCGGAACACCGGTGGCTTTGGACACGAAGGGAACGGTACGAGCGGCTCGCGGGTTGACTTCGATAAGGTAGATATCGCTGCCCTTGACCGCGAACTGGATGTTCATCAGACCGACGACACCCAGCTCCAGTGCCAGCTTGCGCACCTGCTCGCGCATCTCGTCCTGAATCGCCTTGCTCAGGGTATAGGGAGGCAGAGAACAACCGGAGTCACCGGAGTGAACGCCCGCCTGCTCGATGTGCTCCATGATACCGCCGATGACCACGTCTTTGCCGTCACAGATGGCATCAACATCCACTTCGGTGGCGTCATCGAGGAAGCGGTCCAGCAGTACCGGTGACTCGTTGGACACGGTGACCGCTTCGTTGAAGTAACGACGCAAGTCCTGCTCGTCATAGACGATTTCCATCGCCCGGCCGCCCAGTACATAGGAAGGACGAACCACCAGCGGGTAACCGATCTTCTCGGCCAGAGACACCGCCTGCTCCATGGCAGTCACGGTGGCGTTCTGCGGCTGTTTCAGCCCCAGGCGCTCTACCGCCTGCTGGAAGCGCTCACGGTCTTCGGCACGGTCGATGGCATCCGGGCTGGTACCGATGATGGGTACACCGGCAGCTTCAAGGTCGCGTGCCAGTTTCAGCGGCGTCTGGCCGCCGTACTGTACGATCACGCCCTTGGGCTGCTCGATGCGCACGATTTCCAGCACATCTTCCAGTGTCACCGGCTCGAAGTAGAGACGGTCGGAGGTGTCATAATCGGTAGACACGGTTTCCGGGTTACAGTTGACCATGATGGTCTCGTAACCGTCTTCCCGCAGGGCCAGCGAGGCATGCACACAGCAGTAGTCGAATTCGATACCCTGACCGATACGATTGGGGCCGCCACCCAGGATCATGATCTTGTCTTTACCGGACGGCTTGGCTTCACATTCTTCATCATAGGATGAGTACATGTAAGCGGTGTCGGTAGAGAATTCGGCGGCGCAGGTGTCCACTCGCTTGTAGACCGGGAAGATCTCGTAGCGGTGGCGCAGCTTGCGTACTTCACCTTCGGACACACCCAGCAGTTTGCCCAGGCGAATGTCGGCAAAGCCCTTGCGCTTCAGGCTGCGCAGCAGCTCGGCAGACATATCTGCCATGCCGAGTTCTTTTACCTGCTCTTCCAGCTTGACCAGATCTTCAATCTGCACCAGGAACCAGCGGTCCACGTTGGTCAGCTTGAATACCCCATCAACGCTCATGCCGGCACGGAAAGCATCGGCAATGTACCAGATACGCTCGGGGCCCGGCTCTTGCAGCTCGTGGCGAATACGCGACAGGCTGTCGGCATCGTTGAGGTCAACGATGGGATCGAAACCATACTGTCCGGTTTCCAGGCTGCGCAGGGCTTTCTGCATGGATTCCTGGAAGTTACGGCCAATGGCCATGACTTCACCGACCGACTTCATCTGGGTGGTCAGACGGTCGTTGGCACCGGCAAACTTCTCGAAGTTGAAGCGCGGAATCTTGGTCACGACGTAGTCGATGGCCGGTTCGAACGACGCCGGGGTCAGACCACCGGTAATGTCGTTTTGCAGCTCGTCCAGGGTGTAACCGATAGCCAGCTTGGCCGCTACCTTGGCAATCGGGAAACCGGTTGCCTTGGACGCCAGTGCAGAAGAACGGGATACCCGCGGGTTCATCTCGATGATGACCATGCGACCGGTCTTGGGGTCGATACCGAACTGTACGTTGGAGCCGCCGGTTTCCACGCCGATTTCGCGCAAGACCGCCAGCGAGGCGTTACGCATCAGCTGGTATTCTTTGTCGGTCAGGGTCTGAGCGGGTGCCACCGTGATGGAGTCACCGGTGTGCACGCCCATGGCATCGAAGTTTTCGATGGCACAGACGATGATGCAGTTATCGTTACGATCCCGCACCACTTCCATTTCATATTCTTTCCAGCCGATCAGGGATTCGTCGATCAGCAGCTCGTTGGTCGGTGACAGATCCAGACCACGGGTACAGATTTCTTCAAATTCTTCACGGTTATAGGCGATGCCGCCACCGGTGCCACCCATGGTGAACGAAGGACGGATGATGCAGGGGAAACCCACCTCTTCCTGTACCTTGTAGGCTTCTTCCATGGTGCGGGCGATGCCGGCACGCGGACAGGCCAAACCTATGCTCTTCATTGCCTTGTCGAAACGGCTGCGATCTTCGGCCTTGTCGATGGCATCGGCGGTGGCACCGATCATCTCGACGCCGAACTCGGCCAGTACGCCGTGCTTTTCCAGCTCCAGCGCACAGTTCAGTGCGGTCTGGCCACCCATGGTAGGCAGAATCGCGTCCGGACGCTCTTTTTCGATGATCTTGCGCACCACTTCCCAGTGGATGGGCTCGATATAGGTCGCATCGGCCATCTCCGGATCGGTCATGATGGTGGCCGGGTTGGAGTTAACCAGAATGACCCGGTAACCTTCTTCACGCAGGGCCTTGCAGGCCTGAGCGCCGGAGTAGTCGAATTCACAGGCCTGACCAATCACTATCGGGCCTGCGCCCAGGATCAGAATGCTCTGTATGTCTGTACGTTTTGGCATGACTCTTCCCTACTCCTTACGCGCGGTACTGCTTAATCAAATCAATAAAGTGGTCGAACAAGTCGGCAGCTTCATGCGGACCCGGGCTCGCCTCGGGGTGTCCCTGGAAGCTGAACGCCGGCTTGTCGGTACGGTGAATCCCCTGCAGGGAACCGTCGAACAGTGACTTGTGGGTCACCCGTACGTTGGCCGGCAAGGTCGCCTCGTCTACCGCAAAACCGTGGTTCTGGCTGGTGATCATCACCACGCCTTTATCCAGGTCTTTTACCGGGTGGTTGGCACCGTGGTGACCAAACTTCATTTTGACGGTATTGGCACCGCTGGCGAGACCCAGCAACTGGTGACCCAGACAGATGCCGAATACCGGAATATCGGTTTCCAGGAAGCTTTTGATGGCTTCAATGGCGTAATCGCAGGGCTCGGGGTCACCGGGGCCATTCGACAGGAAGATACCGTCCGGATTCAGCGCCAGTACCTCGGCCGCCGGGGTCTTGGCCGGTACTACCGTCAGGCGGCAACCGCGATCCACCAGCATGCGCAGGATGTTGCGCTTTACGCCGTAGTCGTAGGCGACGACATGGTAGGGCAGCTCGGCCGCTGCCGGCTGGCTGTGGCCTTCGCCCAGGGTCCAGCTGCCTTCGGTCCAGGAATAAGTCTTGGCGGTGGTAACTTCTTTTGCCAAATCCATACCCTTGAGACCAGGGAACGCCTTGGCTTCGGCCAGGGCGGCCGCTTCGTCCAGATTCACACCGGCGATGATACAACCGGCCTGTGCGCCTTTTTCGCGCAGGATACGGGTCAGCTTGCGGGTATCGATATCGGCAATACCCACTATGTTATGGGCTTTCAGGTAATCGGACAGGGAGCGCTGATTGCGAAAGTTAGAGGCGACAATGGGGAGATCACGAATGATCAGACCCTGGGCATGCACCCGGTCGGACTCTTCATCTTCAGCATTAGTGCCGGTATTGCCTATATGAGGATAAGTAAGCGTAACGATTTGACGGGAATAAGACGGATCGGTGAGGATTTCCTGGTATCCCGTCATCGACGTATTGAATACCACTTCACCGACGGAACAACCGTCGGCACCAATGGCTGTACCGCGAAAGACAGAACCGTCTTCCAATACAAGCAGCGCTGAGTGAGTCAAGACAACCTCCAAGTTAATTCTTATAAATCAACAATTTACCTGGCTGTCCCGAGGTGCAGACAAAAAAAATATTACTGCATCTCGGCTAATACTGGGCAAATTCTGCGTATTTTATATAAAAGCGGCGTTTTCGACAAACTTTTTCGTGAAAAACCTTTCATCTCGTCGGAACACGGGAAAAATCGAAATAAAAATCGATAAAAAACGCATAAAAACAAAAAAGGAAGGAGAAAACGCGGAGAAAAACAGGATTGACATGAAATGTCATACTTTAATACTAAAAATCAAAAGTAAAAAAATAATCACTTTAAAATCAATGCTATATAAATATATAAAAACGATAAACCCCACCTAAAACACCAATATGTCACTCAGTGACATGAGGTTAAGGCCGGGTTCATCGCATAAATATTATTTCAGGTTCAGCACGTCCTGCATGTCGTACAGCCCCGGCTGCTGAACGGCAATCCAGGCGGCGGCACGCACGGCACCATTGGCAAAGGTCAGCCGGTTGGACGCCTTGTGGGTAATTTCAACCCGCTCGCCGATATCCACGAACATGGCGGTGTGCTCACCAACGATATCGCCGGCGCGTACCGTCGCAAAGCCAATGGTGTTGCGATCCCGCTCACCGGTAATACCCTCGCGTCCGTATACGGCGCACTCTTTCAGATCCCGGCCCAGGGTGTCGGCAATCACCTCCCCCATACTCAGCGCGGTACCCGACGGTGCATCCACCTTGTGTCTATGGTGCGCTTCGACGATTTCGATATCGGTGTAATCGCCCATCACCTTGGCGGCCTGCTCCAGCAGCTTGAACACCAGGTTGACGCCAACGCTGTAATTGGAGGCCATGACCATGGCGCTATCGGCGGCAGCGGCGTGGATCTCGGCCTTTTGAGCCTCGTCAAAGCCGGTGGTGCCGATCACCAGTCGCTTGCCATGCTGTCGGGCCAGGGCGATGTTGGCCAGGGTTACGTCGGGGCGGGTGAAGTCGATAATGACATCCACCTGCTCGATCACCGCCGCCAGATCATCGGTTACCACTACACCCAAACGGCCAACATTGGCCAATTCACCGACATCGGCACCCAGTACCGTAGAGCCAGAATGCTCGATGGCAGCGGTCAGGGTAACGCCCTCGGTATGGGTCACGGATTCGACCAATACCTTGCCCATGCGTCCGTTAC
>JAAEZO010000306.1 GCA_018222825.1 Gammaproteobacteria bacterium
CTCAAACATGCCCTGACCCACCACGAAAACTGGCAGCGCGTGTGGCACAACCCCACGCCCAAGGCCGAAGGTTACGACGTGATCATCGTCGGCGGCGGCGGTCACGGTCTGGCCACGGCCTACTACCTGGCCAAGGAGCACGGCATTACCAACGTGGCGGTGATTGAAAAAGGGTATCTGGGTGGCGGCAACACCGCCCGTAACACCACTATCGTTCGCTCCAACTATCTGTGGGACGAAGCGGCACACCTGTACGAGCACTCCATGAAATTGTGGGAAGGGCTGGCGCAGGATTTGAACTACAACCTGATGTTCAGCCAGCGCGGCGTGCTCAATCTGGGTCACACCCTGCAGGACATGCGCGACATCGAGCGGCGGGTTAACGCCAATCGCCTGAACGGCATCGACGGCGAAGTACTCAACGCCAGACAGGTGCAGGATCTGGTACCGATACTGGATTGCTCTACCAATGCCCGTTATCCGGTGCTGGGTGCCTCGTGGCAGCCGCGCGGCGGCACCGCCCGTCACGACGCCGTGGCCTGGGGCTTTGCCCGCGCCGCCGACGCCATGGGTGTGCACCTGATTCAACAGACCGAAGTGACCGGTATTCGTCGCGAAAACGGTGCCGTGACCGGCGTGGAAACCAACCGCGGTTTTATCTCTGCCCCCAAGGTGGCCTGTGTGACCGCCGGCAACTCCGGGGTGATGGCCAACATGGTCGGCATGAAGCTGCCGCTGGAATCCCATCCGCTGCAGGCCATGGTGTCCGAGCCGGTCAAGCCGATTCTCGATACCGTGGTGATGTCCAACCACGTGCACGGTTATATCTCCCAGTCCGACAAGGGCGATCTGGTCATCGGCGCCGGTATCGACAGCTACCTGGGTTACGGCCAGCGCGGCTCCTTTCCGGTGGTGGAAGAAACCATGGCGGCGATTGTGGAAATGTTCCCCATCTTCAGCCGGGTACGACTCAACCGAACCTGGGGCGGTATCGTCGATACCTGTCCGGATGCCTGTCCGATTATTTCCAAGACCCACATCAAGGGGCTGTATTTCAACTGCGGCTGGGGCACCGGCGGTTTCAAGGCCACGCCCGGATCGGGCAACGTGTTCGCCCACACCATCGCCAAGGACGAACCCCACCCGTTGGCCAAGGCGTTCAATGTCGATCGCTTTACCAGCGGCCATCTGATTGACGAGCACGGCGCTGCCGGCGTCGCCCACTGAGGAGAAAGACAATGTTGAATATTTATTGTCCGCATTGCGGCGAACACCGGGAAGAAGACGAGTTTCACTACGGCGGCGAAGCCCACATTGCCCGCCCGGCGGACCCGAATGCCCTCAGCGACGAAGAATGGGCCCAGTACCTGTTCATGCGCAAGAACCCGCGTGGTCTGCACCACGAGATGTGGTATCACGCCGCGGGTTGCCGCAAGTTCTTCAATGCGTCCCGGCACACCGTGACCTATGAAATTCAGGAAACCTACAAGGTGGGCGAACAGCCCCGGCAAGGAGGCCAGTCATGAGCCAGCAATATCGTCTGCAGGGCCGGGGTCGGGTAGACCACGGCAAACCGCTCAGCTTTATCTTCAATGGCAAGACCTATCAGGGCCTGGCCGGTGACACCATTGCCTCGGCACTGCTGGCCAATGGCGTCGATGTGGTCGGCCGCTCGTTCAAGTATTCCCGTCCGCGCGGCATCATGGCCGCCGGGGCCGAAGAGCCGAACTGCATTCTGCAGGTGGGCAGCACCGAAGCCACCATGATTCCCAACATTCGCGGCACCCAGGCCGAGCTGTACGACGGCCTGACCGCCAGCAGCACCAACGGCTGGCCGAATGTGGACAAAGACATCATGGGGGTGGTGGGCAAGCTCGGCGGCAGCATGATGCCGCCCGGTTTCTACTACAAGACCTTCATGTATCCC
>JAAEZO010000064.1 GCA_018222825.1 Gammaproteobacteria bacterium
CATTCATTCGGTGCGCCGGCCCTGTTTCAATGAAATGGCCAAGGTGATCAGCCAGTTGATCAAGGGGCTGCTGTAATCGGGTTTATGCCTCGGTGACGCAGACAAAAAAACGGATATCACCACAGGGTGATATCCGTTTTTTATTTAAAGGCCCGGTCGGGCAGTTTAGAACAGCTCGTCGGTCAGGCTGGTGCCGCCAAACTTCTGCTGGCTCTCCGGACGACCGTAACGCTTTGGCTCTGTACCTTTAATAAAGTATTCGGTCATGCCTTTGCCATGGCTGAGCAGGCCACTACCGGTGTCTATGGTGGCGGTAACCAGATTTTGCGGTACCGGACGTGTCTGCTCCGGGTAGTCTTTCAGCGCTACCTTCATGTAATCGATCCAGATGGGCAGGGCGGTGCTGCCGCCAAACTCGCCCCCGGCCGTTTGACTGGCTCCCAGATTGGGGTTGTGGGCGGTGCGACCCAGCGGGCGACCGAAATCGTCGAATCCGACCCAGGCGGTGGCCACCCGATCGGGAGTAAAGCCGGAGAACCAGGCGTCGCGGGAGTCGTTGGTGGTACCGGTCTTGCCGGCGATATCCCGGCGTTGCAGCGCCCGACCGGCACGCCAGCCGGTGCCGTTCCAGCGGCGGCCGTTACTGGTTCCACCCAGAATGGCGGAGTTCAGCGCCTGGCTGATCAGAAAGGAATTTTCTTCGCTGATCACCGGCACCTGGCTGGGCTCGGCTTCATACAGCACGACTCCCTGCGCATCCTCGATGCGCTGCACCACATAAGGCGTTACTCGAGCGCCGCCGTTAGCCAGGGCCGCATAGCCGGTCACCATCTGTAGCGGGGTGGCGGAAGGGGAGCCCAGCGCCAGGCTTTCGGTGGCGGGAATGTTGCTGGTGTCGAAGCCAAAGTCATTCAGCCGCTGCATGGCCACCGGAATGCCGGTATCCCGCAGCAGGCGAATGGACACCACGTTTTTGGAGCGGGCCAATGCTTCCCGAATGCGTATCGGGCCATCATAGACATTGGGCGAGTTGCGCGGTTTCCAGGCGTTGCCGCTGCCCGCGTCCCAGTGGTTGATGGGCGCATCGTTGATCATGCTGGCCAGGGTGAAGCCGCTGTCCAGCGCCGCCGAATAGATGAAGGGCTTGATGTTGGAGCCCATCTGGCGCTCGGCTTGCTGGGCACGGTTGAACTTGTTGAGCGTGAAGTTGAAGCCGCCTACCAGCGCGGTTACCGCACCGCTTGACGGCTCCAGTGCCACCAGGGCGCCGTTGACTTCGGGTACCTCGGCCAGCATCCACTGTTGTTCTTCCCGCGGGCGCACCCAAATTTGATCGCCCGGGCTGAGCGCCTCCTTGGCCAGGCGTAGGGCATGGCCCTGCCGCTTGTCGGTGATGTAACGACGCGCCCATTTAATACCATCCCAGTCGAGTTGTACCTCTCCCCGATCCTTGATGATCAGGGTGGCACTACGTTCGGCCACCGCGGTCACTACCGCCGGCTCCAGCGGCCAGTAGCTTGGCTGCTGTTCCAGATGCTGTTCAATCTGTTCCAGGCTCCAGGGGCTGTTTTGCCACAGACTGGCCACCGGGCCACGATAACCATGACGCAGATCATACGCCAGCAGACCATCGATCAGGGCGGTATTGGCAGCCTGTTGTTCTGCCGACTGCACCGTGGTGTACACGCTCAGGCCGCGGGTATAGGCCTCTTTACCGAACATCGACAGGGCAAACTGGTGCGCCATTTCTGCCAGATAGGGCGCCTGAAGGGTGATTTCGGCACCGTGATAGCGGGTTGCCACCGGCGTTGCCATCGCCTCGTTATATTGCGAACGGCTGATCTTGCCGGTGTCCAGCATACGACCCAGCACGATCGCCCGGCGCTCTTCGGCCCGGCGGGGATTGCTGATGGGATTGAAGATGGACGGTCCCTTGGGCAGGCCGGCGATCATTGCCATTTCCGGCAATGTCAGGTCGCCTACTTCCTTGCCGTAATACACCTGGGCGGCGGCACCGACCCCATGCGAGCGATGTCCGAGCGGAATTTTATTGAGGTAGAGTTCGAGGATCTCGTTTTTGCTGAGCAGCGACTCGATATGCAGGGCAATGAAGATTTCCTTGATCTTGCGGATCACGGTTTTTTCCCGGCTGAGGAAGAAGTTTCTCGCCACCTGCTGGGTAATGGTACTGGCGCCCTGGCGCTTTTCGCCGGTGGTCAGCCAGACGAATGCCGCCCGGCTGATACCGATGGGATCGATGCCCGGGTGTTCATAGAAGCGGTCGTCTTCGGTAGCCAGAAAGGCGTCGATCAGCAGCGGTGGCATCTGCGCCACGGTAATGGGATACCGGCGCTGTTCGCCGTACTGGGATATGAGCTCACCGTCCTGACTGAAGATACGCATCGGCGTTTCCAGGCGTATGTCCTTGAGCGTGGACACATCGGGAAGTTCGGGCTTGATCTGCTGATAGAGTACAAAGACGGCGGCCACGCCGCTCAGAGCCAGAAAAAGACCGAATAAAAACAGGCGAATAAGCCATTTGAGCATGAAGGTAACACCCGAAAATCATTTTTAAATCAAATAGTGAGCAAGTATATCCTGTGTCGGCGGTGTTGTTCGAGTGCTTTGTTTTTATACTGCGCTAACCTTAGCGATTTATTTGAGTCTATATATTATTAGCAAGCCCCATCATAACAACCACATGGATGATTATGTTGAACCTGAACAGGCGCAAAGATTTCCAGGGAATGATTGGAATCGACTTCGGGATGAACAGCATCAAGGCCCTGGCCCTGAAAGGAAAACCGGGTCAGTACCAGCTTGAAGCCATGGCCAGTGTGCCCACGCCCAAGGGCAGTATTGTCGATCACCAGTTGCAGGACATGGATCAGGTGGTGATGGCGCTCAAGCTGTTGCGACGGCAGCTGAACAGCCGTTGTAACAGCGTGGCGACGGCCGTCACCGGCAGCAGTGTGACCACCAAAATCATTCTGGTGCCGCGCAGCCTGTCGCCCGAAGAGCTGGAAAACCAGATTTTGCTGGAAGCAGAGCAGCATATTCCCTTTCCGCTCGACGAAATCAGCCTGGACTACGAATGCCTTGGCATCAATGCCAACCATCCGGAGCGGGATAATATTCTGCTGAGTGCGGCCCGTACCGAAAGCATCAACAGCCGCGTCAGCGCGCTGGAGCTGGCGGGCTGGAATACCCGGGTGGTGGATATCGGAGTACATGCCCTGGCACGAGGAGTGGCTGCCTGCCTGGCGGCGGAACAGATCGAGTCCGGACAACTGGCGATAGTGGATATCGGTGCCGAATGCCTGACGTTTGCGGTGATGGAGGAAGGGGAGGTTATCTACAATCGTGTGCAGAATTTCGGCGGTGGCCAGTTAAGCCGGGAATTGGCCAGGCTGACTGATATGCCGGCAGCCTATGCAGAGCAGACCAAGGTTGACAATACCTTTCCCGCCGAACTTCGCGACGATGTCGAACAGCAACACATCAACACCCTGTTGCAGCACATTCGCCGTAATATTCAGCTGTTTTGCAGCAGCTCCGGCCATCAGCCCCCTCCCGCCCTGTTTCTCAGCGGTGGTGGTAGTCAGTTGGCGGAGCTGGCGCAGGTGCTGCAACAGGAGCTTAGCCTGCCGGTGCTGCAGCCGGATTTTGAGCGTTTGTTCAACGGCGTATCGAAATCACCCGCCAATGCAGCGGCCTTTACCACGGCACTGGGGCTGGCCCTGAGGAGTTTCAGCCCATGTCACGTATAAACCTGTTACCTTGGCGTGAAGGCGTACGTGCGGCGCAGAAAAAACAGTTCATGGTGATATTGGCGGTTGCCTCTCTGCTTACGGTGTCGGTGATGCTGGCGGCAAACATGTGGGTTAATCAGCAGACCGCTCGTCAGCAGCAGCGAAATCGGTTTTTACAGAATGAAACGGCCAAGCTCGATCTGATACTGGGCGAGATACGCAATATCAGGGAGCAGCGCGCCAAACTGCTGGAGCGAATGAGCCTTATTGACAGCTTTCAGCAGCGCCGCAATCTGTCGGTGCGGCTGTTCAACCAGTTGCCCGAACTGGTGCCGTCCGGGGTTTATCTGAGCTCGCTGAGTGTTGTCGATAACCACATCGATATTGTCGGTAAAACCGAAGCCTATCCGCGGGTGGCTAACATGATTCGGCAGGTCGAGCGCCGTGACTGGCTGTATGAGCCCCGCATCAGCTCCATTTTTGCCAGTGATAGGCAGCCCATCGCTCTCAGTCAGTTTTCCATGCAGCTCAAGGTGCAATCGCCTGTGCCGGGGGTAACCCAATGAACTGGCAGCAGTTGAATGAACTGGACGTCGACAATGTCGGTCAGTGGCCGCGCCCGGCCAAGGCGCTTGCGATTGGCCTGGTGTGTGCGCTTCTGGCCGGCGCGGTCGGTTATTTGCTGATTACCGACAGCCTCGCCCGGCTGGAGCGGAGCAAGGCGCAGGAAGAGCAGTTGAAGCTCACCTTCGAGGAGAAGGCGCAGCAGGCGGGGGGATTGCCCGGCTCCAGACTGCGGCTGGCGGAGTTGCAGGCAAGGCTGAATGCCCAGTTACGCAAATTGCCCAACACGCTGGAAATAGCGGGGCTGCTCGATGACATCAGCTTTATGGCCACCGATAACGGCCTGCGTTTGGAGCGGATCAACTGGGAGGCGGAAAAGCCGAGCGAGTTTTCCACCGAATTGCCGATGCGCATTATTGTCAGCGGTGATTATCACCAGCTCGGGCACTTTGTGGCCGATGTGGCGGCCTTGCCCCGCATCGTGATCATCGACAGCTTCAGTCTGTCCCGAAACGGCGCCGATCAGCTGAGCATGTCGATGCTGGTCAAGACCTACAAATATAACGAGCAGGAGCCAAAATGAGAGTCTTCCTCTTGTTGTCCGGGTTGCTGCTGTTGACGGCGTGCATCGATGACCAGGATCTGAGCCGTTATGTGGCCGAAGTGAAAGCGCGTCCGGTCGCCCCACCGGAACCCCAGCCCACGCCCCGGGCCTTTGTGGCGGAGAGCTATCAGCCAGACTCGAAACGCAGCCCCTTCGGGCACCCCCAACCGGAAAATACCCAGCCGTCGAACCGTTCGACGGCCGATTGCAGGCTGCCCAACCCTGAGCGGTCGGCGGAGGCGCTGGAACGTTATTCGCTCGATAACCTGTCACTGCGCGGTACCCTGGGTGACCAGCGGGGGCTGTCGGCGCTGATCCGCACTCAGGATGGAATGACGCATAGGGTGACAGTAGGGCAACACATGGGGCTGAATCGCGGTGAAGTGGTGGCGATTACCGCCAACGACTTGGTCCTTGAAGAACATATTCCCGATGGCGAAGGCTGTTGGGAAACCAGGAAAACCCAGCTGGTGTTATTCGAAGCAAAATAAAAATAATAGGCATGGAGTGCGCTATGACAAAACGAATAATGATAAGGCTGATGTGCAGCCTGGCACTCAGCCTGGTTCCGCTCGGCCAGCTACTGGCCGCCGTTAGCCTGGAAAGCCTGCGGGTCAATCCGCTGGCGGGAAACCAGTTGATGCTGGAGCTGGAATTTGACGCTCCTCCCTCGCAGGTCACCGATGTGGTGCAGCAAAATCCGGATCGACTGGTACTGCAAATTCCCGATGGTTTCTCCGCATTACCGGAAAACCGGATTCCCATCGAGCGACAGGGCGTCAGTGCCGTGGATGTGCGCCGGGTTGGTAACCAGCTGGAAGTGGTCTTGCTGATGGACACCATGCAGCCATACCGGTTGCAGCGCGAGGGCCGGCGGCTGTCGCTGTTGCTGGGCGAGGGCGTCAGTGGTGTCGACAACAAGGGGGCGGTACTGCCGCCGGGGGCGATTAATGCCATTACCGGTATCGATTTTCGCCGTGGTCGCGATGGTCAGGCCCGAGTGCTGGTGCAGCTGGACAAGTCCACCGCCGCGGTCGACATGCAGGTCAAGGGGAGCCGGCTGACCGCCAAATTTCACAATACCCATATTGACGATGCGTTGCTGCAGGTGCTGGATGTCAACGATTTTGGCACCCTGGTCAACCGTATCCGCAGCCGTCGCGAAGGGAGCGATGTGCTGGTAACGGTCGACACCAGTGGTCGTTTCGATTATCGCTACGATCAATCTTCGCGTCTGTTTGTGCTGGAGCTGGCCAAACCGGCGACTAAGGCATCGGTGAAGTCACGCCGACAGTATACCGGTAAGCCGATCTCGATGAATTTTCAGGATATTCCGGTACGGACCGTGCTGCAGCTGATCGCCGATTTCAACAACTTCAACCTGGTTACTACCGACTCGGTACAGGGTAACCTGACCCTGCGTCTGGATGGAGTACCCTGGGAGCAGGCGCTGGACACCATATTGCAGGTCCGGGGCCTGGACAAGCGGCTGGACGGCAATATTCTGCTGGTGGCACCGGCAGCAGAGCTGGCACAACAAGAGCAAACAGTGCTCGAACATCGGCAGGCAAAGGAAGTGCTGGCGCCGCTGGTCACCGAGTTTTTGCAGGTGAACTATGCCAAGGCGGTAGATGTGGTGGCCTTGCTGACCAATGAAAGTACCGGTTTACTGACCGAGCGGGGTGCCATCGCGGTCGATGACAGAACCAACACCCTGGTGATCAAGGACACCCGACCAAGCATCGACAGCATAAAGCGCATGCTGGTACTGCTCGATATTCCGATCAAGCAGGTGGTGATCGAGGCGCGCATGGTGACCATCGACGACGGCTTTGAAGAAGCCTTCGGCGTGCGCTGGGGCTACAGCAACGACAGCAGTTCCGGCCGTAATGAACAATCGGTAAGCGGTACTCTGGAAGGATTGCAGGGGGATACCGATAATTCGCTGAACGTGAATCTGCCGGCGGCGGGAGCGGCGGGTAACATCGCCTTTCAGGTCGCCAAACTCGGTGGCGGCCGCTTGCTCGATCTGGAGCTGTCGGCGCTGGAGCGGGAAAACCGGGCCGAGATTATCGCAAGCCCAAGGGTCACCACCTCCAATCAGAAGCCGGCGTTGATCGAGCAGGGCACTCAGGTGCCGTTTTCTTCGGCCAATGACGGCGGCACTCAAGTCGAGTTTCAGGATGCGGTGCTCAGCCTCAAGGTCACGCCGCAAATCACCCCCGATAACCGGGTAGTACTGGATTTGACCATTACTCAGGACTCCATTGGTGAGCGCATACCTCAGGCCACGGGCGGGGAGGCGGTGGCGATCAATACCCAGTCAATCACCACCCAAGTGCTGGTAAACGATGGCGAAACCCTGGTACTGGGAGGAATATTTCAGCAAAATATTCTGCGCAGTGTCACCAAAGTGCCTTGGCTTGGCGATATCCCGGTGGTGGGTCGTTTGTTCAAAACCACCAGTGACAGCAATAAGAAACGCGAGTTGATTATCTTCGTCACCCCCCGTATTGTGCACGACAGTATTTGAACTCCAGGACGCTTTGCCCTTGCCAGCAGGGGCAAAGCCGTCACCAAACAGACCAGAAACGGGAACTTGGGCGCAAGAGCAACATCATAGTTCTGCGTCTCGCTCCGGGCTTCTTTGGCCCCATGGCGGGTGTTACCCTTGCCAGCGACCGGCACAGTTGCGATAATCCGGCGTCCAATTTCAGAAAGTTAAGGTCAGGTCCATCGTCGACCCTGCGGTGTTCGTGGGGCGCATTTGTTTGTGAGAATTTCGTGTAACATGGCTGAGAAACGCAATATCTTCCTTGTAGGGCCTATGGGTGCGGGCAAGAGCACCATCGGTAAATACCTGGCGCAGCAACTGCATATGGAGTTTTATGACTCCGATCATGAAATCGAGCATCGTACCGGTGCCGATATCAGCTGGGTATTTGATGTCGAAGGCGAAGAAGGCTTCCGCCAACGCGAAGAAAAGGTGATCAACGACCTGAGCGAACTGCAGGGCATAGTGCTGGCCACCGGCGGTGGTTCCATCAAGAGCAAAGAGAGCCGTAACCGGCTGTCGGCCCGTGGCATCGTCGTGTATCTGGAAACGCCGGTCGAGAAGCAACTGGCCCGGGTGCAGAAAGACAAGCGTCGTCCGCTGCTGCAAACCGAAGAGCCGCCCCAGGAAGTGCTGGAGCGCCTGGCCGCCGAGCGTAACGCCTTGTATCTGGAAATTGCCGATTATGTGGTGCGCACCGACGAACAGGGCGCCAAGCTGGTCGCCAATCAGATAGCCGAACTGATCGGTCTGTAACGGACAGGAGCTCCATGGAAAGGTTAACCGTCAATCTGGGTGAGCGCAGCTACCCCATTGTTATTGCCGAAGGCACGCTGTCACAGGGCTCGCTGCTGCGGGACATGGTCAAGGGTAAAAAGGTACTGGTTGTTACCAACGAAGTGGTGGCGCCCCTGTATCTCGATACCCTGCTGGCGGCGCTGGCGCCGTTACAGGTCGAATCACTGGTGCTGCCCGACGGCGAGCAGTTCAAGACCCTGGACACCTTCAATCAGGTGATGGGGGCCCTGCTGGCCGGCAATCACGGGCGAGATACCACCCTGGTTGCCCTCGGTGGCGGTGTGATTGGTGATTTGACCGGCTTTGCCGCCGCCTGTTACCAGCGCGGGGTACCCTTTATTCAGGTGCCGACCACCCTGCTGGCGCAGGTTGACTCTTCCGTGGGCGGTAAAACCGCAGTCAACCATCCCCTCGGCAAAAACATGATCGGTGCCTTCTATCAGCCCCAAATGGTGTTGATCGATACCCTGTGCCTGCAAACGCTGCCGGAGCGGGAATTTGCTGCCGGCCTGGCCGAGGTGATCAAGTACGGTATTATCTGGGACGCCGACTTCTTCGGCTGGCTGGAGCAGAATCTGCAGCGTCTGCAACGACTTGAAGCGGATGCGCTGAGCTATGCCATTCGTCGTTGCTGTGAAATCAAGGCGGAAATGGTGGCCAGCGACGAGCGGGAACATGGCGTTCGCGCCCTGCTCAATTTGGGGCATACCTTCGGCCATGCCATCGAAGCGGAAATGGGCTATGGCAATTGGTTGCATGGCGAGGCGGTCGCTGCCGGTACCATGCAGGCCTGTCATACCGCTCACCTGCGTGGTGAAATGAGTGCTGCCGAGGTTGCCCGGGTAGAAAGCCTGTTTATCAAGGCGCACCTGCCGGTACTGGGCCCGGCCGAGATGACTCTCGACCATTATCTGCCGCACATGCTGCGTGACAAGAAAGTACTGGCCGGCAAGCTGCGGTTGGTACTGCCGGTCGGCATTGGCCGCTCTCAGGTGGTAGATGATGTCACCGAACAGCAGCTGGCGCAGGTGGTGGCGTCGGAACGGAAACCGTGACCGACGCGGTTAACCTTCCCTTTTCCTCTCAGCAGCAGCTGCTGGCGCGGCTGCTGCACCTTTCCCGCCTCGATACCGATTTTATTCTGCTCACCGGCCCCAAGGGCGCCGGCAAGTCTTATCTGGCCCACCGACTGACCGAAGAAACGAGCTTGATGCTGCCTGCGCTGCTGGATGCCGACGCGCTCGACAGTCATGCCCGTTTTCGTGAAGCACTGCTTGGCTGCTGGTTTCCGGGAGCCGTGTTCGACTCCGAAGACTCACTACCGGATTCCATGGCCAGGCTGTTGCCGACCAGTCTGCACAAGCGCTTGCTGGTGGTGGATAATGCCGAGTGGCTGACCGATGCGCTGCTCCAGGAGCTGGTGCAGTTGTATCAGGCGCTGCCTGCTTCGGCCAGGCCCTTCATGGTGTTGCTCGGCTCGGCCGACTGGGCCGGGCAGGTGCGTCGCCAGCTTGATGATGCGATGAGACCCCAGGTGCTTGAAGTGGAAGTGCCACCCTTGACCGCAGCGGACAAACAGGATTTATGGCAAGCTTTGGGATATCAGTCCCCCCCCGCCACATCGCATGATATTCAGTATCCCGGCGATGTGATTGACACGATGGAGCCGCAGATGAAAACACAAGGTTATCGCCAGCTGGTGGAGCAGAAGTCCGTCAAGATTCTGCTCACCGCCCTGATCGTGGTGGTGTTGCTGATTATTATCGTTCGCCTGCTGTCGGGCTCCGAGTCGCCGGCTCCCGAACTGACTCAGCCTTTCGAACAGGAGCAAGAGCTGGCGTTACCGCCGCCGATACCGACCCCGTTACCCGATACTGAAACGCTTACCCCCGCGCCCACCGGCGATAGCGTGGTGCGGGAATGGCCGGCCGAATCCTTGCCGGATACGCCGGCCATCAATACTCGCGTTGCCGAAACGCCGGACGACAGCGACAAGGAGCGGGTGGTGATCGAAGACAAGGTAGTCAGTAAGCTGATGCAGCGCAAGGCAACTCCCGAGCCGGCTGCACCGGCAAGAGCTAAGCCGGCACCTGCAGAGCGGGAGGCGGCTAACACCGGTGGGCTGAGCCCCTTGTCGGCGCTGATGCAAAAGTCCGGTGGCCGTTACACGCTGCAGCTGATGGCCAGTCGTAATCGGGCGGCACTGGAACAGCTGGCCACGCGCCATCGCCTGGCCCCCGCCTGGGTGTATCCACGCAGCATTAACGGCCAGCCCTGGTTTGTACTGGTCTTTGGCGATTTTGTTTCACCGGAGCTGGCGCGGCGCGGTATCGGATCGCTGCCATCGGAGCTGCAGGCGGCCAAACCCTGGCCCAAACCCTTCGCTCAGGTGCAAAAAGAAGTCAAACCATAGTCATCGGGTTGGCTTGAGGTTACAATGCGCGCCCTTCACCGGTTAGGCTTTGATGACGACAATGACTAAAACTCGGGCATTCCTGAAATGGGCCGGCGGTAAATACGGCCTGGTAGACAGCATTAATCGGCGTCTACCCGAAGGCCGAGTGTTGGTCGAACCCTTTGTGGGCGCAGGCTCGGTATTTTTGAATTCCGATTTTGAAGCCTATGTGCTGGCTGATATCAATGCGGACTTGATCCATCTTTATCAGCTGCTCAAGTCCCGGCCGGACGCCTTTATCCGCGATGCCGCCGCCATGTTTACCGCCGCCAATAACGACAAAACCACCTATTACGACTTTCGAGTCGATTTTAATCAGGAGCGGGATCACTACCGGCGAGCCTTGTTGTTCCTGTATCTGAACCGACACGGTTATAACGGTCTTTGCCGCTATAACAAGAAAGGCGGCTTTAACGTGCCCTTCGGCGCCTATAAGAAACCCTATTTCCCCGAGCGGGAACTGTGGTTCTTCGCCGAAAAAGCACAGAAAGCCACCTTCGTCTGTCAGAGCTATACCGAGGTGTTTGCCGAGGCCCGCGAAGATCAGGTGTTTTACTGCGATCCGCCTTATGCGCCGCTGTCATCCACCGCCAGCTTTACCACCTACGCCGCCAACGGCTTTACGCTGGACGATCAGGCCATTCTGGCCCGCCTGGCACGGGAAACCGCGGCCCGTGGCGTGCCGGTGCTGATCAGCAATCATGATATTCCGCTGACGCGTGAACTGTATCGGGATGCCGATCTGGAAGTGGTGGCGGTGAAGCGGACCATCAGCCGTCATGCGCATAATCGTAAGAAAGTAGACGAGCTGCTGGCCCTGTTTACCTCTTGATGGCGGCAGATTCGACGGCAGTGGGGCATGTAGCCGCCCGCTAAATCCTGGCCTGCCACCAGGCATGCCTCACGCCAGTACCAGCCGTACTACCCACAGCAACACCACCACCAGCACCAGAATGGCCAGCGCCCCCAGGCCCAGATAGGGCCAGGGGCTGCCACTGAACTGTTGTTGCCGATTCTGTTGTGACTGCACCCCGAACAGTGCCGCCGCCACCGCCTGTAGCCTGTGTTTCCAGCCCATCATTTTCTCGTCCTGGCGAATGTCAGCCAAGCATAGACGGCTTGCTAGAGAATCACCGGGCACTGGGGTAGAATTGGACGGTTTTTTGCGCTCAAGGGAACTTTGATGACCGATTACCTGATTGCCCCCTCTATTCTTTCTGCCGACTTTGCCCGCCTGGGTGACGATGTGGCCCAGGTGCTGAAAGCGGGCGCCGACGTGGTGCACTTCGATGTGATGGATAACCACTATGTGCCCAACCTGACCATAGGCCCCATGGTCTGCAAGGCGCTGCGCGACTACGGCATTCAGGCGCCCATCGATGTTCATCTGATGGTCAAGCCGGTAGACAGCCTGGTGCCGCAGTTTGCCGAGGCCGGCGCCTCCATCATTACCTTTCACCCAGAAGCCTCCGATCATATCGACCGCACCCTGGGCTTGATCAAGGAGCAGGGCTGTCAGGCCGGCCTGGTATTCAATCCGGCGACCCCGCTGAGCTATCTGGATTACGTGATGGACAAGGTGGATGTGATCCTGCTGATGTCGGTCAATCCCGGTTTTGGCGGTCAGTCCTTTATCGACGGAACCCTCGACAAGTTACGTCAGGCTCGTCGCCGCATCGATGAAAGCGGCCGCAACATTCGGCTGGAAATCGACGGTGGCGTCAAGGTTGAGAATATTCGCGCCATCGCCGAGGCCGGTGCCGACATGTTTGTGGCCGGCTCCGCCATCTTCAGCCAGCCCGACTACAAGGCGGTGATCGACCGAATGCGCAGCGAACTGGCCAGCGTTCGTGGATAACATCGAGCTTATCCAGTTCGATCTGGACGGTACCCTGATCGACAGCGTGCCCCAGCTGGCTCTGGCGGTAAACCGCATGCTGGAGCAACTGGGCCATGCGTCGACTGAAGAGCTGGCGGTACGCAACTGGGTGGGTAACGGCGCAGACATGCTGGTGCGGCGTGCCCTCATCGCGGCGCTTGGATGCGAACCTGATGCCACCCAGCAGCAGCAGGCGCGCATGGCGTTTGATGTTGCCTATGAAGGGGTGGCCGAGCACGAACTGGTGTTTTATCCCGGTGTGCTGGATACCCTGCACCAGCTGCATCAGTCCGGCAAGACGCTGGCTATCGTCACCAACAAGCCTTACCGCTTTGTGCCCGCCATTCTGGCGGCGGCGGGTCTGAGCGATTACTTCTCACTGGTGCTGGGCGGTGACAGCCTGACACAGAAAAAGCCCGACCCGGCTCCGCTGTTGCATGTGTGTCGCGAGCTGAATATCGCGCCGGCGCGCTCCCTGATGATCGGCGATTCCGAAAACGATGTGCTGGCGGCCAAGGCGGCCGGCATGGCGGTGGTGGGTCTGACTTATGGCTACAACTACGGCCGGGATATTGCCGACAGCCACCCCGACTGGGTGATGAGCGATATTCGCGGGCTGCTCGACCTGTTGCTAAAAAATGAACACAGAAAGGATAATCATGGCTAAACCAATTGTTTTCAGCGGCGCCCAGCCTTCCGGGCAGCTGACCATCGGCAACTACATGGGCGCCCTGCGCCAGTGGGTCAAAATGCAGCAGGACTACGACTGCCTGTACTGCATCGTGGACATGCATGCCATTACCGTACGCCAGGATCCGAAGGCGCTGCGTTCGGCCTGCCTGGATGCCGCCGCGCTTTATATGGCCATCGGCCTGGATCCGGCCCAGAGCACTATTTTTGTGCAGTCTCACGTGCCGGAACATGCCGAGCTGGCCTGGATTCTGAACTGCTATACCCAGTTCGGCGAGCTGTCGCGCATGACCCAGTTCAAGGATAAATCCAGCCGTTATGCGGAGAACATCAACGCTGGCCTGTTCACCTATCCGGCGCTGATGGCGGCAGACATTCTGCTGTACCAGACCAGCCAGGTACCGGTGGGTAACGATCAGAAGCAGCACCTGGAACTGACCCGGGATGTGGCCTATCGTTTCAACCAGCTCTACGGTGAGGTGTTTACCGTGCCGCAGCCCTTTATTCCGGCCGACGGCGCGCGCATCATGAGCCTGCAGGAGCCGACCAAGAAGATGTCCAAGTCCGACGACAACGTCAACAACTTCATCGGACTGCTGGAAGATCCCAAGGTGATCGCCAAGAAGCTCAAGCGAGCGGTAACCGACTCGCAAGATCCGCCCGTGGTACGTTTCGATGTGGAAAACAAGCCCGGGGTATCCAACCTGCTGACACTGATGGCCGGAGCCAGCGGTCGCTCCATTCCCGAGCTGGAACAGCACTTCGAAGGCAAGATGTATGGTCATCTCAAGACCGAAACTGCCGAAGCGGTACTGGCCATGCTGGAGCCTATTCAGCAGCGCTTCCATGAGTTGCGCGAAGACGAGGCAGAGCTGTGCAGAATACTGACGCTGGGCGCCGACAAGGCCCGGGTGAAGGCTGTACAGACCCTGGAAAAGGTATATGATGTGATTGGCTTTGTACCCAAAAGCCGTTAATACTTAAGGGAGCCGTCAAGGCTCCTTTTTCGACTGTTTCACCGGTTCGGTAATGTCACCGACTCGATAACTTCACTGGATTACTTCCTATCTATGATAGAAGAAAACACCCTTGATCGGGAACTGACCGACAAGCTTCACTGGCTGCGTAAATTTCGCATGGCCAAGAATGACAAGACACTGGAATTAATGGTTTCCAAAGCCGTTGATGATTATCACACCAATTCTGCCGTTGTGGCCGCCATCTATCTGGCCGAATGTCAGCGTGAGCGTGAAATGCTGCAGGGACGTTTTCTCGATCAATAAAGTCGGCAGCGTCAGACCGGACGCCCGCAACCGATTCTTTCTTATACAGGCTGACCTTCAGCGTCAGGCCGTGTTGTCAT
>JAAEZO010000307.1 GCA_018222825.1 Gammaproteobacteria bacterium
CGGGCCAAATCGTCGATGGAAAAGGTATCGGGCTCGGTCTTGAACAGCCAGTAGGCCATGGGATTCCCTCGTTATTTATTTTGTAATACCAGGCTGGCAGCCGCCGGTCGGCTATGGCAACCTTGTTTGACCGCACATGATACACAGTCACTTTTATAGATTGTCACTTTGCACGGAGAAATACGCGATGTACAAACCCTGGTGGCTTGCTCTGGCGCTGTTGCTGACCGCTTGTGGCGGCACTCCCGATATGCCGGCGCCCCAACCCGCTCCTGCGCCGAAGGTGAAAGCCGAGCCCGAGCCCTTCGAGAATGAAGTGATCAGCGTGCCGGTCAGCCCGGTGCAGACCCTGCCGAGCGACTGGTGAGTATGGAAAAGTACATCGGCATCATGTCCGGCACCAGCCTGGACGGCATCGATGCGGTGCTGGTCGCCACCGATGGCGATCGGGTCACCCTGCTGGCGCGCACCAGCAGCGCCTTCGAACCCGCTCTGCGCCAGCGACTGCTGGAGTTGGCCGGGGGCGCTGCGGTCACCGCCCGACAATGGGGCGAGCTGGACGCCGAGCTTGGCCAGGCCTATGCCGACGTCACCCTGCAACTGCTGCGCGAGTCGGGCCACAGTGCCGGGCAGATACGGGCCATCGGCTGCCATGGCCAGACGGTCTGGCATCAACCCGTCGGTTACCTGCCGTTTTCGCTGCAACTGGGCGACGGCAACCGGCTGGCCGCCGACACCGGTATCATCGCCATCAACGACTTTCGCCGTAAAGACATGGCGCTGGGTGGCCAGGGCGCACCGCTGGTGCCCGCCTTTCATCAGCGGGTGCTGGGCGGCGTGGATCATGTGCGCATTCTGGTCAACATCGGCGGCATCGCCAACATAACGGTGCTGGCACCCAATCAGCCGGTAATCGGCTTTGATGTAGGTCCCGGCAACATGCTGATGGATCTCTGGGCGCGCCGCCACCTCGGCCAGCCGTATGACAACAACGCCGCCTTCGCCCTGCAGGGCCGGGTTGATACCGCGCTGCTGAACCGGCTGCTGGCCGAACCCTGGCTGGCTTTGCCCGCGCCCAAGAGCACCGGCCGGGAGCTGTTCAGCGAAGCCTGGCTGGATGCCCGCCTGCCGGCAGAGATAAAACCGGCAGACGTGCAGGCGACCCTGGTCGAATTTACCGCCACCGCCATCGCCAACGAGGTCGCTAAATGGCCGGCCGGCGAGCTGCTGGTGTGTGGCGGCGGCGGTCATAACCCGCTGCTGATGCAACGGCTGGCCGCCCTGCTGCCCAGCTGGCGGGTCGATACCAGCAACAGCGCCGGGGTGGATATGGACGCCATGGAAGCCATGGCCTTTGCCTGGCTGGCTCACCAGACCCTGCTCGGCCTGCCGGGCAACCTGCCGGAGGTCACCGGCGCCCGCCGTCCCGCCATTCTGGGCGCCATTCATCTGCCCGGCTGATACCTCGTCTTAACAGGAAGCATTCCATGTCTACCCAAGATCTGCTCAAAAGTCTGGCCACTCTCGGCTCCGAAGGCCGCAATCCCGACACCTTGCACATCGACCAGCAGTCGACGCTGGAGATACTCACCACCATCAATACCCAGGATAAACAGGTGCCGGAAGCGGTGGCCAGGGTGCTGCCCGCCATCGCCATCGCCGTCGATACCATAGTGGCGGCCTTTCATCGTGGTGGCCGACTGATTTATATGGGCGCGGGTACCAGTGGTCGACTGGGCGTGCTGGATGCCTCCGAGTGTCCGCCCACCTTCAGCGTGCCCGCAGGCATGGTGGTGGGGCTGATTGCCGGTGGCCCTCAGGCCATGTTTCGCGCGCAGGAAGGAGCAGAAGACAACGAGCAGCTGGG
>JAAEZO010000308.1 GCA_018222825.1 Gammaproteobacteria bacterium
GCGTCGGCGACGATTTTCTGGAACAGATCCTGGGTCATCAAACCGGAGCAGGAGAAGGTCAGCAGCACGCCGCCGGCATTGAGCAGCTGAAAGGCCAGCATGTTGATGTCTTTATAGCCGCGGCAGGCGCCGTTGAGCTGGGCCTTGCTTTCGGCAAACTTGGGCGGATCCAGCACGATCACGTCGAAGCGCTGGCCCTGCTCGCGGTATTCGCGCAGCAGTTTGAAAACATCGGCCTGCTCGAATTTTGCCCGGCTCAGATCCAGCTGGTTCAGCTCGACGTTCTGTTTCGCCAGCGCCAGTGCCGACTCGGACATGTCCACGTTCACCACTTCGTTGGCGCCACCCTTGAGCGCATAAACGCCGAAGGTGCCGGTGTAGCTGAAGCAGTTGAGCACCCGCTTGTGCTCGCAATAACGGGCGGCGATGCGACGGTTGTCGCGCTGATCAAGATAAAAGCCGGTCTTGTGACCCTGCTCCACGTCGACCAGGATACGCACACCGTTGTTTTCTTCGATGGTGACCGGCTGCTCCGGCAGGGTGCCGGCCAGCAGGCCCTTGCGCTCTTTCAGGCCTTCTTTCTTGCGCACCGCCACATCGGAGCGCTCATAGATACAGCTGTCCGGATAAAGCGTGGTCAGGGCCTTGACGATGGCGGTGCGCCAGCGCTCGGCACCGGTGCTCAGCAGTTGGCAAACCACCACGTTGGCGTAGACATCGATGGTCACGCCGGGCAGGCCGTCGGACTCGGCGGCACAGAGGCGGTAGCCGGTGAGACCCTGCTCGGTAATCATCGGCTGGCGACTGGCCTTGGCGCGCTCCAGGCGGCGCAGAAAGAAGGCCTCGTCGACCGCTTCATTTTGATCGAAGGTCCATACCCGGGCACGGATCTGAGACTGGGGTGAATAGAAACCGCGGCCGAGCCACTGGCCTTTCTGGCTCAGGATCTCGACGGTATCGCCGGCATTGGGCTGGCCCTGAACCTTGTCGACGGCCCGGGAAAACACCCAGGGGTGGCGACGAAGAAGGGACTTTTCACGTCCGGCGATAAGGGTAATGGAGGTGGTCATAGGCTGGCGCTGCTAACAATAAAAGGGGCATAATTCTAGGGGTGTGTGGGGTAAAACACAAACAGGGAGAGAACAAGATGGCCGAGATAGCAAAAATAATCCGGGTAAGCGGTACGGTACAGGGCGTGAGTTTTCGTTTTTACACTCAATGCGAGGCGGAAAAACTGGGCGTGCGCGGTTATGCCCGCAACCTGCCGGACGGTCGGGTAGAGGTGCTGGCCGAAGGCGAGGCCGCCAAGGTGCGGCAACTGGTGAACTGGCTGCGGCAAGGCCCCGACACGGCGGTGGTGAACGGCATCAGCGAAGAAGAGGTGGCGCCGACCGGGCATCACGGCTTTGAGACCGGTTGATTTACCGGTCTTGGGGCTAAGCTTACGGTTGTTGTAGCCGCCGCTTCAGCTGGCGGATCAGACAACGCCGGGCTGCAAGATCCGGTGTCGTTTCTGAACACACCGATTCATGTGCAGGCTTGCGCCGCATAAATGGGCGCCTGAAGACATGGTCTCTCGTAGGGTCCAATTTATTGGACCAACAGCCTGCGTGTAACACCCTTGGTCGAATACTCTCACCTAAAAATAAGTCGACCCTGCGAAACACGACGAACACAAAAAAGCCCGGCATGGCCGGGCTTGGTCGTTATTTATCGGGTTATTCAGGCTTTCAGTTTGGCATCCAGCTCTTCGATATTCGCTTTCCAGATGGCGGGGCCGGCAACGTGGGCGTTGTTGCCTTCGCTGTCGACCGCCACGGTCACCGGCATGTCTTCCACTTCGAATTCGTAGATGG
>JAAEZO010000065.1 GCA_018222825.1 Gammaproteobacteria bacterium
CTGACGGACTATTGGCAGCGTTATCGCGACTTTGACTGGCAGCAGGCCAGACTCGAGATCAAAGGCCATGACGGCGGTATCAATATTGCCTATGAGGCGGTGGATCGTCATGTCCAGGAAGGCCATGGCGAGCAGCTGGCGCTGATCTGGCTGGGCAGGCAGGGGGAGCGAAAAACCTTCAGTTATCGCCAGTTACAGAAGCTGACCAGTCGCTTTGCCAACCTGCTGACCGCACTGGGCGTGGCTCGTGGCGCCACCGTGTTCAGTCTGTGCGGGCGCACGCCGCAGCTGTATGCGGCGCTGCTCGGCAGCTTGAAAGCAGGCAACCTGTTCTGCCCGCTGTTTTCCGCCTTTGGCCCGGAGCCGGTTCGCGCGCGAATGGGGATTGGCGATGCGCGAGTGCTGATCAGCAGCGCCCGGCTCTATCTGAAAAAAGTGGCCCCCTGGCGCCACGAATTGCCGGGCCTCGAGCAGGTACTGCTGTATGACTGCCACGGTGACTGCCCCGCCGATTGCCTGGATCTGGACTCTGCCCTGGCCGAGGCCGGCGAGACATTTACGGTGTGCCCGACCCGGGCCGAAGACCCGGCCCTGCTGCATTTTACCAGCGGCACCACCGGCCTGCCCAAGGGGGTGGTGCATGTGCACGAGGCGGTCGTGCATCACCGCTACTCCGCCTGGTGCGCCCTGGACTTGCACCCCGGCGATGTTTACTGGTGTACCGCCGATCCGGGCTGGGTCACGGGCACCAGTTACGGGGTTATCGCCCCGCTGTGCAATCGGGTCACCCTGGTGGTGGACGAGGCGGAGTTTGATCTCGAACGCTGGTATCGAATTTTGAGCGATGAAAAGGTCAATGTCTGGTATACGGCGCCGACCGCCATTCGCATGCTGATGAAAGCCGGCGATGCGCTGGTGGCAAAGCAGGATCTGAGCGCGCTGCGCTTTATGGCAAGCGTTGGCGAACCGCTCAATCCCGAGGCGGTAGTCTGGGGGCAGCGCGTGTTCGGCATGCCGTTTCATGACAACTGGTGGCAAACCGAGACCGGCGGCATCATGCTCGCCAACTTTGCCGCCGAGCCGGTCAAACCGGGCTCCATGGGCCGGCCGCTGCCCGGTATTACGGCGGGCATAGTGCAGGTAGACGAGAATGGGCAACTGACCGAGCTGACCGAACCCGGCCAGGTGGGCGAGCTGGCGCTGAGGCCGGGCTGGCCTTCGATGTTTCGGGGCTACCTGCACGAAGAAGAGCGTTACCGACACTGCTTCAAGGACAACTGGTATCTCAGCGGCGATCTCGCCTGGCGGGATGACGATGGTTACTACTGGTTTGTTGGCCGCATCAAGGAACTGATCAAGTCTGCCGGTCACCTTATCGGCCCCTTCGAGGTAGAAAGCGCCCTGCTCGAACACCCGGCGGTAGCCGAAGCCGGGGTCATCGGCATTCCGGATGAGATGGCGGGTGAAGTGGTCAAGGCCTTTGTGGCGCTCAAACCCGGCTATGAGCCCGGTGACGAGCTGCTTAAAAGCCTGATGGCCCACGCTCGAAAAACACTGGGTCCGGCAGTCGCTCCCCGGGAGATTGTCATCAAGGACAACCTGCCCAAGACCCGCAGCGGCAAAATCATGCGCCGACTGCTCAGGGCGCGCGAGCTGGGGCTGCCGCCGGGCGATATTTCCACCCTGGAAAGCGATGAGGGCAGCCGCCATGAAAAATAAACCCGACGCCAAACAGGACGACAGCCATCTGCAGGTGCTGCTGAAAGAAATGCTGCGCATTCGGCGTTTCGAGGAACGCTGTGCCGAACTTTATACAGAAGAAAAAATCCGTGGTTTTCTGCATCTGTATATTGGTGAAGAAGCAGTGGCGGTAGGCGTGATGCAGGCGCTGACGGCGGAAGATGCGGTGGTGTCTACCTATCGGGAGCACGGCCATGCCCTGGCCCGAGGGCTGGACATGAAGGCGGTGATGGCGGAAATGTACGGCAAGGTCGGTGGCAGCAGCCGGGGGCGAGGTGGCTCCATGCATATTTTTGATGCCACCAAACGTTTTTACGGTGGTAATGCCATCGTCGCCGGTGCGCTGCCGATGGCCGTCGGGCTGGCCCTGGCCGACAAGCTGCAAGGGCGGCCAAGAGTGACCTGCTGCTTCTTCGGTGAAGGGGCGGCGGCGGAAGGCGAGTTTCACGAAAGCCTTAACCTGGCGCAACTCTGGCAGTTGCCGGTGCTGTTTGTGTGCGAAAACAACCGTTATGCCATGGGCACGGCACTGACCATTTCGGAATCGGAGCAACATATCTTCAAAAAGGCTGCCAGCTATGGTTTGCCGGCCGAGGCGGTGGACGGAATGCAGGTGAGTGCCGTGGAGGCAGCAGCCCGAGCCGGCTGTGAGGCCATTCGTGCGGAGGGCGGACCGCGATTTCTGGAATGCCTGACCTACCGTTTTCGCGGCCACTCCATGTTTGATACCCAGCTTTATCGTACGCCGGACGAAGTAGAGCAATGGCAGCATAAAGGCCCCATAGTGCAGCTTCGGCATGAACTGGAACAGAGCGGTGGCCTGGACGAAGCACTCTGGCAACAGCTGGAGCAGGACGTCAGGCAGGAGGTGAATGCCGCCGTTGCGTTTGCCGAACAATCTGAGTTCGAGCCCGAATCGGCGTTGTGTTGGGGCGTTTACCAAGAGCCGGGCGTATGAAAGAGCCGACCATCAGTTATCGGGAAGCGGTACGGGAAGCCATTCGGGAAGCCATTGTTCAGGACTCGCGGGTGTTCGTGATGGGCGAGGACGTGGGCCATTACGGCGGCTGTTATGCGGTGACCAAGGGCCTGCTGCAGGAGTTTGGCGAGCAGCGGGTGCGCGATACCCCCTTGTCCGAGTCCGGCTTCGTCGGTGCCGGTATCGGTGCGGCCCTCGGTGGCATGCGGCCGATAGTGGAGGTGATGACCGTCAACTTCAGCCTGCTGGCGCTGGATCAAATCGTCAATAATGCGGCAACGCTGCGGCATATGTCCGGCGGTCAGCTGGGAGTACCGTTGGTGATCCGCATGGCCTGCGGTGCCGGCAAGCAGCTGGCGGCACAGCATTCTCACAGCCTGGAAAACTGGTACGCCCATGTGCCCGGTCTCAAGGTGCTGGCGCCGGCCACGCTGGCCGATGCCCGCTACATGCTGGCATCGGCGCTGGCGGACCCGGATCCGGTGCTGCTGTTCGAACATGTGCTGCTGTACAACCAGTCGGGGCCGGTGCCGACGCCGGAGCAATGCCCGGACATGCATAAAGCGCTGGTGCGCAGTGAAGGGGTCGATCTCAGTCTGGTCAGCTACGGCGGCTCTCTGCCCAAGGCACTTGAGGCGGCCGAGCTGTTGCAGCAACAGGGCATCAGCGCCGAGGTGGTGGATCTGCGCTGCCTGCGGCCGCTGGATACCGAGACCCTGTTTGCCTCGGTTAACAAGACCCGGCGGCTGCTGGTGGTGGACGAGGGCTGGCGCACCGGCAGTCTGGCCGGTGAAATCTGCGCTCAGGTGGCAGAACACTGCTTCTGGTCACTGGATGCGCCGCCGCAACGGCTGTGCAGCGCCGAAGTCCCCATTCCCTATCCCAGTCATCTGGAGCGGGCGGCGACGCCCCAGGTGGAACAGATTGTCGCGCTGGCGGCCAGGGTGGTGGGCAAATGATAAAAAACATCAAAATGCCGTCTTTCGGTTCCGACATGGCCAAGGGCATGGTGGCCGAATGGAAGGTACAACCGGGTGATACGGTGCACAGAGGTGAGGTCATCGCCACCATTGAAACCATGAAGGGCCTGATCGACATGGAAGTGTTCGACGACGGCGTGGTCGAACAACTGCTGGCGCCGGTCGGCCAGCAGTTGCAGGTGGGTGAGCCGATTGCCCGTCTGCAACTGACCGGTGTGGCAGATGAGAGCGCCGAGGCAGAGACGGGAGAGCATGCGGTGATTACCGAGCCCCAGCCCGCACCGATTGAGCCAAAGACAGAGGCGGCCGTGTCACCATCGAATATCGTCGACCAGCGCCCCTTGATCTCGCCGGCGGCACGCAAGCAAGCCGAAAAGTTGGGGATAGACTGGCGTCTGCTGGGGCCGGGCAGCGGACCGAATGGCGCCCTAGTACTGGCGGATATCGAATCCCGGGGAGTCACGCCGTCGGCAGATTCCGGGCAACAAATGCGTCAGGCCATTGCCGCCGTGGTGAGTCGCTCCAAACGCGATATTCCTCATTATTATCTGGAGCTGGATATTCCTCTGACGGCCGCTCACGCCTGGTGCTCGGAATACAATAAGGGAAAACCGGCAGCGGAACTGGTGTTGGTTAATGCGCTGATTTACTGCGCTCTGGCCCGGGCCTTGGCCGAATTCCCCCAGTTTAACGGCTTTTATCGGGAGGGTGGCTATCAGGCACAATCTGGTGTGCATCTGGGCAATATTATCAAGCTGCGCTCGGGGGGGATGGTCGTGGCGGCCCTTCATGACGCCCAGTTACTGGGGGCCGCGGGAATGATGGCCCGGCTCAAGGATCAGGTGATTCGGGCCCGGGGTGGGGGCTTGCGCGGGTCGGAAGTTCAGGATGCCACCGTAACGGTGTCCAATCTGGGGGAGCGGGGAGTGGATCGTATTCAGGGCGTGATCTTTCCGCCTCAGGTTGCCTTGCTGGGCATAGGACGGGTGCGCACAGCACCCTGGGTGCAGGAACAGAAAATAGTGCCGATGACCCTGGCCAGTTTCAGTCTGGCCGCCGATCACCGGGTAAGCGACGGCCATGACGGTGCGCGCCTGCTTAACCGGATAGCGGCGCTGTTACAACAACCGGAGCAACTGGCATGAAAGACAAGAAGGCACTGGCCGAATTGGTCTGTCGCCAGATTCGGGATATCGCCCCGGATGCCGACACCGAACAGTTAGATCCGAATGAAGATATGCGCGAGGCGCTGGATCTGGACTCGATGGACTTTCTGCGGCTGATCGAGGCACTGAGCCGGGAGTTGGAAGTGACCATTCCCGAAGTTGATTTCTCCCACATTACTCAGCTATCAAAAATGGTGGACTACCTGAGCGCTCGGCTGTCGGCAGACACATGAGTGGATGCGCTGGTCACTATCGGCTTAGAACGACCGTGATGCTGGTCATCCGGTTAGTTCTGGCTGCCATGCCCGAATCTGCTTGCAGACCCAGGCAGGGGCATCCAGAGGAAGGTCGTGACCGGCATCGGGGTGGCGGCACAGAGGGAGTTGCCAATGCTCGGCAATGGCTTGGCTGCAGCGGGGATTGACCAGCTCGTCGCCCATACTGTTCAGCACCAGTATGGGCACTCGAGGGCGGGCGGATGGCAGACGGTAGCGCAGGGCGGCAAGCAACTGGCGCAAGGTATTACGGCGTGATGGCGGATATTCCCGGGCGTAGGCGACCCAGCGGGTCAGAATAGAGACATCATCGGCAAAACGCCGGCTTGTTAGCTGCAGTATGGCGGCTTCCTGCAGCAGGGGATCCCGTTGCCACAGACACCATTTCAGCAGTGGCCAGTATACTCGAGGTCTCAGCCGGTGATAGCAGGGGCTGATGCCTGCCAGGCTGCTGTTGATCAGCACCACAGAATGTACCTCGGCAGGATAGCGGCTGGCCCAGTCTATTGCCACCATGCCGCCCAGCGATAACGTCAGCAGCCGCAACGGCCCCCGTGCTCGCTCTGCCTGCCAACGCGCTCTTATCTCGTCGGTGATATTCTCAATGCGGCTCGGGCTCTGCCGATGAGATTCACGGCCGAAGCCGGGCAAGTCCGCCAACATTACCCGCGCATCGGGAAAGTCGCGTTGCAGACGCGCGGGAAATTTCCCCCAGTGACGTTGCTCGCGCATCAGTCCCCTCAGTAACAGCCAGTTTTTGCTCATCTTTTCTCCTGCTTGCTGGGAGCTGATTCCGTGACATTACCGTGCCAGGTACCCGGCATGAAAGCGCAGGTGTTGCTCGATGAAGCTGGCGATAAAGTAATAGCCGTGATCAAACCCCTCGTGCCGGTTCAGCGTAAGAGGGTAGCCGCTGAGGTGGGCTGCGGCTTTCAGTGTGTCCGGCTTGAGCTGTTCGGTAAGGAAGTTGTCCGTTTCGCCCTGATCCACCAGCGCCGGCACAAATCGGCGGGCCTTTTGCATCAACAGACTGGCGTCATAATCGGCCCAGGCGGTGGTGTCTGTGCCCAGATAGGCGCCGAAGGCCTTTTTTCCCCAGGGACAGTTGACCGGATTGCTGATGGGGCTGAACGCCGATACCGAACGATAACGATGCGGGTTTCTCAGGGCCAGCACCAGGGCACCGTGCCCGCCCATGGCATGGCCGGCAATGGAACGCCTATCGGTGACCGGAAACATCGACTCGACCAGCGTTGGCAACTCGTTCAGCACATAGTCGTACATGCGGTAGTGGCGGTGCCAAGGCGCCTGGGTGGCGTTGACATAGAAGCCGGCGCCCTGGCCGAGAGCGTCACTGTTATCGTCGGCTACCATATCGCCACGAGGGCTGGTGTCCGGCGCGATAATGGCAATGCCAAGCAGGGCGGCCATGCGCTGGGCACCGGCTTGTTGCATGACGTTTTCATCGGTGCAGGCCCGGCCGGACAGCCAGTACAGCGACGGTACCCGCTCACCCCGAGAGGCCTGTGGGGGCAGGTAGATGGCAAAACGCATGGTGCAGTTCAGCTGCTCGGAATAATGGCGGTACTGTTTGTGCCAGCCATTGAAGCTCTTGTTACAGCTCAGGTTTTCAATGCTCATCCGTCGCTCCCGGAAACGGCGTTCCGTGGTGTTGATGACGTTATTATATTCTCATTCCGTCAGGCGATAATGGCCGCATATTTAAAATTACTTTTACTATAAAGTAACAATATAATCGGCGTTATTGAGGTAGTCAGCCCGAGTGTAAGGACGCAGGCATGTTTATTTGGGAAGGGGTGAGTGAGTTTGTGGCGGTGGCCGAAATGGAAAGTTTTACCGGCGCGGCCAAAAGGCTGGGCATTTCTACCGCCCAGGTCAGTCGGCAGATCAGCGCCCTGGAAACCCGGCTGTCGACCAAGCTGTTTTATCGCACTACCCGCAAGGTGTCGGTGACCGAAGCCGGACAGATTTATTATCAGCATTGCCGGCAGGTGCTTGATGGGTTGGAAGAGGCCGAGCGCACAATCACCAATTTGCAGCTGGCGCCCAGGGGCAAGTTGCGGCTAACGGCGCCGGTGACCTACGGCGAAAAGACCATAGCCCCGCTGGTCAACGATTTTGTGTTGCGCTACCCGGAGCTGGAAGTGCAGATGCGGCTGACCAACCAGAAGCTGGATTTGGTGGCCGAAGGGTATGATTTGGCGGTGCGGCTGGGCAAGCTGGAAGACTCCAGCATGATGGCCCGGCGGCTGGCTTCCCGCACCCAGTATGTGTGCGCCTCGCCCGACTATCTGTCGACCTATGGTGTGCCGCATACGCTTTCGGAGTTGGATCAGCATAACTGCCTGCAGGGCAATCTGGATTACTGGCGTTTTCAGGAGCAGGGCAAGGCGCGCAATATTCGGGTCAAAGGCAATATTCGTTGCGACAGTGGCTGGGCGCTGCTGGATGCGGCCTTGAAGGGCATCGGTATCGTGCAATTGCCGGATTATTATGTGCAGCCAGCGCTTGAGTCGGGCCAGCTGATCTCCCTGCTTGAGCATTATCAGGAACCGGATGATGGCATCTGGGCCCTGTACCCGCATAACCGCCATCTGTCGCCGAAGGTGCGGATGTTGCTGGATTTTTTGAGCGAGGCGCTGGGATGATGGCGGTTTAAGTTTAAAAAATGACCAGAAAATACTGTTATTTTTGTAATAAATTCGCCCCTGAGCGCGTCTTAATGGGTAACCGTCAGTGATTCACCATGGCGGCAGGGCAATGCCCTGATAGTCCAAGTCTTGCAATAAAACCTGTTAAGGCTGCTCATTCAAGTAAGGGGAAAGATTATGAAATCGATCACTTCACTGATATTAGCGGCGGTATTTACCGTAGCGATGTTACCGGTACAGGCGGCTTCGGTACCGGCTAACACGGGCATCATCACTCAGACCTTGTCGATGGGTGACGGGGTTGATAACCGGCAGTGTTCGCTGATGAGAAAACAGGGTAAAAAACTGGCCGGTTACTGCAGACCCTAAGGCATTACCAACAGGAAGCATAAACGGGCCGGAATGCGAAACGCATTCCGGCCCGTTCTTGTATTTCGTCCTGTCCACCTCTCCACTTCGCAGGGCCCATTCCAATGGACCAGTCCAGTTCACCACCGGTCGAATAAATTCGACCCTACGGAAGACTGTACCTGCAGGCGTTTATTCCTTGCCCAGCCGCCACAGGTGATAACGCCCCAGCCAGCGTAGCACTCGCTCGGGTGCATGGGCGCGCTTCCACTCGCCGGCCACGTACTTGTTGGCTTCCGCCAGCGTCGGATAGACATGAATGGTGCCCAGTATCTTGTTCAGGCCAAGCCCATGCTTCATCGCCAGCACATATTCGGCCAGCAGGTCGCCTGCATGTTCGCCGACGATGGTCACCCCCAGTATTCGGTCTTTGCCGGGTTCGGTCAGCACCTTGATAAAACCCTGATCCGTGCCGTCGGTGATGGCTCTGTCCAGCTCGTCCAGTTCAAAGCGGGTGACCTCATAATCGATACTCTTCGCCCTGGCCTCCAGCTCGCTCAGGCCGACGCGAGCGACTTCGGGGTCGACGAAGGTGCACCAGGGAATAACCGAATAATCAACGTTGAAGCGTTTGAACTGGCCGAACAGGGCATTGACGCTGGCGTACCAGGCCATGTGGGCGGCGGTGTGGGTAAACTGATAGCGCCCGGCCACGTCGCCGGCGGCATAAATATTGGGATACAGGGTTTGCAGATAATCGTTGGTGGTGACGGTGCGCTCTGTAGGTATGCTCAGGGCTTCCAGCCCGTAGCCGGTCAGTCGCGCTCGGCGGCCGAGTGCCAGCAGCAGATCGTCGCATTCGAATACACTTTCTTGATCGCCATGAGTGGCCATGATGCTAATGCCATCGGCACCTTGCTCTACCCGCAGCGGACTATGGTCGGTCAGCACCCGTACGCCGTCTTTGGTGAGAGCGTTTTTGACCCATTCACTCACTTCTGTATCTTCCTTCGGCATCAGCCGGTGGTTGCGTTGCAGCAGGGTGACCCTGGATCCCAGCCGGGCAAAGGCCTGGGCCAGCTCACAGCCTATGGGGCCACCGCCCATTACCAGCAATCGCTCGGGCGGGGTATCCCGCTTGGCCATGGCGTCCCACAAGGTGTCGCTGGTCAGATAGTCGACGTTATCCAGCCCGGGTATCGGCGGCACGGCAGCGCGGGCACCGGCGGCGATGATGATGCTGCGGGCGGTGAGCCTTCGGGTTTTGCCGCTTGTCAGTGTCACTTCCACCGTCCAGGGATCAATGAGTTTGCCGTAACCCTGCAACACTTCCACGCCCAGCCGGGTATAGCGCTCGACGCTGTCGTGAGGCTCCACCTTGCGAATAATGGCTTGTACTCGCTGCATGACTTTTTTGAAGCTGAACGCCGGTTGGGTGCTGGTGAGGCCGTATTGGTCGGCGTGGCGCATCTGCTGAGCCAGCTTGGCGCTGCGGATCAGTGCCTTGCTCGGCACACAGCCGGTGTTGAGACAGTCGCCGCCCATTTTGCTGGCTTCAATCAGGGTGACCCTGGCCTTGACTGCCGCCGCTATGTACGAGCTGACCAGGCCGGCGGCACCGGCGCCGATCACGATAAGGTTGCGGTCGAAATGACGGGGTTTGTTGAAGCCGCGATACACCCGGCGGCGCTGAACCTGGCGCAGCACGGTGCGGGCCAGCAACGGGAAGAGGCCGAGCAGGGCAAATGACGCCAGCAGGGCCGGCGACAGTATGCCGCTCAGACTGTCGATGGCGGCCAGCTGGGTACCGGCGTTTACATAGACCAGGGTGCCGGGCAGCATGCCGAGCTGACTCACCCAGTAGAAGGTGCGGGCGGGCAGAGCGGTCAGCCCCATCAGCAGGTTGATGATGAAGAACGGAAACACCGGCACCAGCCGCAGGGTAAACAGGTAGAAGGCGCCGTCTCGGTGAATCCCCCGGTCGATGGCTTTGAGTCGGTCACCGAAGCGTTGTTGTACCTGATCTCGCAGCAGAAAACGGGACACCAGAAACGCCAGCGTCGCGCCGATACTAGAGGCAAATGACACCAGCACCAGCCCCTGCCATACGCCAAAGAAGGCCCCGGCGGCGATGGTCATAATGGCGGCGCCGGGCAGCGACAGCGCCGCCATCACCACATACAGCACAAAAAAGCCCGAGGCCATCAGCCAGGGCGATGCGGTCCGCAGCGCGGCAATATCGGCTTGCTGTTGTTTCAGGTTTTCAAGCGTAAACCAGTCGCCCAGATCGAAGATGAAAAACAGGGTGACCAGCAGCAACAACAGGGTAAGCAGCAGGGGTTTGCGCATGTGAATGTCCTTATTATGGCGGTGAGGCGGTGTTCCGCGCCGATGATCATGATGACGGTTATGCACAAAGTCGCAAGAGCGAGGGGATTATTACAGTGGGGATAGGGGCTATTTTGGCTCACACCAAACTGACCTAACGGCAACTTGTTGGTGATTACAGTGGCGATCCTGTTCTTGGGCCTGCTGCTGTTTGCCCTGAGACTAAAGCCCAGAGTGGTGGAGCAAGTTTTGAGCACATAAAAATCAAACCACGCGTAGGGTCGAACTTATTCGACTAATGGCTTGGCGATAGATTAAAAGGGCCGGATAAATTCGACCCTACTGAGAATTTATGGCTTAAAGCTTACTGCTATGCCTTAATCGCTTCCCACAAAAACCGGGCTTTGCGCAGGCGCCGATGCGCCCAGCGCAGTATTTTATTGTCTGGCTCTTTGAACTGTGCGCGTTCTTGCGCCAGTCGCCATGCCATGCGCAGCGGAGTGCTATACAGCCCTGTGGGGTAATCTACATAGGTGGGGTACCAGGCATAGGTGGCATACACCAGTGCGGAAAGCGGCAAGGCTCGTCCACGGCGTTCAACTGGGTGTTTGTCTTCGGTCAGTCCCCAGCCTGCATAAAACGGCTGACCCCATACAGTGACCGGCTTGCTGCGGATCAGCGCCTCCAGTCCGGTGAGTGATGTTAGCGTATGCACGGCATCGCATTCGTCAAGGCAGGCCACAATACCGGCTTGGGTCTCTATGGCATCTACACATTGCTCAAGCACGGCATCGGGCACCTGACCTTTACGGTTGCCACTCACTACGTCCGGGTGAGGCTTAAACACAATAAAGGCTGTGGGGTGCTCACGGCGCACTGCCTGTAACAACGCCGTATTGCCCAGCACAAAAGGACTACCCAATTGAATAGAGGCGTCGTCATCCACCTGGCCGGGTACCAGTATGACCATTCGGTCGGATGCCTGCTGTCGCCAACGGGGTTTGATATTATCGCCCACATTGTATTTGGTGAGCGCCTGCTCTCTGAAATGAGTCACGAGTTGTTCACCCAGGCTTAATTCGAGGGCAGAAAACTCATGGGTAACAAGATACTGTTCAATGGCGCTTGGCGTGCGCGGGTCGTAATACATGCCCATATGGTCGACCACCAGTGAACCCGGGCGGCGCAAATCGGACCCCAGCCCTATCGAACGTAAAAAACCGTCTTCCATTCGCCACACCGGTAATGGGCAAGTGGCCAGCTCCGCTTCAAAACGGAGGCCCCAAATTAGCACCGCCTTTGCAGAATTCAGCGCAGGATCAACTGTGGGGTTCACTTCAGTGGACCTGTATTGGTCGAATGAATTCGACCCTACAGGATGGGTAGGGTCCATTTCAATGGACCTCTCGAATGAATTCGGCCCTGCAGGAATTTGCTTTACGAATTTCACCTCTCGCGCATAGCGACTTAAAAACCGGGGTGTAAAACTCCGCCGCCAAAGCGAAAAACCTACCGCATAAAGGGTATCCACCATCGGCACCGGGCTGCGCTGTGCCAGAACTAAATCCAGTATATCTTCCAGCCGGCAGCGCTCACCGGTAACCGGGTCCACGTAGCGGCAATAACGCAGATAAGCAGCGGCCAGCAACTGCGACACGGTGCGTGGCTGCCTACGGCGCGGTATCGCAATTCTGTCGTCGGTGACGCCCCAGCCAGCATAAAAAGGCGCGCCAAAGCACACCACCGGCTTACCGGCCAGCAAGGCTTCAAAGCCCAGTTGCGAGGTAACCGTATATACCTTGTCTACCGCCGCCATCAGCGCAAAGGGGTTAACCGACTCGGCTAACAGCAGTACATCATCACCGGCAGCTTGCGTTAAATAACCCTGCTTCTTGCCCAGCAGCACATCCGGGTGGGTGCGCACAATAATCTGGGCGCCGGGGTTTTCTGCCCGGGCGGCCGCCAGCATGGCAGTAAAACTCTGCTCATCGGCCAGCCCCAGTCGCACCGCCGGATCGCCCCGGGTCTGATCAATCACCAGCACCCGGGGGCGAGATGGATCCAGCCGCTCAGCTACTGCCGGTGGCAGGGCGTTATCGGCATAGTGGTTGTATTTGGTGATGCCCTCGCGCACTAACACTGCTTGCAACTGCTCGGCCCGCTGCTGCCACTGCGGGTTCCACCAGCCCATATCATCCAGCATCTGTTCCAGCTGACTGGGACGGGTGGCGTCGTAATACACGCCCACTTGGTCCACGATCAGCGACAAGCGAGTAGCACCAGAGGCCGGGTGACCGATATAACCGATAAAACCGTCTTCCAGCTGCCAGAAGGGCAGGGTACGGCGTTCAGCAAACTCTCGAGCTTGTTGTGTGTTGGGCTTCATACCCCAGCCGACCACAGCCGCTAACTCGGGGGTTGCCTGCTTGCCAAGATAATGAGGAGATAGAAATGCATTTAGCACCCGACGCTGGCGCCAGATTCCGCGAGAAGTGGTAAGCAGCATAAAAGATATAAAGCCCTGTTATTTTTGTAGCCGGCTGAAACCTAGCGGTAAGCCATAAGCTGTCAGCTTTAAGTTAAAGACAAACACTATGGAGGTAGAGCCAGCGTTGTATATGTGTGCCTGGTATTGCAGTTAATTCGCGCCGGATAAAGCGGCGCCTACAGAATACCAGACATAGTTGCCATGTCTTGTAGCCGGCGCTTTAGCTGCCGGATCAGGCGGTGCCGATTCTGCAGATATGGCGTTGTTTGCAGGTTTGCGCCGGCTAAAGCAGCGGCTACGGGTTAGTCAGACATCGGTGATTTTTAACTTCAGTTGAACAGAGCTGGCCAATGAACGTCGTTTTGCCCCAGTACCAAAAAGAAGGGGTTGAGTACTTCATGGGTGTTGAGGTAGCTCAGTGGCTCACCGTTCAATTGCACTACTGTACCACCGGCTTGCTCAACTACACACTGAGCGGCACCGGTGTCCCACAGCGAGGTGGGACCAAGACGCGGATAAGTATCGGCAGCGCCTTCAGCTACCAGACACAGCTTAAGTGAGCTACCCATGGCCACCAGTTCGTGTTCGCCTAACTTGTGCAGTAGTTGCAGCAGCGAATCACCGGCATGAGAACGGCTGCCTACTACTCGCCAGGGAGAGCCTGCATGGTGCTGGGCGACCTTAATCGGCTCCGGTTGGTTTGCCCCCTCGGTTTTAAAGGCGCCAATGCCCTTGGCTGCGGTATAACCCACATTCAGTGCCGGCGCATACACTACGCCCAGCACAGGTTTGCCGTGTTCTATTAATGCAATATTCACGGTGAATTCGCCGTTACGCTTGATAAACTCTTTGGTGCCATCCAGCGGATCCACCAGCCAGTAACGGCCATGAGCATCGGCACCGGCAAAGCTGGCCGTGTCTTCTTCCGACAGAATAGGTGCTTGCAGCGACAGCTCAGCTAACTGGTTCACAATCATAAGATGAGCAGCGGCGTCAGCTTCGGTCAGAGGTGACTTGTCTTCTTTCTGTTCAATGGTAAATTCCCGGCCATAAATTTCCATAATGGCGTCACCTGCCGCACGGGCGATGGTGTCAACTTGGTCTAATAGCTCTTTGGTGATAAAGCTCATCGATATTGTCCTTAAAATCAAAAATTAATGCGCCGGCTACAAACACTCCTAATGTCCTAGAGAGACTGTAAGCGCCGCTTCACTGGGCGCGAACCCGCAACGATATGGTGCCATACGGATCAGCACAGTTTGCTCCGGCAACTAAATAAAGCGGCAGCGACATAAACCAGCGTCATACCGAGAGCTGTCAACCTTGTGTCAGGCTGACAGCTCTTTTTCTGTCTTATCCGGCAATCACACCGCGCTTGCGCAGTTCGGCGATAACCTGATCGGCGGCTTCGTCGGCGCTGAGGCGGGTGGTATCCAGATGGATTTCTGCCGCTTCCGGCTGCTCGTAGGCCGAGTCGATGCCGGTGAAGTTTTTCAGCTCACCGCGACGGGCTTTCTTGTACAGGCCCTTCACGTCACGCTCTTCGGCCACGT
>JAAEZO010000066.1 GCA_018222825.1 Gammaproteobacteria bacterium
CCGTAATGCGCGTCAGTACAGGACAGATTCAACGCATCATGATGCACAGCATGGAGAAAGGCGGAGCCGATTACGGCAAGCTGTTGCAACAGATGGCGAGCGGCGATCGGTTACTCAAGCCGTCGGATGACCCGCTGGCCACGGTGCGGCTGCAGGGTATCGACAAAGAACTGAGTGCCCTCAGTCAGTATGAAAAGAATGCCGAACAGGTGAAGAGTCGTCTCGGTCAGGAAGAGACCCAGATAGACACCATGAAAGATGTATTGCTACGCCTGCGAGACATGACGGTAGAGGCAGGCAACGGCGCCTATAGTCAGGCCGATCGTCAGGCACTGACCCAGGAAATGGACACGCTCAAGCAGACCCTGCTCGACCTGGCCAATGCCCGTAACGAAGAAGGTCATTACTTGTTTTCGGGCTCGAAAACCGATGTGGTGGCGGTGGCCGAAACCGCGCCCGGGGTGTTCAGCTATCAGGGTGATGATTATCAGCGCCAGGTGGCCATCGCCAATGGGGTGACGATACCGTCCAACGACAGCGCAGAGCGCCTGCTGTTCGACGGCGGCAACCTGTTGCAGCAGGTACACGATTTCATCGAGGTGCTTGATACCACCGCCGGCGACATCAGCACTCAGGTGAGCGACATGCTCAATAATCTGGACCGGGGCATCGGCAATATCACTCGTACTCTGACCGACATCGGCGGCCGGGTGAATGGCCTGGAACAGGTGGTGGCGGCCCATGGTGAAATGCAGGTATTTGGTCAGGGACTGCACAACGAGCTGTCGGCGCTGGATTACGGCGAAGCGGCCATGAACATGCAGCAGATGCTGCTGGCATTGCAGAGTACCCAGAAGGCCTACGTCAACGTTAATCAGCTGTCGCTGTTCACCACATTGTAAGGATACGACCCGATGCAGGTGACCAGCCCGCGCCTGAGTCCGCTTAAGACCAATCTGGAACCGGCCGCCGGCATTGCCGGCGCCGTCGGCGAATCCAGCACGCCCCCGCTTACCGCAAAAACGCCGGTATCGCAGTCTGCGCCCGGCCGCTATCAGCAATGGGGCCGGCTCAGTCAGGCCCAGAATCAGATAGCCCAGTTGCAGGCGGCCGAGCAGTCGCTGACTCAGGCCTATCAGCAGCTGCGCCCGCTGGCCCAACGGCTGCAGGCATCGGCCATGGCGCCGGAGCAACAAAGCCGATGGGGCGAGCAACTGGCCCGGTTATCCGAACATCTGCAGCAACAGGGGCGGCTCGATGCCCGACTGCAGCCGGTGGCGCTGGACGGCGACGCCGCCCGTTATCGCTATCAGCTGGACAAGGTGGATCTGCTGAGCCCTCGGCCGGTACGGGAGCGGGTAACCCTGCTGCTGGCCGGCCAGCAGCAGGCCATGGGGATCAGCATAGCGCCGGGGCAGCGGCAGGCGGTCACCCTGGCCCAGCTTAATCGTCATCTGGCGCCGCTGGGCATTACCGCCGAAGCGGAGCAGGGCAAGCTGCAGCTGATTGCCAGGGAGCGGGGCGAGGCCATCTTGCGCCAGCCGATACTGATGCAGGGAGAGGGCGTGCGGGTACCGGCGGGGGAGCCGGTGCTGATCAAGGCCACTCCCGAGCCCGATGCATTGGCGCCCCTGCAAACATCGGCACAAAAGGGTGAGTTGTTGAGCGAACGGGAACACCTCAAGCGGGTCATGGTACGTATTCAGGATTATTCGCAGCGCCTGCAGGAGCAGCGTCAGCTGATACTGCAGCAGACTGCCAAGGCCTGGCCGGTGTCCGCCGCAAAAGAACCCGCTGCCACCCCCTTGCCGGCCCAGGCCAGCCGTTTCGAGCAACTGGTGTCGGCGCTGGTGGCCCAGGCCAACGTCTCCCGTCACAGCGCCGTGGCCTTGTTACGCAAGGAATAGTTGAGAAAGGAATAACTGCTGCTTTTGTAAGGTCGAATTTATTCGACCTGTTACTTGGCGCCTGATTTAACATTTGGCGCTCACCACTTTTCTTCTTCCTTCTTTCTTGTATGCCTTGGCTCTGTTTTGCTGTCACGCCTCACGCCTCACGCCTCACGCCTCACGCCTCACGCTTCATCAAAATAAAATTTTCTGTTTTTATTCAAGTTGCCGTTTTCCCGTGCCGTTTTATTCAAGTGAATCAAAACAACCAATTTAAAAGGAAAAACGATTATGGGCATGTCCATTCATACCAACTTTACCTCTCTGGTAACCCAGAACACCCTGAACAGCACCAACAAGATGCTGGGCACCGCCATGGAGCGCCTGGGCACCGGTTTTCGAATCAACTCCGCTGCCGACGATGCGGCCGGTTTGCAAATAGCCGTTCGTCTGCAAGCGCAGAACAATGGCATGGGTGTGGCCATGCGCAACTCCCAGGATGCCATCTCCATGTTGCAGACCGGTGAAGGCGCTTTTGACGAGATGACCAATATCCTGCACCGCATGAAGGATCTTGCCACTCAGGGCGCCAACGGTACCAACAGTGCTGACGATAAAGTGGCGATGCAGTCGGAATATGACCAGCTGGGTGTTGAGCTGAATAACATCATGAGCAATACCACTTATGCGGGTGATGCGCTGTTTGATTCTGTCGGTACCGGCGGAAAATTTGGTGCAGCTGCCGGTGTTACTTTCCAAATTGGCGCTACGGCGGCTGAAACTTTGACTGTTAATGCCAGTGCTAATCTTACTGCCGTTGGTACGGCAATTACTGCGGCTTCGGCTCAGTATGGTACTCCTGCTCCTGGTACTCCTGGTACTGAAATCACAGCTACTGCCAATGCAACCATTGACTTGGTGAACACTGCACTGGAGTCATTGGGAACTACCCGTGCCCAGTTCGGTGCCAACATCAACCGTCTGGAGCACACCATCACCAACCTGGGCAACATGCGTGAAAACGGTGAAGCGGCCAAGGGCCGTATCATGGATGCCGACTTCGCCCAGGAAGCGTCCAACATGTCCAAGAACCAGATGCTGATGCAGTCCGGCATGTCGGTGCTGAGCAACGCTAACCAGATGAGCGGTCTGGTGATGTCTCTGCTGCGTTAAGTTATAGGTTTCTTTCTGTTAGGTTATACGTTTCCTTCTAGTGGGGCCTTTGGTCGGGCCTCGCTTTAGCTGGCTTTGCCTGGAATGCTTTTTGGTATTGGCAGGCATGGTTCGTCTTTTTACGGCTCCTTTGGGGCCGTTTTTTTTACCTCGCGTTCAGACAGCATGGAATAGCGGCCAAGTATTCCTGCCTTGCCATTCAAGTCATCCCTGTCATTTGTCGTTAGTAACAACTAATCAGTCAAATATCGTCAACACGATCGACGTTAACTTCACCCGGAGGTGGCAATGTTTGGAATGGGCAGTATGGATCCTTCTTCTATGGCGCAGATGCTGACGTCGGCCGAGCGTTCTCCATTGGACAACTTGCTGAAAATTCAGCAAAGCCAGCTGGCCAGTCAGCAAAGTGCCTACAGCAAGATTAAAACCAAGTTGCAGGGCCTGCAGGACAGCATCAAGGCACTGACCGACGGTAATGGTCTGCAGAGTCAGTCGGCGAGCTTTTCTGTCGAAGGTTATGCCAGCGCCACCGTCAAGAGCGGCGCGGTGAACGGGGATTACCAGCTTTACGTCAAGCAGCTGGCCCAGGCGGATCAGCAGGCACTGGCGCTGGCCGATGACTGGACGGCACCCAGCCAGGGCCAGCTTGATATCAGCCTCGACGGCAACACCATGAGCCTGGACTTGTCGACACTGGCCCCGGGCTCCGGCCTGAGCGAGCTGCGTGATGCCATCAACCAGGCGACCGACAACAGCGGTGTGACCGCCTCGCTGATTCGGGCCGATGGCCAGACCCAGTTGTTGCTGACCAGCACCAAGACCGGCGCTAGCCAGGCCATGAGCATCAGCCTGAGCGGCGGCAATGGCGAAGCGGCCTACACCGACCTGGATACTGCGCTGAGCACCAAAAAACAGCTCAGTCAGGCCCAGGATGCCCAGATTGAACTGGGTGGCGCCGGTGGCCTGCAGCTGTCAAGCAGTACCAACACCTTCGATGGCCAGATCGATGGTCTCAGCCTGACCGTCAACAAGGTGCATGCCCAGGACGGTGCCGGTGCTTATGTCGATGCGCCGCTGACCCTGTCGGTAGCCACCGATCAAGAGGCGATCAACAGCTCGCTCGAAGGCATCGTCAGCGCCTACAACGCCCTGGTGTCGGAAGTGGAACTGCAGACCCGCAGCAAGGAAGGTAAAACGGCGGCCCTGAGTGGCGACAGCATGAGCCGAGGCCTGCTGGGCCGGCTGCGTGGCACCCTGTCCAATCCAATCGGCGATATCGGTTTGTCCGAACTGGGTATCAAGACCGATCGTTATGGCAAGTTGTCGCTCGACACCGCCGCCATGGCCAAGCTGCAGCAAGACAAGCCCGGTGCATTAGAAGCGGCACTCACCGGCACCGACGGCTTGCTGACCCGGTTGGAAGCCGATACCAAGCCGTATCTGGATCGCAACGGCATTCTGGTTCAGCGCGACCGCAGCCTGCAGGCGGGGTTGGATCGGATCACCGATAGGCAGGAGTCACTGGATACCCGGATGAACAAGGTTTATCAGCGTTATCTGGGGCAATTCACCCGAATGAACACATTGGCACAACAAATGCAGCAGACCATGAGCATGTTTTAACCGAGGTAGGAGCCGCCCCATGTTTGATGCCGATTCCGGCTTTGATGTGTACCAGCATACCCAGACCGACGCCCGGGCCGCCCAGGCGTCGCCCCGTGAACTGGTGCTGATGCTGATGGATGGATTGCTGGACGAAATTGCCCGGGCCGAAGGCCATATGCTGGGTGGCAGGCTGGAAGAAAAAGGCCGAAGCATTGCCAAAGCCATTGATATTATTGGCGGTTTGGACAGCGCCCTTGATTTGAAGCAGGGCGGTGCCCTGGCCGAAAATCTGCATCAGTTGTATGACTATTGCGGTCGCCAGCTGTTCAGCGCCAGCGTAAACAACGAGCCGGCACATCTGGCTCCGGTGATTAGAGTACTGGAAGATCTGCGTGTCGGCTGGCTGGGGCTGGGCAGCGAGGTGGAGGCTTGATGCACAAACGGAACCTCAATCTCCCCAGGGCGGAAAACCGGATTCCGCCGCCGAGTATGAGGGCAAGCGCATGACCCGTTCTGTGCTGGCGCCTCTGTTTGGGCGCCTGCTGATGCTGCAACAGCGTATCGGTCAGGCGGCCGAAGCGCGACAGTGGGGCTGGCTGGAAGAGCTGGATCATCAATTGCGGGCCTGTCTGACCGAGCTGGCGCCTCACCGGGAGCAGCTCAACCCGCAGCAGCAACAGGTGCTGACCCAGTTTGCCAGCCAGTATAAGCAGTTGTGGGAAAGCATCCGTCAGCAGAGTGATGAATTGGGTCAGCAACTGACTGACTTGCGCCAGCAACACGAAGGCACCCTGGCCTATGACTGGGTAAGCCAGCTGGGTGAGTCGTCATGATGATTTTACCAGCGGCGGTGCCGGGGAGAGGGGCGCCTCCCGGCGAGCCTGGGGTCGCGGCTAATACGCCGGGCGAGTCCGGCTTTGCCGGGGTGGCCGAACGGCTGGGTAACCTGCTGGGTGAGGCCGCCGGTAGCACTCGGGGTGAAGCGGCAGTATCGAATGAAGCGCCGGTCAACCTCGAGTTGCCAGCCACCGAGGCCGATGGCGAGCAGGCGGTACTGGTAGAAAACAGTACCGAGTCGGCATTGCCTGACACGGTCGAAGCAGAAACCCCGACCCTAGCACCAACGGGTGAGCAAGAGGGAGAGACCACCGACGAACCCGCTGACCAGCCGGTTGAACCGGTTCTCCCCGAGCTGGCAGACACTCCAGATGATGAGCCGGTTACCGCCTTGTTGCAAGCAGCGGCGAGTGATGCGACTCAGGCCAAAACTACGGCCTCCGTCAGCGTGGATCCAGCAGCTCAGCAATGGGGATTGCGCTATCGAAATCTGGCCGAGTCAGGGCAGGCATCTTCCTCGCTTCAACCCGTAACCGCCGCCGCCGTGCCGAAGGCATCCAAAGCGGAGGTGGCGGTGGGCACCCCGTCGGCCGTCTCGGTCAACCAAATGTTGCTCAAGCAGTTGTCCGGCCAGCAGGGGCTACCGGCCCCGGCGATCGGCATGAACGACGCCACCGTAACCGGTCACAGCCAGACTGGCGTGACACCGCTGGTGGCGCCGGATTCGGCTCGAGGCCTCGCACCGGTGGTGCATGAGTGGGCGCCGCTGACGGTGAACCCCGGCAACAAGGCTGCCCTGGGCGAGCAGTTGATGCAGGCGCTGAAAGACAAGGTCGAGCTGCAACTCAATCAACAGGTGCAGCAGGCGCGGATCAAGCTGGATCCGCCGGAAATGGGCCGCCTGGAATTGAGCGTGCGTCTCGAAGGCGATCGGCTGCATATTCAGATCAATGCCAGTCAGGGCGCATTGCGCGATGCGTTGACCGCCCAGGCGGATCGATTGCGCAGTGAATTGCTGCCGCACCACAGCGGCGGTGTTGAAGTGAACGTCGGTCATGGCGACCGGCAGTCTTCAGGCTCGCCAGAGGCTGACGAGCATCATATAGGCGCGGCACTGGCCGACGCGGGCGAACCGATGAAGCAGGAGCGATACGTTCGTGACTGGATCAACGCCCTGGCATAACCGAGGAACATAAAGTGGCAAAAAAACTACGCACCCCCCTGTTGATGGCACTGCTGGTGCTGATCGCCTCACTGGCAGGCATGTGGGCCGGCACCTTTGTGCTGGCCGATTATCGTGACCGCTGGGTCAGTGATGGCTGGGCGGCCTTGTTTGAGAGTACCCCCGAGCCAGAGCCGGTCACCGAGCCTCAGTTTCAGCCACTGGAGCAGTTCGTGATTGGTCTGCCCGGTGCGGAGCGCAATCACTACATGGTGCTGGAATTGGCGTTGATGAGCCGTCGACCCAACCAGGTGGCGCTGTGGGAAGGCGTGCTACCGGCGTTGCGCAACACCACCCTGACTTATTTCAGTGGCTTCGATCATGAGCAGGTACAGGAGCAGTTGCAGGACATGAGTCGCTTCGAGCAAGAACTGCAGACGGCGCTTAACCAGCGGCTGGAAAGCTACGACTACGCACCCTCGGTGGAAGCGGTGCTGATCACCAAGCTGGTGATTCAGTAACCATGGGCATGTTGCAGGAGCAGGACTGGCCCGAGGCCGAGCCGACGCTGCCTACCGCGCGGGTCGAAAACGAAAGTTACTGGCTGAACCAGTATTTGCCGCTGGTCAAGCGGGTACTGGGCCAGCTCAGAAACCAGGCCGGCACCATGCTGGATGCGGACGACATGTCCCAGATTGGCATCATGGGGTTGCTCGAAGCCTTGCGCCGTTATGGTGGCCCGCCGGACGAAAGTTTTGCCGGCTTTGCCTTCAAGCGTATTCGTGGCGCCATTCTGGATGAACTGCGCCGGCACGATTGGCGCCCGCGCCAGTTGCGCCAGCAGAGTCACCAGTGTGCCCAGGCCGAGCGGGAGCTGATGCGGCGCCTGGGGCGCCGGCCTAGTGAAGCTGAGCTGGCGCAAGCCATGGGGGTCGAGCTGCCGGCATTGCGCGACATTATCTATGCCGGGCAGATGGCCGAAATGGAGAGCTTGCAGGAGTTGCTGGAACACGGGGTGGAGCCGGCTCAGGACTCGTCCTTTTCACAGCTGGAACAGCGCGAGCTGATCGCCGGCTTGCTGACCCGGCTGCCCGAGCGGGAGCAGCGGCTGATGTCGCTGTATTACCAGCACGAACTCAACATGAAGGAAATCGCCCTGGTATTGGACTTGACCGAATCCAGGGTCTGCCAGCTGCACAAGCAGTGCCTGGCATTATTGAACCGTGAACTCACGGTAAACGGAGAAGCGTAATGCAGAAGCTGTTAGGTATCGCGGTCATCCTGATCTGTGTCTTTGGTGGCTTTATCATGGCCAACGGCAAGCTGGCGGCCCTGTGGCAGCCGGCCGAAATCATCATCATCATGGGGGCGGGCCTCGGTGCGCTGATCGTGGGCAACTCCACCGCCGTGCTCAAGGGTATCTGGCAGCAACTCAAGGCCATTTGCCATGGCCAGAAGGATGATGCCGAGCTGTATCGTCAGCTGCTGCCGCTGATGCATCAGTTGTTGCAGGAAACCCGGCTCAAGGGCCTGAAGGCGCTGGACGGCCACGTGGAATCCCCCCAGACCAGCCCCCTGTTCAGCCGTTATCCGCTGGTAACCCAAAACCCGGAACTGCTGGGCTTTATTATCGATAACCTGCGTATGCTGGGCATGGGCAAGCTCAGTGCCCACGAACTGGAAGCGCTGCTCGAACTGGAAGTGGAGGCGCTGGAAGAAAGCATGATCAAGCCTTCACAGGCGCTGGCCAAAACCGCCGATGCCATGCCCGGTTTCGGCATTCTGGCGGCGGTGATGGGCATCATTATCACCATGCAGCATCTGGATGGCCCGCTCACCTATATCGGCGTACACGTGGCGGCGGCGCTGGTGGGTACCTTTCTCGGTATTTTTGTCTGTTACTGCCTGTTCAGTCCGGCCAGCCATGCCATGGAGCAATGGGTGGGGCGGCGTATTACCGCGCTGGAATGCGTGCGGGCGATACTGGTATCCCATATCAGCGGCAAGTCACCGCTGCTGGCGGTGGACGCGGGGCGCAAGCTGATTGAGCAGGACATCAAGCCCAGCTTTATCGACATGGAATCCTGGATGACGGAAGCGGAAGCCCCCTGATGCGTGATCATGGAACCGTAATCGTCAAACGCAAGTCACGCCATAAGGGCGAAGGCCACCACGGTGGCGCCTGGAAAGTGGCCTTTGCCGATTTTGCCCTGGCCATGATGGCGCTGTTCATGGTGTTGTGGATTCTGGCGGTATCGAGCGAGCAGGAGCGGGAAACCGTCTCCAGCCAGCTGCGGGATTACTCGGTGTTTGAAGGCAGCAGCAGCCCCTACCTGCTGGGCGGCACGCCTTTTCCGGCCGACTTGCAGGGGCAGCCGATAGCGCAGATTCCGGGCCAGGCGACGCAGATGCAGGATATCTCTCTGGCTACTCAGCCGTTGCTGAGCCCGGATGATCTGCGCCCGGGGCGGGTAGAAAGCGAACAGGACAAGCGCCAGCTGGCGATATTGATTGGTCAGCTGGCCGAACGCCAGGGCATGGAAGACAACCTGCAGCTTGATGTGGTGCCGGAAGGGGTGCGGATCCAGATCCACGATCACGGCGACAAGCCCATGTTTGACCGGGGCAGTGCCCGGCTTGCCGGTGACTTCGAGCAACTGCTCAAGACCCTGGCGCCGGTATTTGAAAAAGTGGAAAACCGGTTGTTGATCTCGGGTCATACCGACTCGGTTCGTTATGTCAGCCAGCATTATTCCAACTGGGATCTGTCCGGTGCCCGGGCACAGAACGTGCGTCAGCTGCTGCAACTGGCGGGGGTGCCCGCCGGGCGGGTATTGCAGGTGGTAGCGATGGCCGATCAGGCGCCGTTCAATCTGGAAGATCCCACTTCCGGTGATAATCGTCGGGTCGAGCTGATGCTGCTGAGTGAGCAGGCGGAACAGTTGCTGCTGCAGTTGTATGAAGCCGGGTTACCCGGTGGCGTGTTCGACAAGCAGGCCCAACGTGCGCAGTTGGAAAACACCTCCGGCCAGCTCGTTCAATAGTGCCTGCTCAGGGGCGGTGCCAGCCTGCCGGCGGCGCCGTGCTGAACGGGGCTTTGACCTCACCGAACAGGGCGCCGGAAGACGATAAATCCAGCCCCGGCGCCGGGGCCATGAACAAGGGTTGCGGATGAATGGGCACCAGTTGTTCGGTTCCGGCCCGGGCGCCACTCGCCACCAGAATCGAATATTCCCCTTTTTCCGATAAGGTTTCCCCTTTCAGGGCCAGGTTCCAGTGTTTCAAGTCCGCCACGCTGACGCCCAGCTGGCGTGCCAGCCGAGGCAGTGACACCGGCCCCGTGATCTTGTGTTCGCTGAGCGAGGAACGGCCTCGGGCCATCGGGGTGGCCAGCAGTTTTTGTACCGCCAGAAAGCGGGGCACATAGCGACGGGTTTCCTTCGGCAGCGACAGTTGCCAGAAATCCCGGCTGCCGCTTTTGCGCATGGCCCGTCTGACCCGGCCTTCTCCGGCGTTATAGGCCGCCAGCGCCAGCAGCCAGTCGCCGTCGAAATAGCCATGCAACCAGGACAGATAGCCCAGTGCGGCCCGGCTGGCGCTGAGGGTGGCGAAGCGGCCGTCGAATTCGTCGTCGATGCGAATGCCGAAGCGGCGGGCGGTGGCGGGCATCAGTTGCCACAAACCGGCGGCGCCGGCATGGGACAGGGCTCCGGGCTGGTAGGCACTTTCCACCACCGGCAGCCAGGCCAGTTCGGGCGGAAGCCGCTGCTGGCGTAATAACGGAAGCAGGTGGGGAAGCCAGTTTTCCGCTCGGGTGCGGCTAAGCTCCAGGTGGCTGGGGTGGCGGCGCAGGTAGTCCAGCTCGCGCTGCACCTCGGGGCGCTCGTAAAGACCCGGCTCAAAGGGCAGGGCGAGGGCGGGGCGCAGGGCCAGTCCGGCCAGTAACAGCAGTAAAGGCATCATTTTCATGGCATTCGGGTAAGCAAGTTGCGTACCCAAACTTTATTTTTGCGCCGATAGGTCGTTATTAAGAAAAGATTCAGCATAAGCAAAGGAGAAGCGATGCGTGCTGCTGCCAGCGAGCCCCACCCTCTGGGGCGTACCTTACATAAAATAACGCTGTATTTGATCCTGCTCGACCTGCTGTTATTGCTGGGCTATGGCCTGCGCAGCGCCGAGCAGGATCTGATCGGTTTTGTGGTGCTGAGTTTGCTGATGCTGGGCTACCAGTGGCTGTTGGGTCGGCTGCTGTTTCTGCAGGCGCGGCGCAGTAATGACGGCTATCTGGTTTATCCGGTAGTGATGGCGAGTCTGTTGTTTGCTGTCCTGCTGTTTTATTCTGCGCTGAATGGTCCGGGCATTGCTTCTTGAGTAGATCGTTCAGCTCTATCCCGGGGTGGCTTTATACGGGATATTGCTGTCTATACTGTGCAATGTACGTTAACCCGAATAAGGAACAAGACGATGCTCAAGCAACTGATGGCAGTGTTGATGGTGGCGGGACTAGCCGTTGGACTCTACGGCTGCAACACCTTTGCCGGTGCCGGCAAGGATATCCAGAAGGGTGGCGAGGCGGTGGAAGAAGCCGCGCGCGATGTGCAGAGCAGTTACTGACGGTAAACCGACAGCTGAATGGAATGGCAAAACGCCGCCAACGGGCCATGACCCGTTGGCGGCGTTTTTTGTGTTACTACTCAGCCGAAGCGTTGCTGCAGGTAGGCGATGATGTCGTTCGACTCATACATCCAGCGGCTTTCGCCGTTTTCCTCGATGCGCAGGCAGGGAGACTTGATGCGTCCACCGCCGGCATGCAGCTCGTCTCTATGAGGGGAGCCGGGCTGAACATTACGCAGTGCGATGGGCAGGTTCAGCTTGTGCATGTTGCGACGAACCTTGATGCAGAAGGGGCAGCGCGGCAGCTGATACAGCGCCAGTTGTTCGCAGGCTTCGTCAATCTGTTGCTGAGCCTCCGGTGCCCGGCGCATCTTTGCCGGGCGGGTCAGCTTGTCACCCACCTGCAGCATGCCCCCAATTCCATTACGTAATATCTTCACCAACATGACGGCTCCCTCGGTTTTATGCGTAAAAAGTGGCTTTATCAAAAGAGGGATTGTATCTGAAATGCGCGGTGTTTTTTCGCTATTTCAGTCGGTCGTCGACCGAGGCCATGATGCGACGCGCCCGCGCCATCACCGGGGTATCTACCATGTTGCCGCTCACCGCCACCACGGCGCCCTTGAGCCGCTGCTCGGCATCCAGCACGTGCCTGGCCCAGCTGATCTGGGCGCTGGTAGGTGCCAGTGCCTGTTGGGCCGTTGCTACCTGGGCCGGATGAATCAGCAGAAGCCCACCACAGCCCAGCCTCATGCCCTGCCGAATATAGGCAGTCAGTCCCTTGGGATCGTGAATGGCGGTATAAATGGCGTCCAGCGGTGCCGCCAGCCCATGAATGCGTGAACACATCACCAGCTGGCTGCGGGCAAACAGAAAGGCCGATTCATCGAGCGGCTCTCCCGCCGGCGGCGGATAGTCCATGCCCAAATCCAGCGCCAGATCGAGTTTGCCGAACAGCAGCCGGGCCACACCGGGGGCGGCGGCAATGTCGTTCAGTCGGGTAAAGGCCAGCGCCGATTCAATAAAGGGTAACAGGGGTTTTTCGGTGATATGAGCCAGCTCTTGCAGCGCCTCGGGATCTTCGGCCTTGGGCACCACGATGGCGGCTACCGCCGGGGAACGGCAAAGGGCACTGTCCTGATTGAACCAGGGACTGCCGGTGCCGTTGATGCGGACCAGCACCGAGTTGACGGCTTGCTGGTCCAGCCAGCCATTGAGGGCGGCGCAGGCGGCGTCCTTTTCTGCCGCCGGTACCGCGTCTTCCAAGTCGATGATGATGGCATCGGCCCCGCTGGCCAGGGCCTTGTCGAAACGTTCCGGCCGGTTGGCCGGAACAAACAGCAGAGTTTGCAGCGCATTGATATCCATAAAAAACCCCTGTCAATCCGGGCTGGGTGCCCGAAGATGTGCAACGGAGTCTTCTGTTTAGAGCAGTTCGTCAAGGCTGTAAACCGTGGAAGCCGGATTGTGGGATCCGGTCGCCATTAGAGGCTCTGATGCGGGCCGAAGAGGGTGAGTTTTATCTCCAGGTTGTACAGTTTCAGATCGTGAAGGTGTCGCTATCAAAGTGATTGCGTCTTGTGTTCGGGTAGGCTTCCATCGTGCCGTGGATCTGTTTTTTGAGTCAGCCGAGTTTGCGAAACATGGTGATGGCTCCAAGTCTTACCTTGAGGTTCGAGCCCTCGGTGGTAGATACAGGAAACAATATCGGCCCGCCACTGGCGAGCCGAAGTACTCAGAATGGTTGTATGTACCCAAGCTTATTGTTCCAGCAAGGCGCGTTTACGCTCGTGCGGCTGTTGCTGGTTGGGGTTGTCGGTAGCCTGTAGCTGGATGTTGAATTCCATGCGAGTGAACGGCTGGCTCAACCCATACTGCTCGGCCTGGAGTGGATCCTCGATGCACTTGCCTTCCACTACCAGTTCATCGCGGGTGGCGAAGGCGAAGTCATCAAAGGTGTACTCGTCACCGGCCAGGTTGATCTGGGTGGTCAGGTGACGATAGCCCGGCTTGGAGATGAAGTAATGGATATGCGCGGGACGTTGGCCGTGGCGACCCAGCTGGTTGAGCAGTTTCTGGGTGGTACCTTCGGGCGGACAGCCGTAGCCTGATGGAATGATGCTCCGGGCGGTGTAGCGACCCTTGGCATCGGTCTTGATGCGGCGACGCAGGTTGTACTCGCTCTGGGACTGATCGAAGTAGGAGTAGGCGCCTTTCAGATCGGCGTGCCAGATATCGACGACAGCATCCGCCAGCGGCTGGCCTGCCTCATCGGTCACCTGACCTGTGATGATAAGAGTTTCACCGTCCTGGGTACCATCATCCATGCGGGCGAAACCTTCGCTCAAGGGGGCACCGGCCACGTATAGCGGGCCCTCTATGGTACGCGGCGTACCGCCGGTCAAGCCGGCTTCGGCGTCGGCGGCATCCATGCGGATATCCAGATAATGATCCATGCCCAGGCCTGGAGCCAGCAGACCGGCTTCGCCGTTTTGGCCAAGCTCGTTGATGTAGTAGACGGCGCTCCAGAACTCTTCCGGGGTGACGTCCAGATCTTCGATGATCTGGAATACGTCTCTCATGATGCGGTGTATCAGCACTTTGGTGCGTTGGTTACCGCCTTCCTGATCGAACCCGGCGATTTTTTCCAGTAATGCCTGAACCTGTGCGGTATGTACGGTTTTAACGGTCATTGTCTTACTCCTTGACGTTGGATCTGGGTATAAATATGTGGGCGCTTGTTCGGCCCTGTCGTTGATAAGGGCCGATGTTTGGTTCAACGATCTCCTTCGTGAATTGAGGACGGGTGCCGGCACAGAGGTGCGACGCTGATGTCCATGTAAGGGAACAGCGGCAGGCCGCTTATCAGCTCTTGAAGCTCGGCGTTGTCGGCCACATCGAAGATGCTGACGTTGGCGTAGCTGCCTGCCACCCGCCACAGGTGGCGCCACTTGCCCTGAGTCTGCAGTTCTTGGGCGTAGGCTTTTTCTCGTGCCTTGATGTCGGCCGCCACGTCCGCCGGCATGTCATGGGGGATATTTACCTTCATCTCGACTTTGAACAGCATGGGTTTTTCTCCGTTTGGTAATGAGTGCGACTGTTTTTCTGGCGGTAGTATTTGCGGCGCTATTATTTGCGGCGATAGTAGGTCAGCTTGTCTTCGTCTATCTCGACGCCGAGGCC
>JAAEZO010000067.1 GCA_018222825.1 Gammaproteobacteria bacterium
CCATTTCGGTGTACAGCTGGGCATGACGGCTGAGCAGACGATGAAAATAACGGCAGTGACGATCCGTCCAGTCGAGCATGGGGGCAACAGAAAACCTGCCAGAGCTGAAACCGCCAGCCGTAGCGGCTTCGCTCTGGTTTTTCCTTGTAATTGAATCTCTTACAATCTCATTCATTTGGCATTGTTCTCAAGTATTTTTCCGGCTACGGTATCCCAATAAGTATCCCACGCACATGGGATACCTGGACGGAGGAAGCATGGCCAGTTTTACAGTGGAGAAGCGCAAAACAGCGGCGGGCGTCATACGCTACCGCTGCATAGTGCGCGTCAAAAAAGATAAGGCAATAGTGTATCAGGAGTCTCGTACCTACGGGAAATTGGCAGATGCCCGCACCTGGGGCAAGGCTATGGTGTCCCATATCGAGACCCAGGGGATACCCGGGCAGTCTCCCGAGATTCCGACCATCCGGGAGCTGATCACCATGTACCAGCAAGACCCTGACATATCGAAGAAAATAGGCCGTACTAAGGGGTATGTTCTCAACCTGCTGGCCGATAGTGACATAGCAAAGCTGCAGGCCGACAAGTTGACCACCATGGCCATTATCAATCACTGCAGAGATCGGAACGCTGCCGGCGCCAAGCCACAAACCGTTGCCCAGGACATCAGCTACCTGAAGTCGGTCTACGCGTCTGCCAAGCCGGTGTTTGGGATACCGGTCACTGACGAGGTGATCCGCGAGGTGACCCCTATTCTGCACAGCATGGACCTGATTGGCCGTTCAGAAAGGCGCAGCCGGAGGCCGAGCGGCGATGAACTGGATAAGCTCCGTGCCGGCTTGGTAAAGCGCATGAGTCACCGGGGCAGCAAGATACCCCTGACCGACATTTTGGATTTTTCCATACTCAGTTGCATGCGTATCAGCGAGGTCTGTTCCATTCTGTGGGCCGATGTGGATACCGCCGAACGGGTAGTTCTGGTGCGCAACAGAAAGGATCCACGCAAGAAGGCAGGTAATCACATGTGGGTGCCGTTGCTGGGTGACGCTTGGGATATCGTGCAGCGGCAGCCAAAAGAGTCGGAGCGGGTGTTTCCCTATGAGTCGACCAGCGTCACGGCGGCCTTTCAACGGGTGCGCAATGCCCTGGGCATTGAAGACCTGCGTTATCACGACCTGAGACGGGAAGGTGCCAGCCGCCTGTTCGAGGCCGGTTATGCGATTGAGGAAGTCGCACAAGTGACCGGTCACAGAAGTTTGAATTTGCTGTGGCAGGTATACACCGAGCTGTTCCCAGGCAGGCTACATGCCAAAATGAAGGCACATAAACAATGAAGGGATCGAGGCCATCGCTGTAGTCACGCCACCGTGGCTACGCCACCCCATCCAGAAATATCCATAGCAAGCAGATAGCCAATATGCCCCCTGCACATTGGCTTTACGTTCGGCCAATCAAGCTGCTCATACGTCATCAAACTCCCTACCCAGCCAATCCCAAAAAGTCCGTGTCAGTTGGAAAAGTCCAGATCAAGTCCAGCTGGTTCAATTATTTACATGAAATTTTTTCATGATTATACCGTGCTTATTTTTCACCCATCCTGCCAATAAACGACAATAACCGCCAATAAACGACAAGGAAAAAAAGCAACAACCAAATTCAATATTTATTCCGAAGGTTCTTACACATACGCCACTTTCGACGGGTTGATACTGTTCATCCATACAGTAAGCTGTGAACAGTTCCGAGGCATTCCGAATTTTGAAAGATCGGAATTTGGCGGAACTCGGGAAGTTGCCGCTACGAGCCATTAAAGGAAAATGCAGGCGATACAAGAACAAAGAAAAAGCCAGAAAGGAGGTGGAAATGCAGATGTTAAATACCAATGAGGCCGCAAAAATCCTGAACGTACATGCAGTCACCCTGAGTAAGTGGGTACGCATTAAAAAGCCTGGCCTGGTGTGCTACCGGGTAGGCCGAGAGCTGAAGTTCAAGCGTGAAGACGTTGAAGCGTTTCTTCAAAGCTGTAAAACCGGCTGCAGGCCTGAAGAGGTAAAAGCGTGACACTCCATACCAGTGTAAACGAGCGAGTCAAACACCAGATCGCCGAACTCAAGCAGGAGATCGCTGAGCTGAAGGGAAAAGCAGAGCTGTTCAGCACCCAGCCGGACAGCCCGGGGAAAAGCCTGATGACCGCCATTGAACGCCTGGAAAGGAAGCAGCAGGCGCTGTTTTCAGAGCTCGGGTTCAATCCCGGGGGCTTTTACCTGGTGTAGACCGGCAGGTCGATGAAGCGGCTTGGAGACAGCATCAACGACCATATTAGGAAAGCACCGAATGTCAGAATCAAACATCCGTACCGGCTGGATATGCATTGCTACCGAAGGCGATACCGTGGACAACCGTAATATTTCGGCACAATGGTTGAACGAAATGGCCAGCGCCTATAATCCAGATTTTTACACCGCCATGATATGGCCGGAGCATAAGCGCACCGACGACGCCATGGGCCATGTCATTGCCTTGAAAGCCGAAAAGGTAGCCGGAAAAACCAAGCTGTTCGCCGTGCTTAAACCAAGCCGACAGCTGCAACGACTCAACTCCATGGGGCAGTATCAGTTCTGCAGCATCGAGCCTTGGCCCGACTTTGCCGGTACCGGCAAGCACTACCTGATCGGCCTGGGCGTGACCAACCAGCCGGCCAGCACCGGTACTACCCAGATGCAATTCAGCCAGGGCAAACGAATTATTGCCAAGTCAGAGCCCCTGCACTTCTCCGCCCAGTCGAAAAAGGTCAGCGCTGCCGAGTTTCAGCAATTGCTCGGAGCACTGCAAGGCGTTGCCCAGCGACAGCAGGAGCTTGAAAACAAGCTGTATACCGCCACCTGCGAAGCACGAGGCTTCTACTTGGTGTAAAGAGCAGCCATATCACAAGCATATCGACCAGGCAGAGACTTCCAGGAACGTAGCCAAATGGCCCAACTTATTCACAAGGTGATTAAGGGCATCAATTACGGCTGAAACCTGAAGAAAACACAAAGGAATAATCCATGAATAATGAAATCAACTCCGCCCTTGAGGCATTCGGTAAAGCCAAGCAATACCAGGACGACATCGATAAAGAGATTATTTCTCTGAAAGACCTTAAATCAAAGCTGGTCGTTGAGAAGACCGAAAAAGAGAAGCACCTTGAAGCGCAATCTGCTGAGTCTGACGGCCTGATCTACGGCGAAAGTAAGGCGCTAAAAAGCATTGCACAGCTTAAAGGAGCCGTGCTTTTGCTGGATGAAAGAATGACAGCCATCGATGCAAAAATCGAAAAGCTGAAGGGACAACTTGCTGACGCTTATTTATCTACCAAAAATGCCCGTGGAAAATTCAATTCTGATTATATCGGCTGGCTTGAAAGCGAAGCGCTAAATGCTATTCAGAGCGGCTTGGCCGAGGCTTTAAAACCAGCGGCAGGTTTTATCAAAGTGAGACGAAAGCTTGTTGGAGACAATGTGTTCGATGGAATCGAGCGCAGTTTTGTCGAATCAGGAATGGAAAAATTAATTATCGATACTTTGTCAGAGCTGTCCAGAAGCAAAAACACCAGTGAAGTGGTGCTGCTGCCTGGTGCCGAAGAGGTTGTGTTCCAGCGTTATCAGCCAGTCTCATTAAGCTATGAAGAAGTTCAATTACTGAGTACCCCCGCCGGCCGCCACAAACTCAATATGATGAACCGCGCCCAGTAAAAGCAAAAGCCGGGCTAAGTGCCCGGCTTTAGAGACCATCCACGCCAATGGTTGCCTCTTTTTTCGTATTTTCAAACAATAAGGTGTTTGAGTGAATAAATTTACATCACCAGAGATCTCCGCGCAAGCCGGTAGCGACAAGTTATTGCGTCATCTGCGTTTTTCGGATAGCCTTTTTACAGCTGGCTTAGACACCCAGCTGCCAAGCTGGCGGATTAGACACCCGCAGGCGGAGTTACACAAAGGACAATGCACCATCCCTCATTCCAAGTTAGCAGCCCCCATGGGCGGCTACACTGCAACAGTTCTGGAGGAGGGGTTCGGGAGCCAAGCAGTTCGACTGCAAAGCCTCCAGCAAGGGTCCCTTTGTGCCCTTCGTCTTGCGGCTGCCCGAACCGCCTTTGTGCTTAAACACAAAGGACTCTCCAAGATGATCTATCAATTCCTGATTGCATCCCCCGGCCGTAAACTGGCCGAGCTTTCCCGTATCCGTATTGTTTCCGCTTTTGGCCGCACCGAGGCCGAGGCCCGCGCCCATCTGGCAGGCCTGAATCTGGTGTTTATGAGTCGTACCCCAGCCCGCAAAGGGGGTGCCGCATGAGCCAGGTATTGTCCCCCACCGTCTTTATGTTGATGGCCACCTACGGCGGCGTGACTACCGTTCGCCTGGATGACGTAGCCGATCTCTATTTTGGTATGGCCCCACAAACCGCCAAGGCCAAAGCCACTGCCGGCCTGCTCCCCGTACCGGCCTTTCGCGCTTCCCAAAAATCTCCCTATCTCATTCACCTGGTTGACCTGGCCACCTACATCGACACGCAGCGTAAAGCCGCCGCAGAGCGAATTCAGCGCCTCAGCGTTGGGGGGAAAACAGCGTGACCTCCCCTATCAAGCAACGTATTGCCGAAAACGAAGAAAGTGTGCACAGCATGGCCCTGGGCGTAACTGCCCTGGGCGATCTGCTTTCCAGTCTCGACCCGACCTCCGGCATGTCGGACAAAACCTTAAGAAGCCTGGGCTACCTGATCCATGAGGTTGGCAAAAGCATGACCCAGAAGCTGGATGAAAATAACCGGCTAGATCTTGAGGAAGGCATGAAGAAACTGAGGGGGTCACGTGAGCATTAAGCTGTCTCCTTCTTTGGATCGTCTGCCTATTCCCGTCGCCATCCCCGACTATGTGGCCGGGGTGGAAGTGATTAAGGTGCTGTTCTCCGGGCCTACGGGCCCGGAAGACCTGGCATTCATTGAGTACACGCTCAAAGGTCTGGAGCCAAAGGCAGCCGGGAAGCTGTTCGGTGAATACCAGCGCCGCCGGAAGCAATACAAGGCGAAATCGGCAAACCTATGGTTACGAATGGCGGCCGGCACCGCCCGCGCGCAGCAAGAACGTTTTCCCGTTCCGTTTAAACGTATCAACGGGGAAAAGCGGCGTGAAGAAGTGGCCCGAGAGTGGGCCACCCAGGTTAACGCCATCGTCAGCAACCTGACCCAGGGCTTTACAACACCTCAGCCGGCCGCCGAACTTCTGGCGGCGGCCATGGCGCCGGCCCGTCAATGGGGCTTTTCTCCGGTACTGCCTGACTTGAGTGGTGAATTGACTGACAGCCACCTGGACCATGCGGCCAGTGCCGTGGCAAGGCTGCAGGATGACGGCTGGTGGCTGCGGCAGATCCGCCGTGCCTACCAGCGGCACCAGGAATTGATTGCCATCATGTCCGGCGACGTACGCCGGGGCGTGAGCCCCTATGTATCGCACCGGGCATTTATGGAGTATCGGGCCAACAAAACGGCGCAAGCCCGCTGGTTGGCCGAAATGCTGGTGGTCAATGAGGAAGAAGGGCTGGAACTACCGCTGTCTGAAGCCCACGCCGCCAGCATATCGAACCCTGAAATTCGCCGGGTGGAACTGATGGTGAGAATGCGGGGCTTTGAAGATCTGGCCTGGGAGCAAGGCCACGCTGCTGAGTTCTACACCTGGACCACTCCCAGCCGGTTTCATGCCTGGAATACGGTAAAGGCCGATCGTGGCCGCTCGGTCCGAAACAAGCGATACCGCGGCACCAGCCCAAGAGACGCCCAGGCTTATCTCTGCAAGCAGTGGGCCAAGGCCCGTGCCGCCATGGCCCGGGCCGGTATTACCGTTTATGGTTTTCGGGTGGTAGAGCCGCACCACGATGGCACACCGCACTGGCACATGCTGCTGTTCGTCGCACCGGCCCAGCGTGATCAGCTGCGGGACATTCTTGGCCATTACGCCTGCGAGCACGACCAGGACGAAATAAAAAACAACCGCTCTGCCCGCTTTGACGTGCTGGCCATCGATCCAGAATACGGCAGCGCCACCGGCTACATTGCCAAATACATTGCCAAGAACATCGATGGCCACCGGGTAGGTGATGACTACGAGGCCGAAGCCCGGGCCAACGAAACCGCCACCAACGTGGCCGCCTGGGCCAGCCTGTGGGGCATTCGTCAGTTTCAGCAAATTGGCGGCCCGGCCGTGACCGTGTGGCGGGAGCTACGAAGGCTGCGGGAAGCGGTCAAGGATCCTTTGATTGAGTCGGCCCGACTCGCCGCCGACGCCGGCAACTGGGCGGAATTTATCGGATCCATGGGTGGGGTTTCACTGCCCAGACAAAACAGGCCTGTAAAGCTGGCTCACCTGGTCACCCCCTGTGCCAGCAAATACGGCGAAGATCTGCGCCGCCTGGTTGGTGTTACGTCGGCCGGGGGCTGTTCAATGCGAACCCGCCTGAATGGTTGGGCCGTGATCAGAAAGTCACAGGCGCGGGGTTGTGGCGAGCGCAGCGAGTTGCCTTTAAGCGGCGGCAGCCAGCGCCCTTGGAGCTCTGACAATAACTGTACGGGGCAGATAGAACTCCCTCCCCTCGCCGCTGAACTGGCCCGCGCCGGGCTCGACACCGTTGACCAAGGTAGGATGGAAGCCGGCGCCATGGTAGTTGTGAATGGGCTTTATCACTGGATCCGTAATGGCCGGCTTTACCAGTCTCGGCACCGGCCCCAGTTTGGCCGGCCGCCGGCACCGAACGGCACCGAACGGCACCGAACGGCACCGAACGGCAGAAACACATGGGCAGAAGACCGGGAACGGGAACAGCTGCAGCAACACCGGCTGAAGCGCCAGGGCATGGCCGTATTGACTGGTGATCTGCAGCTTGATGAGTACATCAAAAGCGCCCTGGATACCCCCAAGGCCATTCACGTTCTGGAAGACCTGCTGGACAAGGAGCGCCGGGAGGCTCCGGCATCGTTTCACCAGAGTGAGTACCTGACCAGGCTGTCCGGGTTTGTATCCTCCAGCCAAAGCCAGGGAGGTGCCCTGTGACGGTACGCAAACTCCCCACCGGCAAGTGGCAGGCTCAAGTGTTTCCTGAAGGTAGAGACGGCCGGCGGGTACGCCGTCAGTTCACCACCAAGGGCGAGGCCATGGCCTTCGAGCGCTTTCTGCTGGAACCCAATCAAGATCGGCCATGGATGAATGAGTATGAGGAGCACGACGGTCGCCGCTTGCTGGATCTGGTTGAGACCTGGTTTAACCTGCACGGACAAAGCCTTAACGATGGCGAACGGCGCCGGACCAAGCTGATCAACCTGTGCGAAGCCCTGGGCAATCCGCTGGCCGCCGACTTTACCACCCGGGATTTTGCCGCCTACCGTGAGGCCCGGCTTTCCGGCCAGGCTCCCAACCTACGAGCCAGCCTGCAGGAAGGCAAGGGAGTCAGCCCCAGCACCATCAACCGGGAGCATTCCTACCTACGGGCGGTATTCAATGAGCTGAAACGCCTGGGTGAATGGCAGGGCGAGAATCCGCTGGACGGGCTGCGAGCCTTCAAGGTGGCCGAGAGCGAGCTGGCATTCCTGTATGAAGCCGAGCTAAAGCAGTTGCTCCACGTCTGCGCCGAGCACAGCAACCCGGACCTATTGCTGGTGGTCAAGTTATGCCTGGCCACCGGTGCCCGCTGGTCAGAGGTAGAGGAACTGCAGCAGTCCCAAGTATCCCCGCACCGGATCACCTTTACCCGCACCAAGAGCAATAAGAACCGCACCATTCCGATCAGCCGAGAGCTATTCGCCCAGCTCCCCAGGAAAAGAGGCCGACTGTTCGGTAACTGCTACCGGGCATTCGAAGTGGCCCTGAGCAAAGCAGAGATAACCTTGCCCGATGGCCAGTGCACCCACGTTCTGCGCCATACCTTCGCCAGTCATTTCATGATGAACGGCGGCAATATCCTGGTACTGCAGAAGATACTGGGGCACTCCACCATCAACATGACCATGCGCTATGCCCACTTCGCACCAGACCACCTGGAAGATGCGGTGAAAATGAACCCACTGACAGCAGCTGGGCTGCAGTAATGACCACAAAACAACCACCAGGAGGAAGCCACGACGTAAAGAAAGGAGTCACGGAAACTGCGCTCCTCCGCGCCCGCCTGCTCTCTTTACGTCACAAAAAATATGAAATTCTGCGGGTGTGCAATATAACCCGCCAGGCTGCGCCATGACTGGGGTTCTGGCCGGGAAAGCAGAATTTCAACGAATGATCTTTTTTGAAGAAAAATGAAATTACGGAGGGGTAACGCTGGATCCTGCAAGGATCGCAAAGCCGCACCGGCTCTGCCTCTCCGGCCGTTTACGTGGGTACATTTCACATTCCAGTGTTTTATCTGGCACACAATAAACATGACAAAACCGAGGCATGGTAAGGGCTTATCCAATTTCATGCCGTATTGAAGAATTTCATTTTTGAAATTTTTAGGGGGAAAGATGCGCTTTAACTGCCGCGCCTGTGGGGCAAAGGCTACCGTCACGAAAAACCACCGGATGTCCGCCGATTACGCGGAGCTTTATATCAGCTGCAGGGAGGCTTTGTGCGGTCACCGCTGGGTTGAATCAGTGGGCTATTCGCACGAACTGGCACCCTCTCAGTTACCTATCAAGAATAGCGAGGTTTTCAAGCTGTTCAGCAGGATGGCCCCAGCAGAACGGGAAGAGTTGGTGGAGCAACTGAAAAAAGAGTTACCGCTTGTTATGGAAGTTGAACAGAGCGGCCCTAAGATTGTCAGGCGGTCAACGTGACATGTCACACGTTCTAGCTGTAATACTGTAAAATATAGAAAAGTGATGGCCACCTGTGTAACTCTGGCAAGACCGAGAGCACAGTAAAAACGCCGCACGTTGCGAATCACTCTTAAATATGTTGTTATTCCTTTGGTAATTTATCAAAACCCAACCTAACCGCTGCAATACACAGCACTAAGTAAATTAAAATAAACCCGACCGTCAGTGTTAATATTTTCCAACGACTTATGGGCAGCTCATTGAATTTATGTACCACCTCTACACCGGAGGAAAACATATAGCCCACAGCACCAACGCCGAGTAAAACCATGATCAAAGATATCGCAATTTCATTTACTTCTGGTTTATCAAGTCCATTACCGAGAAGTGCTGCACCAACAAGCATGGCCACAGGAGAAACTAGACGTTTAATTGCCTGATCGATCGAATCCAAGATTAATTTCACGTTTTCCATTAACCCTCACTAAATTTAAAACCACATAACAATGACAATATGGCCGACCGTGGCGAGTTCAGCCTAATGCCTTTACTTGTTAGACTCGCCTTCTGAGGCACTAACTTCGACCACTGACGCCTCAAGCGAGTTGTTTATCCAGTTGACGGATTCGAGTGTTAATTTATAAGTTTTTTCATTCTTATCAAAAACCCATGTTGCCCCAGGTTTTGTTCGGGAAAGTTCAACTGTATCTTTCCCTGGAATATATAAGACTCCTGTTGCAGTGTAATCAGGTGAAATAGCCGAAACACCTATTGTCGCAGATGTTTTTGGATCTACAAAAGATCCTCCTTGTTCAAATGAACCTTTAAATTCGTAGGGTACATAGATTGGTTTTGCCTTAGGTTCATCATTGCTATTTGGAACGACAGCAGCCCTTACAAGAGCTTCATTTAACTGAGACTCAAGGCCTGCCACCTTTTTCTCTAGAGATGGAAAACTTTGAGAGTCCTCCCTTAACCAAGACAAATAACGTTGATTAATTGTTCGCAAGTTAACTATTTCTGACTCTAATACAGAAATCTTAGCCTTATATTGTTCTGCGATCGATTGCTCATTTTTAATTTGAGCTTTTGAATTCTCTGCCTGAGCTTTATATAGATTAACCTTGTTTTCATCTATAATAAATGACGATACCAGCCAAGTTGCTGTGGAAATTAAAATGGTGTGGCCAACGATTGCTGTACTTGGATGCTCTTGAAACCAATTAGACATAAGACATACTTTCCTCTATGAGCATAATTTCGTGTTCAGTAAGCCAGTACAGTGGAGCGCAACTGGCTCCACCGCACAACCCGGTGATGCTATTTTTTGGAATCTCCATCTTTGGATTCATTTATTTGTTGACGGCCTTGTTTAATCTCGGGTATGGCATGATCCAAGACAAATCGCACTTTTGGTTGAAGTACATCTCTATTAGGTTCAGTTGAAGTTTTCTCCTGCTTAGATTTTTCTTTAACTTCATTTTCTCTCATTATTTTCTCCTTATTTATCGTAGAACTATACGACATTATTAAAATCACTGATAACGTCAGTGACCACATAGCAAATGCTATATCTTTGTACCCCTTAATCAGTAACGTTGATTTTACAGAGTTACCTTTCATTGCATATTTTAATGCTTCAGCACACGTTTTAGCCAAAACAAAGTGAATAGTTGGCAAACTTTCTGGCTCATACTCATCAAGAAACATCTGATCAAAAGGTAGTCGTGGCATTTCCGTAAACCGTAAGGCTCTATATAGAAAACTCCACGAAGAAAATAATGCCACATATGTTATTGATACAGCAATGCATATCACCCACTGAAATAAAGTTTCTGGTGGAAAAAATTCTTCCGAATAAAATCGAAGAACAACCGAATATGCGACAACACCTACTGAAAGCAAGCTGAGATATTTTGCAGCTTTATCTTCGATATTACGAAATCGCTGTAACTCATCGTCAAAGGCAGCTCTGCCATAATTGTAAAGAAATTCTTGTTTTTCGTTCTTCATCAAGATGCCTTACTTAGAACACTGAGTAATTCTAGCATAATGCTGAGTGAAGCGGCGGTCCGACAGAGACGTCTGCCTTCCGTGACTTGTTAAGCAGCTATGGTAATTTAGTGCTCGTGCTGAGATATTTTGACATCGGAAGGTGAGCCCACTCGTATTCATGTTCTACGTACCCGATTACAAATAAGGTCACAATAACGAGAGCTGACCCCAACACGCGGAAAAAGAATAATCGTGCTTTTTCTCTCCAGTCGTAACGCGACTCTAGTTTAAGCTCCTTTTCTTTTAAGGCTACCTTTCTTGACTCATCAGAGTTCAAGTCTTCAAATCGCTCGTAGTAGCGAATGAACTTAATCAACGAATCTTCGATATCTTCTTTTAAGGCCATCATTTCTTCTGGCTCACGGATATCTATAATTTTGTCTTTTAAACCCTCAATTACACTCATATCGATCGACTTTAACTTCTTTTCAAAGTCTTCTCGAACTTCAGCGCGACTTCTATTATCCTGAACAATAGGCCGTGGAGCTTCATAGTATTGACTTTTAGTCATTGAACTCAATCCATTCATTATGTTTGATATATCAAATTGTCCTGCCACGCCCAAGCCCCCAATTTACATTCGATTAACATCTTTAATAATGCACATGCGCATATACATTCATGCACGATCTCTTAAGATATAACTTAAGGCACTGATTAAATTATCTTTTTATATTAACTATAAATTATATCCCGGCAAAAGCGCTCATACACTTATTGATGCATGGCCGTGCGCAGTATCTATTTTCTGTTACGCATTCACTTATTGATAGTTAATAGTTTAATCGAATCTGTTAGTCATATACACGCATCAGGCTGCGACAATTTGAGCATCCAAGCCGAGAATCGTAAAATATATTGTATGTGCAGCCAGCATTTTAGAGGATTTTGATACAATCAAAATCAGCATGATTCTCCTGCAATAGACACGCTACCGCCCGGGTCTTGCGGGCGACCTTGCCTCTCCTCATCTCTGTTGAGGCTGCTCTTCGTAAGTAGATTGGAAGCGTATGAAACCGTCGCATTATGACGTTACAGGCTGCCGAATGAAAGAAAAACCCCGATGTGCAGAGTTAAGTCAAGGCCGCTACTGAGCCAGGTTGGAGTTAATGCACTTGGATCACCGAATTATAAGGGGGACCTCCGGCGCGATATTATATCGCCGGCGACCAAGCTTTAGATTAAATATAACGGTCCAGGGCTGTGCCCTGGCGGGTATGGGCGGAGCCCATGAAGACCCAGCGAAATTGCAGGCCAGTAAAAATCAGCTACGCGATCACTGATTCATCAGGCGATACAAAGCTTTTTCGCGCCCTGCTAAACCGATCTTTTGCTGAAAAATGCTGAGTAGAATAATGTTGGCAGGAAGCCCAAGAACAGGCGGATGTTTGGCGGTGATAGAGGTCGGAAAGTGCGCTTAATCAGATACTTGGTGATCCATAAGTATCCCAATAAATTAGCCAGCTCAATAAAAACAATAACTTAGTTAAAAATCAGCCCCATCGAGCATGGGAGCAACGGAAAAACGGGCGCTGGGATAATGACTCATGAAGGTGACGACTTTTTGACCAAAGAGCCGGGCATTATACCCAAGCTGGCTCACAGACCCAACCTTGATCGGGTGAAGGCGGATCCGGCTGTGGTAAGATGCGACCAGAAGTCATTAAAGGTCATCATCATTCATGTCCATTCAACACCAGCTTGAGCGTGCCGAGCAATTGTGTCAGCAACGCGGTGTGCGTTTTACCCCCACCCGCCGCCACGTTTTTACCCTGATGGCCGGGCACAATGGTGCGGTCAGCGCCTATGATCTGCTGGACCGGCTCAAGGAGCTGGAACCCAACGCCAAGCCGCCCACCGTGTACCGGGCGCTGGATTTTTTGCTGGCGCAGGGGTTCGTACACAAGGTGGAGTCGCTCAACGCCTTTTTGTTCTGCGATCATTTTGCCGAACATCACCCCATGCAATTGCTGATCTGCACTCACTGCGGCCGAGTGGTCGAGCTGCACGACGAAGCCATCAATAATGCGTTCGAGCATCAGGCCCAGCTACACGGTTTTGCCATCACCAGCCAGTCCATCGAGGCGCATGGTCATTGCCGGCAGTGCCAGGCGGAACATTCCAACTGCTGATATAGTTAGTGCATTCCATCTCGAAAAGGATGCACGATGGGTACGCTAATCAAAGGACTGTTACTGCTGCTGGTGGTCTTTTTGCTGGCGAGCGAGGTCAACATGAGTACCTCGCTCTACCGCTACGAAGATAACCAGATTGAAATCACCTTCCCGGTCTGGCAGACCGATACTCCCTGGTATTATCTGAAATGGAACCCGGCCAAGAACGAGTTTATTCATCGCCGTGGATCCGAATCATGATCCGGATCAGCGCATGAAACACCGGCCATGCTACCCTCGCCTGTTGTTCATCAACAACTGTCGAGGCCGTGGCCCCTTTGCTGACCATACTGTTGCCCCTGATGCTGGCGCTGATGACCCTGGTAATGGGCATGACGCTGGAAACTCACCACTTTAGCCGTTTGCGGCAAAAACCTCGGCCACTGGTACTGGGGCTAGCCATGCAATGGGGTTTGCTGCCGCTGCTGGCCTGGCTGCTGATCGTGACCCTGGAGCTGCCTACCACCACCGCTGCGGCACTGATCCTGATTAGCGCCGCGCCCGGCGGCGCCACCTCCAATATGTTCAGCTTTCTGGCCGACGGCGACACCGCCCTTTCCGTCAGCCTGACCGCGTTTGTCGGCCTGCTGGCCCCGCTGTGGATGCCGGTGGCCATCATGATCCAGTTACCCTGGCTCGGCATCGACAGCGGTACCCTGGCGCTGCCCCTGGGGCCGACCATGGCGCAGCTGGCCTTGATCTGCATAGTGCCGGTGGTGACCGGCATGATGATTCGCCGCTACCACCGCGCCTGGGTGGATCAGCATCAACCTCGCTTGAAACAGCTGGTCGGGTTTCTGTTCATGCTGCTTCTGCTGGCGCTGGTTGCCCGCAACCTGCAGCAGCTGCCGTCGTTGCTGGGCCGCTCGGCGCTGGCCATGCTGCTGCTGTGCGCCCTGGCGCTGAGCGCGGGCTACCTGCTGGCCAGGCTCGCCCGTTGCCCGGCGGCAAGCTGTCGCAGCCTGGCATTTGAAGTCGGCATTCAGAACGGCGCCATCGCCATTCTGGTGGCTTATAGCCAGCTGGGATCGGACGAACTGGCGATGATGGCGCTGCTGTACGGCATTATGATGAACCTGCCGGCACTGGCACTGCTGGCCTGGTTTAGAGCCCGAACACCGGCGCCCTTGTTCAGCCGTCAATAACCCTCCTCCCGCAAAGGTGCGCAGACACAAAAAAGGCCAGCCCCTAACGGAGCTGGCCTTTTGGCAACCGATGGCTGCTTCAGTCGATGTATTCGAGCCGGGGGCGCGCCGTCATCCGGGTCACCAGCTCATAGGCGATGGTGCCCACATGTCGGGCCACTTCTTCCGCCG
>JAAEZO010000068.1 GCA_018222825.1 Gammaproteobacteria bacterium
CGGCCACGCCCGGCATTCAAAAGGTAGCCATGACCACCAATGGCTATCGCATGGCCAAGCACGCCGCTGACTGGCGTCGTGCCGGCCTGACGGCCATCAACGTCAGCGTCGACAGCCTGGACCCGCGCATGTTTCACCAGATCACCGGCCAGAATCGCTTTCATGAAGTGATGGCAGGCATCGATGCCGCCTTTGACGCCGGTTTCGAGCAAATCAAGGTCAATGCGGTGCTGATGCGGGGTCTCAACGACGGTGATCTCGACCGCTTTCTGGCCTGGATCAAGCACAACCCCATTCAGCTGCGCTTTATCGAGCTGATGCAGACCGGCGAAATGGACGAGCTGTTCAACCGGCACCATGTGCGTGGCGCCCTGATCAAGCAACAATTGCTGCAGCAGGGCTGGCAGCAGAAGCTGCGCGCTCATAACGACGGGCCGGCCGAGGTATTCTGGCATGCGGATTATAAAGGTGAAGTCGGCCTGATCATGCCTTATGCCAAGGACTTCTGTGCCAGTTGTAACCGGCTGCGGGTGTCGTCGCTCGGCAAGCTGCATCTGTGCCTGTTTGGTGACTACGGTGTCGACTTGCGCGATCTGCTGGCCGAGGATAATCAGCATGCCGCCTTGCAACGGCGTCTGCGTGATGCGCTGGCCGATAAAAAAGCCACCCATTTCCTGCACCAGGGCCATACCGGCATGACGCCCAACCTTGCCTCCATCGGTGGCTGAACCGAGACACGGGCCCAGAGAAAAAGAGGGCTGTGCCGGTTTTGTTTTTGAGAGGGCGCTAGCCGATTCGGTGTCCTCCTGTGCAAAAATATCGTTATCTACACGCTTTGCGTCAACATCCCGAGAGGATCCTATGAGCCATGCCAAGACTGCCTTTGTGCCGCTGAACATAGCGGTGCTGACTGTTTCCGATACCCGTAACGAAGACACCGACAGCTCGGGTCGTTACCTGGTCGAGTCACTGACCGGGGCCGGCCATGAGCTGGCGGAAAAAGTCATCCTCAAGGACGACAAATACGATATTCGCGCCCTGGTTGCCCGCTGGATCGCCAGCGCCGAGGTGCAGGTTGTCATCATCACCGGCGGCACCGGCTTTACCGGCCGCGATACTACCCCCGAGGCGGTCATGCCGCTGCTCGACACCCAGATTGACGGTTTCGGCGAGCTGTTTCGCCATATCACCTATCAGGAGCTGGGCACCTCCACGGTACAAAGCCGCGCCCTCGGTGGTCTGGCCAACCGCACCGCCGTGTTCTGTCTGCCGGGTTCTACCGGTGCCTGCCGAACCGGTTGGAACGGCATTCTGGCCGAGCAGCTCGATGCCAGTCACAAGCCCTGTAACTTCGTTCAGCATCTGGTGAGCGCATGAGCGAGCTGACCCATATCAATGCATCGGGCGAGGCCAACATGGTCGACGTCAGTGACAAGGCGGTGACGGTACGCGAAGCCCGGGCCGAAGCCTGGGTGCTGATGGCGAACGAGACCCTGCAGCTGATCCTGAGTGGTCAGCATCACAAGGGAGATGTGTTCGCTACCGCCCGCATCGCCGGCATCATGGCCGCCAAGAAAACCGCCGATCTGATCCCGCTGTGCCATCCGCTGGCGCTGTCGAAGGTAGAAGTACAGCTGACGGCCGACGTAGAGCGGGGCGGAGTACAGATCAACAGTTACTGCAAATTGTCCGGCCAGACCGGGGTCGAGATGGAAGCGCTCACCGCCGCCTCGGTGGCGGCGCTGACCATCTATGACATGTGCAAGGCGGTGCAGAAAGACATGCGCATCGAAGGCGTTCGCCTGCTGGAAAAACGCGGCGGCAAATCGGGAGATTTCACGGCATGACCATCAAAGTAGTGTTTTTTGCACAGGTACGGGAGCTGGTCGGGCAGGATGAACTGAGTCTGACGGAGGACTACGCCAACGTGGAGTCGCTGCGTCAGGCGTTGATAACCCGGGGTGACAAGTGGGCATTGGCGCTCGCCGACGACAAGCTGCTGGCGGCGGTCAATCACACCATAGTGCCGCTCGACACTCCGGTTAACCCGGGGGACGAAGTCGCCTTCTTTCCGCCAGTCACCGGGGGTTAAGATGATTCGGGTACAAACCGCCGATTTCAGCCTGGGCGATGAATACGCCGCCCTCAGCCAGTCCCACCAGACCGGAGCCGTGGTCACCTTTATCGGCAAGGTACGGGAGATGAACCAGGGGGCCTCGGTCAGCGGCATGACCCTGGAACACTACCCGGGTATGACCGAACATGCGTTGCAACAGATAGTGGATCAGGCTCATGAGCGCTGGCCGCTGCTGGAATGCCGGGTGATCCATCGGGTTGGTGCTCTGGAGCTGGGCGATCAAATCGTGTTCGTCGGGGTAGCCAGCCAGCACAGAGAGGCAGCGTTTGAAGCTTGTCATTTCATCATGGATTATCTCAAGACCCGGGCGCCGTTCTGGAAAAAAGAGCAGACCGAGGACGGCGAACGCTGGGTTGAGGCGAAAGACAGTGATACCCAGGCGGCGGAAAAGTGGCAGAAATAAACTAAGCCGTTCTTTCTGTCCTGCTTTAACATCCGGGTAGGCTGCAGATTCATTCTTATCCTGTAGCCGCATTCCGTACTCTTTTTTCGTCGATTTCAATCGGCCATAGCTGTTGCACGTAACCCATAGAACAAAGGACCTGTTCTGCCGACTTGCTCAAGCATATCCCTATAACACTCAGCACATGACATCCCTGCCATGTGCTGGTCGGGCGAGCAGATCCCTTTGTCCTCTCTGTTGATTGCGGAATGACCTGCGGAAATAAACTTAAACGGACGTCTACCAAAGAGTAGTCCTTTCTTTTCCACTTGGCGTCAAACGGGCTCCTTGTTAGTATGGCCATCTAAATGTCTAAACGTTCAAGGCGGCGTCGGTCGCTGTCGTCGTTCACAAGGAGTTGTCATGCGTCGTACCCTGCTCAAGTTGCCTCTGTTGGCCCTGGCATTCAGTGCCTTACCGGTGCTGGCCGTCGATGCGAATAAAAAAGAAATCGTCATCGGCACCACGGTGGGCGACTTTGCCGACATGGTCATCGAGTCGATCAAGCCCCAGCTGGAAGCGCAGGGTTACAGGGTCAAACTGGTCGAGTTTACCGATTACGTGATGCCCAACCTGGCGCTGGCGGAAGGGGCGCTGGACGTGAACTGCTTTCAGCACAAGCCGTATCTGGATACCTTCAGCAAGGATCGGGGTCTGGAGCTGAGCCCGGTTGCGCAGGTGCCTACCGGCCCCATGGGGCTGTATTCCGGCAAGCTGGGCAGTCTGGAGCAGATCAAGCGAGGCAGCACGGTGGCCATTCCTAACGATCCCACCAATCAGGCCCGGGCGCTGCTGATGCTGGCAGATCTGGGCTGGATCACCCTGCGTGACGACATAGACCCGCTGCGCGCCAGCGAGTTCGATGTGGCCGATAACCCCAAGGGCATCAAACTGATTCCGCTGGAAGCCGCGCAACTGCCTCGTTCACGTCAGGACGTGGACTTCTCGGTGATCAACGGTAATTACGCCGCGTCCAGTGGTATCGCTTTCAGCGAAGGCCTGTTCCTCGAACGCAGCTACGACTTCATCAACTGGGTGGTGGTACGCAGCGAAGACAAGGACCAGTCTTTCGTGCAGGACGTAGTAGCGGCCTATGATTCGGATGCCTTCAGAGACTATGCGGTAAAGCATTTTGAAGGCTACAAGTACCCCGAGAGCTGGAGTCGCTAAGTTTTGGCATCCCGAGCACATCGTTCATGGCAACTTGAGGTGCACGGCCGTCGGCTGACGGTGATGGAGTGGGGGGATCCGCAAGGGGTTCCCGTAGTGGCGCTGCACGGCTGGCTCGACAATGCCGCCAGCTTCACCCTGCTGGCCCGGCACCTGCCACAAATCCGGCTGATTGCCCTCGATCTGGCCGGGCACGGCCTGTCGGATCATCGCGCCGCCGGCCAGCCTTATTATATCTGGGACAACGTGGCCGATGTGCAGGCATTGGTTGACACTCTGGCATTGGAGCGAGTGGTGTTTCTCGGCCACTCGCTCGGTGCCGGGGTGGCGACCCTGTTTGCCGGCGCCTTTCCCGAGCGGGTCAGCCAATTGCTGCTGGTCGACGGCCTAACCCCCGTTGATTATGCCGCCGAGGAGCTACCGGAGCAGATGGCTAATGCCCTGAAAAGAAGAACACGGCTGAGTCGCCGTTCACTGCGGCCTTATGCCAGTTTCGAGCAGGCGGTACAGGCGCGCATGAACGGTCGTTGGCCGGTCAGTCGGGAGGCCGCCGTATGGTTGCTGGAACGCGGCTTGCGCAAACAGGCTGATGGCTGGGTCTGGCGCAGCGATCTGGCCTTGACCCAAGCTTCCGTCGTTCGGTTGTGCGAACAGCAAATCACCGCCTTCGTGCGCCGGCTGACCATGCCGGTGTTGCTGGTGATGGCACAGCAGGGCATCGGCATGGAGCGAGTAGAGTCACTTCTCGAATTGATGCCGGCGCTTGAACTCAGAGTGTTGACCGGTGGTCATCATCTGCATCTGGAAGCCAAGGCATCGGCACAGATTGCCGCGTGGATCGGAGAACGGCTGGCCACCTCTGGATAACGGGAGTGCCCTGAGCTCCTAAACCTGGACGGTAAACTCCAGAGCAATGCCATCAGTCTCTATCCGCACCACCTTCATCATGAGTGGTGGCAGGGTCTGATCCCAGTCCGGCTCCTGGACGGTGGCTTCAAGCAGCATGCCCAGTGAGAAGTCCGAAATGGTGACGGTTTCTACGAAGACACCGTTTTCGGACATGTCTCTGATGTTACCGTTGATCGGTCCAAAGTGTTCGTTACTCAGGCATATCCTGCAGCTCGTTTTACGGCGCGGGTGACTACGGCGATCTTCCATTGCCTTTCTCCCCAGTGTCAGTGTCAGTGTCAGTGTTTAAGGCTGTGTCGTCGGCATGAAAAGGGTCTAACGGGTCCCTAAGATTTCAAGTATAGGCGGGTTCCAAGGTACTGAAGACAAGACCTGCAAAGGTGTAGAAGTTCATATTTTGGATCAGCGCCGCCATTTGAGCAGGGCATCGGCATGGCGCGGGTAGGGTTATTTCTAGAACTGATGCCGGCGCTGGAACTCAAGGTATTGGCCGGCGGTCATCACCTGCATCTGGAAGCAAAGGCATCGTCTCAGATTGCCGAGTGGATCGGTGAGCGACTGGCCTAAAGCAGGGTGTCCTGAGGCGGGGTGTCCTGTTGAACCAGTTCCAGCTCCAGCTGTTTCTTGCGGGCGGCGGCCAGCACCCGGCGTTTTCGATCCTGACACAGACGAATGACCTCGCGCTTTTGGCCCGACGTAAACTGCAACCAGTTGAAGCGTTCGTCCCGGCTGCGAAAGCAGCCCTTGCAGTAACCCCGGTTGTTGACCTGACACACCCCGATACAGGGGCTGGGTACCTCGAAAAACTCCAGTTGCTCCATTCGTTTCCTCCCAATCCTCCCTAAATGGAGCATATTTTCCCGTTTTCGGCAAGCCTACAGCCAGTCGCGCATTCGGTACCAGGCCATGGCCAGCACCAGTGCAGGGGTGCGTAACAAGCGGCCACCGGGAAAGTCGTGGTGCGGAATTTTATCAAACAGATCGAAGCGCTCGGCGCTGCCGGCGATGGCATCGGCCATCAGGCTGCCGGCCATGCCGGTCAGGGCGATACCGTGGCCGGAAAAGCCCTGGGCAAAATAGACGTTGCCGTTCAGGCGGCCGAAGTGGGGGGCCCGGTTCATGGTGATGCCCACATAGCCCCCCCAGGTGTATTGCTGTTTCACATCTGCCAACTGAGGGAACACATGACGCAGGCGCTTGCCCATGGAGGCCGCCAGGTTCACCGGATCCAGCCCGGAGTAACTGACCCGGCCGCCGAACAGCAGCCGGGTGTCGGCGCTCAGGCGAAAATAGTCGAGCACAAAGTTGATGTCGGCCACCGCCATGTTGTTCTTGATCAGGGCCCGGGCCTGTTCAGCGCCGAGCGGCTCGGTGGCGGTAATGTAGGTGCCAACCGGCATGATTTTGCGTTCGATGTCCGGGGCTATGCCATCGAGGTAGGCATTGCCGCACAGCAGCAGATGGCGGCAGCGCACGACGCCGTGAGGGGTGTACACCACCGGGTGTTCGCCCTGTTCAATGCGGGTGGCGGGAGTGTATTCAAAAAAACGCGCGCCGGCCTCGGCGGCGGCGCCGGCCAGTCCCAGGGTGTAGTTGAGCGGGTGCACATGGCCGCTGGCGGCGTCATACAGGCCGCCCAGGTAGGCCTCGCTGCTCATCTGTTCACGCACCTGTTCCCGGCTCCACAGCTCCAGCGAGTCGTAGCCGTAGTCCCGGCGCAGACTCTCGGCCCAGTGTTCCAGATCTTTCATGTGCCTGGGTTTGACCGCCGCATGCAGATGGCCGTTGGCCAGATCGCAGCGAATATTATGCTGGTCGATGCGCCGGCGCATTTGCTGCAGGGCTTCCACCGAAATGTCCCACAACTGCCGGCCGATCTTGTCGCCCACCAGTCTGGTTAGCGTTGGCTGCTCGCAGGCGTAGCCGAAAATCATCTGGCCACCGCTGCGGCCCGAGGCGCCCCAGCCCACCCGGCGGGTATCCAGCACCGCCACCTGGTAGCCTCGCTCGGCCAGGTTCAAGGCCGCGGCACAGCCGGTGATGCCGGCCCCCACAATGCACACGTCCACCTCCAGGTTCTCGTGCAGGGCGTGGTATTCCGGTGCCGGGTTGGCGGAAGCGGCGTAATAGGAATCGGCATGAGGCTGCATAAAGGCTCCTAAACCAGATGTTGGTACCACTGGTATTCCAGCGGGGTCACGTGCTGATCGAATTCGGCCAGCTCGAAGCGCTTGTTGATAAGGTAGGCGCGATGAAATTCCTTACCCAGATACTGGGACAACCGGTGCGACTGGGCGAAGCGATCCAGCGCATCCTGCCAGCGATAGGGCAGCAACGGCAAGTCCAGCTTGTTGGCGTCGCCCTGGATGGGGGCGGGGGCCTGCAGTTGCTCGCTGATGCCGTGATCTACCGCCGCCAGAATGGCCGCCACCACCAGATAGGGGTTGGCATCGGCACCGGCCACTCTGTGCTCCAGCCGGGTATTGGCCTTGTCGCCCGACGGCACGCGCAGCGCCACGGTGCGGTTGTCGAAGCCCCAGCTGGCGTGCAGCGGCACAAACATGTGCGGTTGCAGCCGGCGGTAGGAGTTGGCGTTGGGGGCAAACAGCGCCATGCATTCGGGCAGCATGCTGCAGTTGCCGGCGATGGCCTGGCGTAACAGCTCGTGATCCTCGGCGAAGACATTGTTGCCCGCTTCGTCAAGCAGGCTGACGTGAATGTGCATGCCGGAGCCGGCCTGGCCGTTATAGGGCTTGGCCATGAAGGTGGCGTACATGCCTTCCTTGTTGGCCACCGCCTTGATGGCACGTTTGAGCAGCACCGCCTGATCGCAGGCGTCCACGGCATTGTGCTGGTGAGTCAGATTGATCTCGAACTGGCCCGGCGCATATTCGGCCACGGCGTTGTCGGCGGGAATGTGCTGCACCTTGCAGACGTCCGACACCCGCACCAGAAAGTCTTCCCAGCTATCGAGATCGTCGAGCGAATAGACCTGGGTGTCGTGCATGCGCTCCTCGGTACCCGGCAGAATCGGCGGCTGGGGCAGGCCATCGGCGCCTTCTTTCTGATCCACCAGATAAAACTCCAGCTCCACCGCCACACAGGGGCGTAATCCCTTGTCCTGCAGCCTCTGCACTACCTTTTGTAACACATGGCGCGGATCGGCGAAGAAGGGGCTGCCGTCGGTGTCTTCCATGGTCATCAGGATCTGGCCGGACGGGGTCTTGTGCCAGGGCACCGGCACCAGTGTATGGGGCAGCAGGCGGCACAGGCGATCGCTGTCTCCCTGAGCCAGCCCCAGGCCGGTTTCTTCCACGGTCTGGCCGGTGATGTCGAGCGCAAAGACCGACGCGGGCAGGCAGATGCCGTCACGCATGGCTTTTTCCATGGCGCTGCTTTGAATGCGCTTGCCCCTGAGTACTCCGTTGAGGTCGCACAGCATCAGATCGATGGACTGATAATCGGCCCAGGGGCTGTCGGGGGCCGAGTGGTGGTGTTTGCGGTGGTCCTTGATCATGTCGTTATCCTTAACATGCGCTTGCCGTGTGCTCAGCTAATCATGAAAGCGGGTGTTTAATATATGGATATTTTGATGAATTTTGATGCCGGTCTCTTCCCGGCTTGTTGTGCTAATGAATAATTTGTCTGGTAATAATTTCTATGTATAGCATGACCTTAGCCAAAGGTAGTCTATGCTTTCCTTTATTTCCCACACCATGGGTATGAATAATGAGTGTTCAAGATCCTGAAAAGCGCGACATGGAATGGTTACGGCTGTGGATGCAGAAACACGCCATTACCGAGGTGGAATGTCTGCTGCCGGACTTTACCGGCAACGCCCGGGGCAAGATACTGCCCGCCAGCAAATTCCTCAAGGAAGGGGGCATGCGGCTGCCGGAGAATATCTTTCTGCAGACCGTCAACGGCGACTGGCCGGACGATGAAAATATCGACTGGACCGAACGGGATATGGAACTGCACGCCGACATCAATACCCCCCGGTTGGTGCCCTGGGCCAGCGAGCCCACCGCACAGGTGATCCACGACTGCTTCGATGCCGACGGCAATCCGGTCGACATGGCACCCCGCAGTGTGTTGCGACGGGTGCTGAATCTCTATGAGGCCCAGGGCTGGCGCCCGGTGGTGGCGCCGGAACTGGAGTTCTTTCTGGTCAAGAAAAACGAAGACTGGGATTATCCGCTGGAGCCGCCCATCGGCCGTAATGGCCGGCCCGAGACGGCGCGGCAGTCGTTCAGCATCGACGCGGTCAACGAATTCGATCCCATCTTCGAGGACATGTACGACTTTTGCGAGGCCCAGGGACTGGAGGTGGACACCCTGATCCACGAGTCGGGCGCGGCGCAGATGGAGGTCAACTTCATTCACGGCGATGCGCTGGATCTGGCGGATCAGGTGTTTCTGTTCAAACGCACCATGCGCGAAGCGGCCATGCGCCACGACGTCTATGCCACCTTCATGGCCAAGCCGATGAAGAACGAGCCGGGCAGCGCCATGCACATCCATCAGAGCCTGGTGGACGAAAACGGCGTCAATCTGTTTGCCAATGCCGACGGCAGCCACAGCGAGCTGTTTCTGCATTTTATCGGCGGCATGCAGCACTACATTCCCAGTGCGGTGGCGCTGTTCGCGCCCAACGTCAATTCCTACCGGCGGCTGGCCTTTGGCGACTCGGCACCGCGCAACATGGCCTGGGGCGAAGACAATCGCACCGTGGGCCTGCGGGTGCCGCGCTCGGGGCCGGCCGATCGGCGGCTCGAAAACCGCTTCGCCGGGGCCGATGCCAATCCGTATCTGGCGCTGGCCGCCAGCCTGGCTTGTGGCTATCTGGGCATGATGAACAAGATTGATCCCACCGGGCAGGTGCAGGGCAGCGCCTATAACATGCCCTTCGGGGTGGCCCGCAGCCTGGAAGAAGCCCTGCTGGCGCTGGAGCAATGTGATGAATTGTGCCAGTTGCTGGGGCCCCGCTTCGTCAGCGCCTTCATTTCGGTCAAGCGCAAGGAATACGAGGCCTTCTTCACCGTGATCAGCGCCTGGGAGCGGGAGTTTCTGCTGCTCAACGTGTGATCGGTATCTGACTTCAACAGACAAGGATCGAATGTATTCGACCGGTAACTCCATGGAGTGGGCGTCAAGAACAGGGAAGGGAGTCAAGCATGGCACAATCACCCAAGAGTCCGTTGCAACAGCTGGATGCGGCCCACCATCTGCACCCCTTTACCGACAGTCAGGCACTGCACCACAAAGGCGCCCGGGTGATCGAGCGGGGCGAGGGCGTTTACCTGTGGGATGCCGACGGTAACCGCATTCTCGACGCCATGGCCGGGCTCTGGTGCGTCAACCTGGGCTATGGCCGGGAAGAGCTGGTGCAGGCCGCCGAGCAGCAGTTGCGCCGGCTGCCCTATTACAACCTGTTCTTTCAGACTACTCACCCCAAGGCCACCGAGCTGGCCGCCACCCTGGCGGGGTTGCTGCCCGGCGATATGAAACACCTGTTCTTTACCGGCTCCGGCTCCGAGTGCAATGACACAGTAGTGCGCATGGTGCGTCACTACTGGGCCGGGCAGGGCCAGCCCGAGCGCACCACCATCATCAGCCGCCACAATGCCTATCATGGCTCTACCTTGGCCGGCGCCTCGCTGGGGGGCATGAAACCCATGCATGCTCAAGGGGGCCTGCCGTTGCCGGGCATAGTGCACATCGATCAGCCCTATCATTTCGGTGAAGGTCAGGGCCTGGACCCTCATCAGTTTGGTCTGGAGCGGGCCCGTCAGCTCGAACAGAAAATTCAGGCGTTGGGGCCGAACAAGGTGGCGGCCTTTATCGGCGAGCCGATTCAGGGGGCCGGTGGCGTCATTATTCCGCCCGACAGTTACTGGCCCGAAATTCAACGCATCTGCAAACGCTACGACATTCTGCTGGTGGTGGACGAGGTGATCTGCGGCTTCGGTCGTACCGGTCACTGGTTTGCCAGCGAACACTACGGCCTGCAGCCGGATCTGCTGTGCATGGCCAAGGGCATTACCTCCGGCTATATCCCGCTGGGGGCGGTGGCGGTCGGGGCGCGGGTGGCTGCCGGCCTGATAGCCGGCGGCGAGTTCTGTCACGGCTTCACCTATTCCGGCCATCCGGTGGCCTGTGCGGTGGCGCTGGCCAATATCGAGGTGATGCAACGAGAACGGCTGGTGGCGCGGGTGCACGACGACATCGGCCCTTATCTGCAACGGGAGTGGGCCAGCCTCGGCAGCCACCCCTTGGTGGGCGAAACCCGGGGGCTGGGGCTGTTGGCGGCGCTGGAGCTGGTGGCCGACAAAAGCGACAACCGGCATTTTGACGAGGATGTTGGTGCCGGAACCCTCTGCCGTGAACACTGTTTCGAGCTTGGCCTGGTGATGCGGGCGGTGGGCGATACCATGATTGTTTCGCCGCCGCTGGTGATCAGCCGTGCCGAAGTCGACGAGTTGATTGCCAAGGCGCGCCAGGCGCTGGATCTCACTTACCGGACACTGATGAACTGACAAGGATGGAGCAACGCAGATGGCAGAGACAACCGCTTTTCGTGATCACCCTGCCGATGGTGGTGTTTTCCAGTGTACGACTGGGGGTCAGCCCCAAGATCAATGCCCTGGCGACGGTGATTATTGTGATCGTGTCGCTGGTGACCTTTATCGGTTGGTGGCTGATGGCACGCGCCGAGCGACGGCGCGCCCAGGAAGCGGCGGCGGGTCGCGGCTCTGGCACCTGAAGGAGAAAACATCATGGAGCTTGCCGAACGACTGAAATGGCTGCGGGGCCGTCATGGTCTGACCCAGCGGGAGCTGGCCCGCCGGGCCGGGGTGAACAACAGCCTGATCTCGCAAATCGAGCAGGCGACGGTCAACCCCTCGGTGGCCACGCTCAAGCGCATACTGGACGGCTTTCCCATTACCATGGGCGCCTTTTTCAGCCTGGAGCAGGCGCCGGTTCGACAGTGCTTTTTTCGACAACAGGACCTGCTACCCATGTCCAGCGGCGAGGTACAGATGTGGCTGCTGGGCCCGCTGCATCGGGGCCACAAGCTGGCGCTGCAGCGGGAGTTATATCCGCCGGGGGCCGACACCGGGCCCGGAATGCTGAGTAACGAGGCGGAGGAGGCCGGATTTGTGCTGAGCGGCGAAATCGAGATCACGGTGGGGGAGCAATGCAGTGTGCTGCAGGCCGGGGATGGCTATTACTTCAATACTCGCCAGCCCCACCGGTTTCGCAACATCGGCAAGGATCCGTGCGAGCTGATCTCGGCGGCGACCCCACCTACTTTCTAGCGGCATCGGCGCTCTCTTGCCGTGTGCAAATAATTGAATATTAAAATGTAAACGCGCAAGATGAGGGCAACAGACCGCTTATCGGCGCCGCCTGCGGTTTGGCGCCGAAACGGCATTATCGACAATATCGAGTACAGAGGTGGATATGGATATCGGGGTACCACGGGAAATCAAGAATAACGAATATCGAGTCGGCATGACCCCCGGCGGCGTCAAGGAGCTGGTGCGCGATGGGCATCACGTGTTGGTGCAATGCGGCGCCGGCAATGCCATCGGCCTGTGCGATGACGATTATGCCGCCGCCGGCGCCGAGCTGATAGCGGAAGCGAGCGAGATTTTTGCGCGGGCCGAAATGGTGGTCAAGGTCAAGGAACCCCAGCCGGAGGAATACCAGCAATTAAGACCCGGCCAGTTGCTGTTCACCTACCTGCATCTGGCGCCGGATCTGGCCCAGACTCAAGGGCTGCTGAAGTCCGGTTGCACCGCCATCGCCTACGAGACCGTGACCGATGTGCGGGGCGGCCTGCCGTTACTGGCGCCGATGAGCGAGGTAGCCGGCCGCATGGCGGTACAGGCCGGCGCCCATTGCCTGGAAAAAGCCCAGGGCGGGCGAGGTGTGCTGCTGGGTGGCGTACCGGGCGTGGCACCGGGGCGGGTACTGGTGCTGGGCGGTGGTGTGGTGGGCATCAACGCCGCCCGCATGGCGCTCGGACTGGGCGCCGATGTCACCATCGTCGACAAGTCACTGGCGCGTCTGACAGAGCTGGACGGCCTGTATGGACCGGGGCTGAAAACCCTGTATTCCACCGCCGATAACATCGAAGCTGAACTGTCCCGCAGCGATTTGGTGATCGGTGCCGTGCTGATCCCGGGGGCGGCGGCGCCTCGGTTGGTGACCCGCGATATGCTCAAGCTGTTGCCTCAGGGCGCCGTGCTGGTGGATGTGGCCATCGATCAGGGCGGCTGTTTCGAAACCAGCCATGCCACCACCCATCAGCAGCCGACCTTCGAAGTGGACGGCATCATCCATTATTGTGTGGCCAATATGCCGGGCGCGGTGGCGCGCACTTCCACCTTTGCCCTGACCAACGCCACCTTGCCCTTTATTCAGGCGTTGGCCAACAAGGGATGGCGGCAGGCCCTGCGGCAGGACCAGCATCTGGCGCGGGGGCTCAACGTACACCAGGGGCAGCTGGTCTGCCAGGCGGTGGCCGAGGCACATGCTCTGGATCATACTCCGCTTGAGCAGGTGCTGGCCGCGGACTGAACCGGCTGCTTTGCCCTCGCAAGGAGAAATGACGATGGCGCTGAGTAGAGAGCAGGAGAATCGCGCCCGGGCGCGATTTATCGATGACATGGATGAGGTCGGCGATACCGAGCTGCATCAGGCGGCCCGCCAGGGCGAACGCAAGCTGGAGCGGCTTGCCAACCAGCCGCCGGGCGCGCTGCTCGACTGGTGGCAAGAACTGAAGCTGATGGTCAGCCTGCTCAACGATTATCGCAAGGGCAACTACCGACAGGTGCCCTGGAAGGTGATCGCCGCCCTTACCGGGGCCGTTATCTATTTTGTGTCGCCGCTGGATGTGGTGCCGGACTTTCTGCCGCTGGCCGGTTATCTGGATGATGCGCTGGTGATCAAGCTGGCACTGGATCTGGCTCGCGCCGATCTTGCCCGATACGCTGATTGGAAAGCACAACAGCCCGATGAATGAACTGAACACCGAATTCCTGTCCGGCCACGCCACCCTGATTCGCTTGGGGTTGGCCTTGCTGCTGGGTACCCTTATCGGTATTCAGCGCGGCTGGCAAAGCCGGGACAGCCAGGCCGGGCAGCGGGTGGCGGGAATACGCACCCACGCGCTGGTGGGGCTATTTGGCGGACTGGTGGCGTTACTTGGTACTCATGTCGGTCAGTGGTTGATTGGCGTGGGCCTGCTGGGAATGGTAGCGCTGACACTGGTGTCCTACCGGGAGCGTTGCCGGGATCTGGCCGACTACAGCATTACCGGCAGCATCGGGCTGGCGCTGACCTTCTGCTTCGGCGCCCTGGCGCTGCTCGACAACCCGGCCATTGCCGCTACGGCGGCGGTGATCACCGCCTTTATTCTCGACAACAAGCGCGAAATACACGGCCTGCTGCAAAAACTGCAAGAGCATGAACTGGATGCGGGACTCAAGCTGTTGCTGATTTCGGTGGTGATGCTGCCCTTGTTGCCCAACCGGG
>JAAEZO010000069.1 GCA_018222825.1 Gammaproteobacteria bacterium
GTGAACTCTCGCGTAGCTTTGTCGATGAAAGCGGCTTTTTGCATCAGGCGGTGGCTGCACGCTGTCAGCGAGTCATTTTTATTGCGGCAGGCTTGCCACTGGTCATGAAAGGTCCCGGTTTATAAACAGGGTATGAAGCGATAAAAAAACCGCTGCTTGGGCAGCGGTTTTTTGTGGTTGGAAATCAAAGAGGTAACGTTCCAGATTACTGAACAAGCCCTGTGGACTCACTCTCTTCGGTAAACATTGTTTTGATTTCATCCATTACGGCCTCGGCCACCCGGGTCGGCGAAAACTGGTGAGAATGTGCCATCACCAGTTTTTGTGATGGTAACTCGTTCGAAATGGGTAGGCAAACCAAGGAAGCGCCATCATAGGTTAGTGGCGAAGCAGGACGGGTGATCAACACGGATACACCCAGGCCGTGGGCCACCATACCGCGTGCTACCTCCAGTGAGGTGGTTTTGTAGGTGATATTGGGTTGCAAATGATACTGCCAAAAGGGGGACATCAGAAATTCCCGGCTGGAGGGCAGGTCAATCTGGATCAGGTCTTCTTGCGCCAGCTCTTCGAGGGAAACGCTATCCTGTTGTGCCAGTAGATGTTCCGGCGGCAGGACAGCATAGAACTGGCATTCCTTCAGCAGATACACCTGGGGTCGTCCGGTCATGCCCAGATCGTAGGTCAAGGCCAGTTCGACCTGACCGGTATCGAGCATGCGGCTGACCGAGCTAAGATCGCCTTCGCGTAATTGGATCTCGACTTTGGGCAGTCTGCTTCTCAGGCGTTGGATCAGGCTGGGGATATAGGAGGGCCCCAGCGTGGTGAAATAGCCGATTGTGATCTGGCCGCGAAGCTGTTCGCCCGCATCTTGAGGTTCCCTGAACATGTCCGCCCTGGACAACAGGGAGCGAGCCTCTTCCAGCTTACCGCGACCAAACGGGGTGATCGAAAGTCCCTTGGGGGGATTACGGATAAACAGCTCGGCTCCCAGTTCTGTTTCCAGGTTGCGGACGATAAGCGATACCGCCGGTTGTGAAAGGTGCAGGCTGCGGGCGGCTGCAGAGGTTCCGCCATATTCGGCAACCGCTACGAAAACTTTGAGTTGGTGAAGCGTAATCACTATCAGAAAATCATATAGTCAATATACATAACTAATATTTTACACAATGATAACGTGATGACAAACTTGATTTTAACATCAAAGGATGAATAAGAGAGTGCCCTGTCATGGAACTGAATAGTAAGCGCCAGCCCCTAGAGGGGATCAAAGTAGTCGACCTGACCCGAGTTTTATCCGGTCCTTTCTGTACTGCCTTGTTATCGGATCTGGGCGCCGACATTATCAAGGTAGAGCCGCCGGCGGGAGATGAGTATCGTCATGTGGGTCCCTTTAAGGCCGGGGAAAGCGCCCTGTTCACCCTGATGAACCGCAATAAGAAAGGTGTGGTGGCGGATCTTAAAAACAGCGATCACCTGTCCCGGGTACTGGAGCTGGCGCGTGATGCTGATGTCTTTGTTGAAAACTTCAAACCTGGTGTGGCCAAGCGTCTTGGTGTGGGATACGAAGCGGTTAAAGCGGTTAACCCGGATATCATCTACGCCAGCATTTCCGGCTTCGGTCAGAGTGGCGAGCATAGCCAGCTACCAGCCTACGATCTGGTGGTTCAGGCAATGTCCGGCATGATGGCGATCACCGGTGAGGAGGATGGCGAACCGACCAAGGTCGGCGAATCTATTGCCGATCTGGTGGCGGGGCTCTATGCCTCTTGGGCCATACTGGCAGCCCTGTTCGATCGCCAGCGTAGTGGCGCAGGCGTACATTTGGACATTGCCATGCTGGACTGCCTCTTCTCGTTGATGCCGACCCCGGTAGCACAGTGGATGTTCAGTGGTGAAGCCCCAGGACGAGTCGGCAACCGGCACCCGCTGTCTACACCGTTCGGCTCCTTCTCTGCCCAGAATGGGCAGGTGATTATCGCGGTGCTGAATAATCGGCAGTTCACAGCCCTTTGTAGAGTTATGGATCAGCCATCCATCGCCGAAGATCCCCGTTTTTGCTCCGATGAAGAACGTACCCGCCATGAGCCCGAATTACGCGATTTGATAGAGTCCTGGCTTGCCGGACACAGCGTATCGGCTGCCATTGGGGCTTTAGCCGAGGCCGGAATTCCTGCGTCACCTGTGCTTTCGATGGATGAAGCTCTGGCGCACGCTCGTCATGGTGAACGTCAATTATTACCGACTCAGCATCATCCTCGCCTCGGGGACATCCCCATGATGGTTCAGCCTATTCGGGCTAGTGGTTGGCAAACATCTGCGCCCCAGACGGCACCGACCTTAGGTGAGCACAACGGCGATCTGTTCGGCTTGGCTCCCAAACCTTAACACCAGCGGCCCTGAGTCCCAGGGTCTGAAACCAATAACACCCATGTTGCACTAGCCGATTTCTGCAGGTGGGGGCAGCTGCGTCCCAAAATTACCTGAAGTACGAAATGACCAGGTTTTTTACCTGAATCGGTATATCCAGGAGAGATGAATATGAATATTACGGTTACCGAAGATGATCAGATCTTGTCCGATTCGCTGCGGCGTTTTTGTCAGGAGGTGATAGCACCGGCGGCGGCGGAAATAGACGAGGGAGGGCTGTCGGCAACTTGCCACCGGCCGGCCCTGTCCGACATCGGCATCATGGGAATGAACCTTCCGGAAGCCTATGGCGGTACTGGGGTGTCCGCGGTTGCTTTGTATTTGTCAGTCGAACATCTGGCGGCGGCCTGCGGCTCCACCGCCTCTATGGTCACGGCGCATTTTCTGTCCACCGACTCGATCCTGCTGGGGGGGACTGAGGCGCAGAAACAGGCCTGGCTGCCGGATGCCGCGGCCGGGCGAAAGCTCGGTGGTTTTGCACTGACAGAGCCCTGCGCGGGATCTAATCCGGCTGCCATGCGTACCGTTGCGGAAAAAACCGCAAATGGTTACCGCATCCGCGGTGTTAAACATTTCATTTCCAATGCAGCTGAAGCGGACTTCCTGGTGGTTTACGCCAAGACCGACAAGAGTGCCGGTCACCGCGGCATCAGCGCCTTTATCGTCGATCGTCACTCGGCCGGAGTCGAGGTGAGCTCTCCCGAACGCACCATGGGACTGAAGGGCGGGCACGTCTTTGAAGTGGCGCTGGACTGTGAGGTGCCGGCCGGGAACCTGCTGGGTGGAGAAGAGGGAAAGGGCTTTCGTACCGCTATGCATGTGCTGGATAACGGACGCGTTGAAATTGCCGCCAGCTGTACGGGAATCGCCCGTGCGGCCTATCAAGCTGCCCTATTCTGGGCCAAAACCCGTGAGGTTAACGACCATCCCATTGCCGAGTTTCAGGGGCTGCAATGGATGATTGCCGATATGGCGACCGAGCTGGAAGCAGCACGCATGTTCGGTCTGAAGGCGGCGACCAAGCGTGAGCAGCGAGAGCAGTTTTCGCAGGAGTCGGCAATGGCGAAACTCTACGCATCCGAAGCAGCCGGGCGCATTACTGACAAGGCATTGCAGATCCACGGTGGCTACGGTTACACCCGTGAAATGCCGCTCGAACGCTATGTTCGCGATGTTCGTATTATGCGCATCTATGAAGGCTCATCCGAGGTCCAGCGCAATATTATCGCCCGTACTGTGCTGAAGGACTGACACCGGGCAGCTTGCCGGCTGGCAACTTGTCTCCCGTTTATAAACGGAGGTTTTTGATATGAAGATTCTGGTCACCGTTAAAAGAGTTATTGATTATAACGTCAAGGTTCGCGTCAAAGCGGATCACAGCGATGTAGATCTGAGCAACGTCAAGATGGCGCTCAATCCGTTCTGCGAAATCGCCGTCGAAGAAGCGATCCGGCTGAAGGAAGCCGGCACGGTCGCTGAAGTCGTGGTTGTGTCCATTGGCCCGAAGGCCGTACAGGAGCAGATCCGCGCGGCACTGGCACTGGGGGCCGATCGAGGTATCCATGTCGAGACCGAGATAAACCAGGAACCTTTGTCGGTAGCCAAATTGCTTGCCAAGGTGGTGTCTGCGGAAAGGCCGGACCTGGTGATGCTGGGTAAGCAGGCCATTGATGCCGATAACAATCAGACCGGCCAGATGTTGGCCGCACTCACTGGCATGGGGCAGGGCACGTTCGCCTCCGAGATAAAAGTGGAGGGCGAAGAGATCCTGGTCACTCGGGAAGTCGACGGCGGCCTGCAAACTATCGGCCTGCGGCTGCCTGCGATCATTACCACGGATCTTCGCCTCAATGAGCCGCGTTATGCCTCGTTGCCGAACATCATGAAAGCGAAGAAAAAGCCTCTGGAGATCAGAACCCCGACAGAGCTGGGGGTGGAACTGCGAGCTCATGCCCAACTACTGAAAGTGGAGCCGCCGGCCGAGCGCCAGGGGGGCATCAAGGTAGCTTCGGTTGAGGAGCTGGTCGACAAACTTAAAAACGAAGCGAAGGTGATCTGATGGCCATTCTGATTGTTGCGGAACATGATAACGGCAGCCTGAAATCGGCTACTTTGAATACGGTCTCGGCGGCAGCCCAAATAGGAGGAGATATAGAAATACTGGTGGCTGGTGTTGGTTGTCAGGCCGTCGCAGAAGAGGCAGCCAGGGTTGCTGGTGTTTCCCGGGTGCTGTTGGCGGATAACCAGGCCTATGAGCATCAGCTGGCCGAAAATGTTGCATTGCTGGTGGTGCATCTGGTACGTGAAGTCGGCAAGGATTACCACCATGTACTGACTCCGGCCACTACCACTGGCAAGAACTTGCTACCACGCGTCGCCGCGCTGCTGGATGTAGGACAGTTGTCCGATATCGTTGCTGTCGACAGCACTGATACCTTCAAGCGGCCCATCTATGCCGGTAATGCCATCGCCACCGTCCAATCTCTGGATCCGGTCAAGGTGATCACGGTACGTAGCACTGCGTTCGAAGCCATGGCCGCCAGCAGAGATGCAGCAGTGATTGATACCCTGGAACTTGCTTGCAATGCCGGACTCTCCCGCTTTATCGATGAAACAGTATCCGGCTCTTTTCGACCGGAACTGACTGCGGCACGCATCGTTATCTCCGGCGGACGGGGTATGGGTAATGGCGAGAATTTTGCCTTGATTGAACAACTGGCCGACCGGCTGGGCGCCGCCGTTGGTGCCTCCCGTGCCGCTGTTGATGCCGGTTTTGTACCGAACGACATGCAGGTTGGCCAGACCGGCAAGATAGTGGCCCCGGATCTCTATATTGCAGTCGGCATTTCCGGCGCAATCCAGCACTTGGCTGGTATCAAGGATTCCAAAGTGATAGTTGCAATCAACAAGGATGAAGAAGCCCCGATTTTTCAGATAGCGGATTATGGTCTGGTGGCGGATTTGTTTGAGGTGCTGCCGCAGCTGACCGTACAGCTGGCGCAATGACGTCCGAAGCAACAAGCATCAGGGAGGTTTGCTGGGTGTGAGTTGATTGAAGTAGTGCAGCCCGAAGTGAATGGTTCGCTTCGGGTGCCGGTGAAGGGAGTACCCCCGGAATCATGTCCGGGGGCCTTCAGCATAATCAAATATGGAGATAGATGGATGAATGACGCTGAAATAGTACAGGGAAGGAGCAGTGGCGCTTTGAAGGCGCTGTTTGGCAGCGTGGTTGGTTTGCTGATTTTTTTTGTGCCCTTCTCGGTCGATGCAGATAAATCGAATGTGCCGCTGGTAACCATCATCGGCGCCATCAAGGCATTTCTGGGAACGAATCTAGAGTACATCACTCTAGGGCTCACAGTGCTGTTGTGCATTACCTGGATTGCCTCCAGGGTGACCAGCAATACCGCATTGAAACGCTATCACCACAAAGATAATGCTATTGCCGGTCTGCTCTTCGTACTGGGGGCTGTGTTTGCTGCTCTGCTGGTGTTTAAAATCGGGCCCGACTGGTTTTTACACAAGGATGTCGGCGGCTTGGCACTCTATCTTGGTGGCAGTGTGTTCCTGACGGTTGTCATCGCAGGCTTCTTTGTGCTGTTTCTCACCGAGTTCGGCTTTCTCGAATTTATCGGTACCTTGATGGAACCGCTGATGCGGCCCCTTTACCGGTTGCCGGGTCGCTCGGCCGTGGATGCAGTTGCCTCCTTTGTCGCTGCGCCAGCTGTCGGTATCTTTATCACCAATAAGCTTTATAAAAGCGGTCATTATACCCAGCGTGAAGCAGCCAGTATTGCCACCAATTTCAGTATCTGTAGCCTGGGCTTCTTTGCGTTGCTGGCCTCGATCGGTGGCATCATGGATTACCTTCCGCACATGATCATTTCATCCTTCATTATTAACTTTGTACTAGCAGCCGTGGTTACTCGACTTCCGCCGCTCAATCACAAGCAGGATATCTATTTTGACGGGCTGTCGCCTCAGGACGAAGCGGAGCTCGGTGTACCGAACGGCAATATATGGACACGTGCCTGCAGCGCCGCCGTCGAGCGGGCGTCGATGACAGGCCCTGATGTCTTCTATAAATATTTCTGGGAGGCGGCGACCTTTGCTCAGAAAATTGTCGCCTATATTTTATCGATTGCCACCATAGCGCTGATCGTCGGCACCTATACGCCGGTATTCGACTACCTGGGAGTGGTGTTTGAGCCCTTGCTCAACTTGCTCGCCTTGCCCGATGCGGACAAGATAGCCCCGACGGTGCTGCTCTCCATTGCCGAGATTGCCCTGCCTGCCATCATCATCGCCGGGGCCGATGTTGCGCCCATGAGCGTGTTCTTTGTCTGCACCCTGTCTACTGTCCAGATCATCTTTTTTACCGAAAGCGCGAATGCCATGCTGGAGTCCGATATTCCGCTGTCGGTGAAAGATCTTATTGTTATTTTTCTTATCAGAACGGTTCTGGCTATTCCCTTGGTGGCGCTGGCAACCCATCTGATTTTCTGAGGCTGGATCAGGCTTACTGTAAGGGGGCTGTCATGACGGCCCCCTGACTTTATTGTTATACGGGGATAGTGATGAATAGAGAGTCCATGGCATTCGATGTGGTTATCGTCGGCGCCGGCCCTGCCGGGTTGTCGGCCGCCTGCCGGCTGATGCAACAGGCACAGGATGCCGAACAGGAACTGACGGTCTGTGTGGTTGAAAAAGGCTCCGAAGTCGGCGGCCATATCCTTTCCGGCGCCGTCATTGAGCCGCGAGCGCTGAACGAGTTGTTCCCGGACTGGGAGCAGTTGGGGGCACCCTTGAACACCGCTGTCACAGAAGATCAGTTTTACTTGCTCAAGGATATCGAAAACGCTCGTCGCATCCCAAGCGCGTTGATGCCCAAGACCATGCATAATAACGGCAATTACGTCGCCAGTCTGGGCAAGCTGTGTCGCTGGTTGGGCGAACGCGCCGAGGCATTGGGTGTCGATATCTTTCCGGGTTTCGCCGCTTCTGAAGTTCTCTTTAACGAGGATGGGTCGGTCAAGGGCATCGCCACCGGAGACGTGGGTATAGCTCAGGATGGTCAGCAAAAAGACAGCTATATGCAGGGTATCGAGCTGCATGCCAAGTACACACTGTTCACCGAAGGTTGCCGCGGTCATCTGGGCAAGCAGTTGATCGAAAAGTTCGCTCTGGACAAGGGTACCGATCCTCAGCATTACGGGATCGGTATCAAGGAACTCTGGGATATAGACCCGGACAAGCATCAGCCGGGCTTGGTCGTGCACGGCGCGGGCTGGCCCCTGACCGGTGAAGGCCATAAAAATACCAATGGTGGCTTTTTTCTCTATCATGCGGAGGATAATCAGGTGGTGGTGGGGCTTATCATCGACCTCAACTACAGCAACCCCTGGTTGAGTCCGTTTGATGAGCTCCAGCGAATGAAGTACCACCCGCTGTTCAGACAATATCTCGAGGGGGGCAAGCGCGTGTCCTACGGTGCCCGCGCAATCGCCAAGGGCGGCTTCAACTCGCTACCGAAGATGACTATGCCCGGCGCGCTCTTGCTTGGCTGCAATGCCGGCACCCTGAACTTTTCCAAGATCAAGGGCACCCATACCGCGATGAAGTCCGGTATGCTCGGCGCCGAAGCCATTTTCGAGGCGCTCTCCGCCGGCGACGAAGGTGGAAAGGACCTGATTGCGTTCACCGATAAGTACCAAGGCTCCTGGCTTTTTGATGAGCTGTATCGTAGTCGCAATTTCGGGCCGGCGATGCACAGGTTCGGCACCTTGCTGGGAGGCGCCTTCAATATCGTCGACCAGAACTGCTTCGGTGGCAAGTTACCGTTTACCCTGCACGACCGGCGGCAGGATCACGCTGAGCTGAAGCCTGCGTCCGAATGCCAGCCTATCTCCTACCCTAAGCCCGACGGCAAGCTAAGCTTCGACAAATTGTCCTCAGTATTCCTGTCGAACACCAACCACGAAGAAAACCAGCCTTGTCATCTTCAGCTCAAGGATGCCAGTATTCCGCTGACGAAGAACTTGGCGACCTGGGCGGAACCGGCGCTGCGTTACTGTCCGGCCGGAGTTTACGAAGTGGTTGAGGAAGAAGCGGGCAGACGTTTCCAGATCAACGCCCAGAACTGCGTACACTGCAAGACTTGCGATATAAAGGATCCGTCCCAGAACATCGTTTGGTTGGTGCCGGAAGGCGGCGGCGGCCCCAACTATCCGAATATGTAAGCTGAAAATTAGGGATTAGGGGATGGATACAGCTCTCCATTCCCTAAATTGCTATCTAATCTGATATTCCCGGATCGATTGCACCATACCATCGGCATCCAAGCCCAGTTTGGCCAGAATTTGCTGCTGGCTGCCTTGCTCGATAAAGACATCGGGCAGACCCAGGTTCAGCACCGGTACCGGCTTCTTGTGGCGCATCAGGTATTCAACGACCGCCGAGCCGGCGCCGCCCATGATGGCATTTTCTTCCACCGTTACCAGCAGCTGGTGATCGGCCAGCAACGACAGCAGCAGTTCCTCGTCCAGCGGCTTCACGAAGCGCATGTCCACCAGGGTGGCGTCAAGCGTTTCGGCGGCGGCAGTCGCCTCTGCCAGCAGGGTACCGAAGTTGAGTAGGGCCACCTTGCTACCGGTGCGAATCACTCGTCCCTTGCCCAGTTCCAGAGCCGTCATCGATTGCTGCAGTTCGACACCGCTGCCGTTGCCGCGTGGGTAACGCACCGCCGCCGGCCCCGGATGCATGTAACCGGTGTAGAGCATCTGTCGGCATTCGTTTTCGTCCGCCGGGGTCATGATCACCATGTTGGGTATGGTGCGCATAAAGCTCAGATCATAGGCACCCTGATGGGTGGGGCCGTCGGCACCGACGATGCCAGCCCGGTCGATGGCAAACAGCACGTCCAGGTTTTGCAGCGCCACGTCGTGGATCAGCTGATCGTAGGCTCGCTGCAGAAAGGTGGAGTAGATTGCCACTACCGGCTTCTTGCCTTCGATGGCCATGCCCGCCGCCAGGGTCACCGCATGCTGCTCGGCGATGGCCACATCGAAATAGCGTTTGGGGAATTCCCGTGAAAAACGCACCAGGCCGGAGCCTTCGCGCATCGCCGGGGTGATGGCCATCAACTGCGGGCATGCCTTGGCCATGTCGCACAACCAGTTGCCGAAAATGGCGGAATAACTGGGGCTGGCGGGTGTGCTCTTGGGCAGCACGCTCTCGGCCGGATCGAATTTAGGGACGCCGTGGTAGCCGATGGGATCCTGCTCTGCCGGCAGATAGCCCTTGCCCTTGCGGGTCATGATATGCAGAAACTGTGGTCCCTTGAGCTTGCGCATGTTGCGCAGGGTCTCGACCAGGGTATTGATGTCGTGGCCGTCGATGGGGCCGACATAATTGAAGCCGAATTCTTCAAACAGGGTGCCGGGAATGACCATGCCCTTGAGGTGTTCTTCGGTACGACGGGCCAGCTCCTTCAGCGGCGGCACTATCTCCAGTGCTTTTTTGCCGCCCTCGCGCAGGGTGCTGTACAGCGAGCCGGACATGATTCGCGCCAGGTGATTGTTGAGCGCGCCGACGTTTTCCGAAATCGACATTTCGTTGTCGTTGAGGATCACCAGCATGTCTTTATGAATATCGCCCGCATGATTCAGCGCTTCAAACGCCATGCCGGCAGTAATGGCACCGTCACCGATAATGGCGGCGACCTTGCGGCCTTTCTGCTCGTCAGCGGCGGCAATGGCCATGCCCAGTGCCGCCCCTATGCTGGTGCTGGAATGCCCGACACACAGGGTGTCGTATTCGCTTTCGTCCCGCCAGGGAAAAGGATGCAGCCCCTGATATTGGCGAATGCTGGCCATGCGCTCGCGCCGGCCGGTCAGTATCTTGTGCGGGTAGGCCTGATGGCCCACGTCCCACACCAGACGGTCGAAGGGGGTGTTATAGACGTAATGCAGCGCCACGGTCAGCTCCACCACCCCGAGACCGGAGGCCAGGTGGCCGCTGCTGCGGCTGACCGAATGCAGCAGGTAGGATCTCAGCTCGTCGCACAGGGCGGGCAGTCGCTCCTGAGGCAGGCTGCGCAGCTCATCGGGCAGGTTGGCCAGCGCCAGGGTCGGGTAATCGGCAATATTCAGACTCATAAGCTTATTATTGTCCTCGCCCTAGTAATCGCGTTTAACGATGTAATGAGCGAATGCTTCCAGTGTTTGAGTTGGATAGGGGATATCAGCCAGCGCCGACAGCGCCTGCTGCTGTAACTCGTTTGCCAGACGACGGGCACCGTCGAGGCCGAGCAGGGCCGGGTAGGTGCTTTTCTGCTGCACTAGATCCTTGCCCTGGGTTTTGCCCAGGGTCTGGGTGTCGGCGGTGATATCCAGAATATCGTCCTGCACCTGAAACGCCAGGCCAATGGCCTCGGCATAACGGCTCAGGGCCGTCAGGTGCGTTTCTTCCATGTTCTCGGCACAGAGGGCGCCCAGACGAACGGCGGCACGGATCAGCGCCCCGGTCTTGTGGCGGTGCAGGCTTTCCAGGGTGGCGCGATCGATGGCTTTGCCTTCGCACTGAATATCCAGCGCCTGGCCACCACACATGCCGTTATATCCGCTGGCCCGGGCCAGTTCCTGCATCATGCGCAACTGACGCTCGGCACTCAGGCCGTGCTGATGCCGGCTGAGTAGTTCAAAAGCCAGCGCCTGCAGGGCATCACCGGCCAGAATGGCGGTGGCCTCATCGAAGGCCTTGTGCACCGTGGGCTTGCCCCGGCGCAGGTCGTCGTTATCCATGGCCGGCAGGTCGTCGTGGATCAAGGAATAGGCGTGAATGCATTCTACCGCCGCCGCCGCCGCGTCCAGCGCCGCGGCATTGGCCTGACCCAGCAGCTCGCCACTGGCATACACCAGCATGGGACGAACCCGTTTGCCGCCCTGTAACAGGCCGTATTCCATGGCGGCTCTCAGCCCGGGGGCGAGAGGGTCCAGGTCGGCAATGGCATTGCTCAGTACCCGCGCTATGCGCTCGTGGTAGTGCTGTTGCATTCGAATAAAGCCCACCTCAGCGCTCCTCCTGACCCGGAGTGAACGCCACCAGTTGTTCTTCATCCTGCTGCAGCAATATCTGTACCTGCTGTTCGGCCTGGGTCAGTCGCGACTGACCGGCGCGCACCAGTTGAATGCCCCGCTCGAAGGACTTGAGCGACTGCTCCAGGCTCAGATCACCCTCTTCCAGCTGATTGACCAGATTTTCCAGTTCTGCGAGGGCGCTTTCAAAATCCATATTTTCCGGTTTTTTGGTAGCCACGGGCATCCTCTGTGATTAGGCGGCAAAATGGGGGGCAATAGTAACATTGCCGTTACGCTTTTGGCGAAACATATAGACCCGTTCGACGGCCGCTTTGCTGTTGCCGGTTCAGAAAATATTGAGACGGCCGATAACACCGGCAGCGACAAGTCAGGCGGTAACGAGGTAATATTGGCCTCGTTTATGACCGCAACAGTATGCAATAACCCATGCAATAACCAATGAGGACCTTGCTTTGGATCTGGCAACGATTATCGGATTGATCGGTGGAATGGCCTTTATCGGCATGGCCATGATACTGGGGGGCAGCCTCGGTCTTTATGTGGATGTCCCGTCATTTTTCATCGTATTTGTCGGCTCTCTCTTCGTGGTGATGATGAAGTTCAACCTGGGCCAGTTTCTGGGGGCGGCCAAGGTGGCGGCCAAGGCCTTCATGTTCAAGCTGGAAAAACCGGAAGACCTGATCGAGCGGGTGGTGGTGCTGGCGGATTCGGCCCGTAAAGGCGGTTTTCTGGCGTTGGAAGAAGCCGACATTACCAATCCTTTTCTGCAAAAGGCGGTGGATATGCTGGTGGATGGCCACGAGCAGGGGGTGGTGAAGGCGGCGCTGGAAAAAGACATCGACCTGACTGCCGAACGGCAGGAGCAGGGGGCAAAAATCTTTCGAGCGTTGGGCGACGTGGCGCCGGCCATGGGCATGATTGGTACCCTTATCGGTCTGGTGGCCATGCTGGCCAACATGGATGACCCCAAGGCGATAGGCCCGGCCATGGCGATCGCGTTGCTGACCACCCTCTACGGCGCCATGCTGGCCAACATGATAGCCCTGCCCATTGCCGACAAGCTGGAATTGCGCTCCGAAGAGGAGCGGCTTAACCGCACCCTGATTCTGGATGCGGTGCTGGGCATTCAAGACGGGCAAAATCCGCGGGTGCTGCAGGGCCTGCTGGAAAATTACCTGGCCGACAGCAAGCGGTCGAAGGAGGAATAGTGGCCAAAAAGTGCAAGGCTGCGCCGGCGGGCGCCCCGGCCTGGATGGCGACCTTTGCCGATCTGGCGACTATATTGATGAGTTTTTTCGTATTGCTGCTGGCCTTTGCCGAAATGGACGTGCTCAAGTTCAAGCAGGTTGCCGGCAGCATGAAATACGCCTTCGGGGTACAGAACCTGATAGAGGCAGACGGCATTCCCAAGGGAACCTCGGTTATCGCGCTGGAGTTCCGGCCCGGCCAGCCGCAGCCTACGCCCATTGATGTCATCATGCAGCACACCACCGACTCGACCCAGACCGAGCTGGACTTTGATCCTGGTGATCAGGACATATCGGGCGGAGAAAGCCGCGAGAATGGTAATTTAAGCGGGGGAGAGCAATCCGACTCGCCGCCAACCGATCCGCAAACCATAACGCTGGCGCGGGAGCTTGCCGAGGCGTTGAATGATTCCATTGAAAACGACGCGATTGAAGTCGAGGCGCTGGGGCAGCAGGTTATCATCCGCATCAAGGAAAATGCCTCTTTCTCGGCGGGATCCGCCTTTTTGCAACCCCAGTTCTGGCCGGTGGTGCGCCAGATTGGCAACTTGCTCAAGGACATCCCCGGCGAGATTCTGGTAGCCGGCCATACCGACGATATTCAGACCAGTAACGAGCTGTTCAGCTCCAATTGGGAGCTGTCTTCTCAACGGGCGCTGTCGGTGGCGGATCAGCTGATGCAGGTGGAAGGTTTTGAAGAGGAGCGCATGGTGGTGCTGGGGATGGCCGGAACCCGGCCACTGGAGCCTAACGACACCTCTGAAAACCGGCGCCGTAACCGGCGGGTGGAGATCACTATTTCTCAAGGCAAGCCCAGGTTTACCCCGCCGTTGGAGCTGTTTGCGCCTCAGTGATATGGCTCACGGGTTAGCAACTGTTATTATTTGAGCAAAGGCCCGGCATTGTTGTGTATAATGCCGGGCTTTATTTTTTGTTGTTCTATTTTTTTGTTGTCCTAGGCGTACCGAATCTATGAAATTTATTATCAAGCTGCATCCAGAAATTACCATCAAGAGCAAGTCGGTGCGCCAGCGCATGAGCAAGATTCTGCAGAGCAATATTCGTAATGTGCTCAAGCCCCTGGATGAGAACATCAAGATCCGGTCCGATTGGGACAAGCTGATCGTTCGTACCAATATTCTTACCGCTGAGCACCGTCAGAACATGATAGACGTTCTGGCCTGTATTCCGGGTATTCAGTCGTTTCTGGAAGTGGTTGAGCACAAGGTCGAGTCACTGGACGACATTCTGACCCTGACCCAGGAAATGTTTGGCGACCAGCTGGCCGGCAAGACTTTTTGCGTGCGCGCTAAGCGTCGTGGTCAGCAGTCGTTCAGCTCACTGGATGTGGAGCGCTACGTGGGTGGTGGTCTGAACCAGCGCTGTGATACCGCCGGGGTGAAGCTGAAGAACCCGG